>SVQR01000053.1 GCA_015065225.1 Oscillospiraceae bacterium | reverse complement strand
CGAATTCGCCTTCCAACCCGTACCATTAAAGTATTGGAAGAACAACCCCGACGGACTTCCTTACGAATCCTATCCCGTAAACTGGCATGCGGATTATGAAATGTTCTATGTTGTCAAAGGGCATGGCAAATTTTTGCTTGATACAACCGCATATACCGTTTCAAAGGGCGAGATATACGTTATAAATCCATATAGGCTTCACAGAATGTATTCCGACGGTGAACAGTTCGAATACTACTATTTCAAAGTACCGGGGCAGCTTTTTAAAATCGCCCATCTGGATATGAACGGCAAGCAGATAAAGACAAATGTCACATCTCCCGAAACTATCCGTCTTTTCGAGAATTACATATCCGAGTTTTCAAAAAAGGACGGCACCACAGTTATGCGTGCTGTCGCGGCATCCATGTATCTTCTGGCATACATAATAGAGAATTATTCATATACTGCAGGGGACGGAAACGCAGACCCCATGGCTGACAGCGGAAGATATTCCAAATGCAGTGAGGTCATGGTGTATATAAATACCCATTATAAGGAAAAGCTATCCGCAAGTGTTATTGCCGATGCTCTCGGCTATAACCGCTCATATCTTACACGGGAGTTCCGCAAGCACACAGGTCAGACACTTACCGGTTATATCAACATGGTACGCTGTGTTGCGGCACATGATATGCTGACTTCAACAAAGCTCCCTGTTTCCCGTGTTGCCGCCGAGTGCGGATACAACGATGTTTCGCACTTCAACAACATATACAAGAGATTCTTCGGAACAACCCCCGCAAAGGCAGCTGCGGAAGGAAAGATGAAATCGTGGATATATAAGCATTAAAGCATTGTTTCTTTGGCAATACCTGTTAATTGTATATATGCCGTATACATAAAACCAACCAATCACCGAAAGCAAAAGGCTCCGTACGATCAATTATCGTATGAAGCCTTCTTTATGTTTAAATAAGGTGGTTGCTCCGTCATGGGGTAAGACCTTATTGAATGATTCTTTACAACCCGAAATCTACCGCAGTCACTTCTGCTTCTTTCTGTACTCCGAAGGATAACACCCATACCGTTTCCTAAAACAGGCGGAAAAATAGCTCTGATCGCAAAAGCCGAGCCTTCGTGCTGTTTCAGTTACGGTAAGATCTGTGCTTTCAAGCATATTTCTTGCCATTTCCAGCTTTTCCGATGCGATGTATTTTGCGTATGTCGTGCCGAAATTCTTTGTAAAAAACTTTCGGAAAGCACTCTCGTTCATGCCGAATGCCGCAGCGGTTTCCGCAGGAGACGGAGCTTCCTGTAATTTGCTTTCTATATAGTGCTTTATCTGCCATACAAGGGAGTTACCGTCCTGCTCCAAAACCGATTCACCGGAAAACATTGCATTCATTATATCAAGTATAGTATGAGTTGCAAGAGAAAAGCTGTAACCCTTGATCTGAAGCTGTGAGAAAAATCTCTCGAACACGGAATAAAGGTTTATCCTTTTGACTATAACTCTGTCCGTAACCTTAAAAGCCTCAAACAGCGAATCGACAAACCGTCCTCTCGGTATGAACCACATTTTTACATACGGATCTTCCTTTGATGAACCATAACTTTTCATTATCCTGTCATGAAGTCCTATTCTTGTTATCACACAGTCACCTGCTTTTACCTCGTATCTTCTTCCCTCCATCTCTATAAAGCCCTTGCCTTCAAGAATGTACTCGAATGATGAGGATGTGGGAATGTGCGTCTGACCGTAATCGGGATTTTTCATGGCAAGTCCCGCACCGTATATGCGCAGAAGTGTGTCTCCCTCCGCTTCTTTGTCTCCCGGCTCATAGTGATAGTATATTTGTGATGCGAATTCATTGGGAAGTTTAAGCGGCAGTTTGTCTTTTCTTTTCATTATTTTTGTTTCCTCAAAACACATTTTTTACCATTATATCATCCGATAATTTGATTGTCAATCCTTGATTGGTAAAACTGACGAAAAATATTGTTAAGAATCTACACAAGGTTGTGTTTAACAACGGCACATTTTCAAAAAACACATAGAAAATACGCAAAAACCTCATTGACTTCCGTGTGTATTATGGTAGAATTAGAATAAGCATAAATTATTATGGGAGGAATATCCTATGAAGAACAAAAAATTCATGAAAGTAATGGCAGGTATTCTTGCGGCAATGACGGCAATGTCATCGTTGTCTGCGGTATATGCTGCGGAAAATTCCGACGATGCCGAGCTTCTTGCCGTATATGACGGCGGTACCGGTTGGGGCGAGCTTATCCGCAATGCGGGAACCATTGACCCGGATACGGAGTATACCAAGGAAGAAACGGCAGACGTCAACATCCGTGCGAGCGTTGAAGGTATGGTTCTGCTTGAAAACAAGAACGAGGCTTTGCCACTCAAGAGCACCGATAAGATCGCAGTATTCGGCTCCAGCCAGCTCTGGAAAGGTATATATGCAAGATTCGGCTTCCGTCAGGGCGGTGCAGGCTCCGGTGCGGTATACAACGGTCCGGGTACTTCCCTTATTGAGCAGATAAGACTTAAGGCATCCGAAGGTCGTTATTCCATATACGATCCCATATCACAGCTTTACGAGAAATTTTATCTTCCCAATCCGACACTTTATCCCGATACCGAGGGTAATTACTACAATGACGGTGAATACACTCTCGCCGAGGATAACGGCAAATACTTCCCCACGGATGAAGAACTGCAGGCTGCAAAGGATGCGGGCGTAAACAAGGTAGTTTATGTATTCTCACGTCTTGAGGGTGAAGCCGGAACAGAGGAATCCTTCCTTCCCTCAAACGGTGAATTTGAAGTTACCGGTGTACCGGACGACGCTGCTGTTCCCGGTCAGTATTATCTTTCCGCCAACGAAACGGCACATCTCAAAAAGCTCAATGAAGTGTTTGATACGGTCATCGTTGTCGCAAATACAGGTGACCTCATAGATACCTCATGGGCAAAGTACGGTATAGATTTTGACAATGACGGAACATATACTCCCGTTGCGGATGCGGCTCTTTTCTGTTGGTACGGAGGTCTCAGAGGTACACAGGCTCTTTCAAGGGTGCTCTGCGGCGAAGAAACTCCCTCCGGTAAGCTCTCCGAGACAGCTGCAAGGGATATTGACGATTATCCCTCAACGGAAGGCTTCTTTGAAAAAGACTTTACGGACTATACAGAGGACATCTTCAACGGCTACAGATATTTCGAGACCTTCGATCCGAACTACGAAAAGGTTAACTACGAATTCGGCTACGGTCTTTCCTATACTACATTTGATATTTCCAATATCACATATGCCGCAAACAGCGAATACATCACGGTTACGGCAAAGATAACAAACACAGGCGACTACAACGGTAAGGAAGTACTTCAGGTATACTTCTCCGCGCCTCAGATGGGCGAAGGAAGTGCCGTACTTTCAAAGCCTGCCAAGGAGCTTGCGGGATATGCAAAGACAAAGCTTCTCGCTCCCGGTGAAAGCGAGACTTTGACAGTCAAGTTCCCGATAAAGGATATGTCATCCTACGATGATACAGGCGTTACGGGCAAAAAGAGCGCATACGTTATGGAAGCCGGCGACTACGATATCCTTGCGGGTAATTCCGTAAGAAATGTAGTCAAGGCAGGTACATATAAGGTAGACGAGCTTATCGTTACCGAACAGCTTACATCTCAGGCTGCACCCTTTGATCTTGAAAAGAGACTTCTTGCCGACGGTACATATGAAGATCTTGAGATCCGTGAAAAACCCGTCGAGGAATACACACCTCTCTACGGACTTCCGCAGTACGGTAACATAAAGATAGAGGGCGAAAAGTACGACACTATACTTTCCGTAGGTGCTCCCGGCGGTGAGAGCTTTACCGAGAGCTCGGGTACACTTGTAAACGATCCGGTATATCTTGACGAGAATGACGGCGTAGGCGATTTCGACTATGCGACAGCTCCCACCTCTCCCTACAGCGGAAGCCAGCTCTGTCAGATGCATGTAACTGTCAAGCAGGCAGTTTATCCCATAAATGTCGGCAAGGCAGGATATTACAACATCCACATCAGAGGCTGCGGTGCGGCAAAGGCTGATTTCCTTCGTCTTTATGTAAACGGCGAGGATTGCGGACTTACATTCAACTGGCCGCAGACTCGTACAACGGGATATTTCGCTCATGCGGATATCTACTATCACAAGTCCAAGATGGTATATCTCCCCGAGGGTAATGTCACCATCGCACTTGAAAACAAGAACATCGGCTTTATAAATATGGACTTTATCGAGTTCATTCCTTGTGAAGGCGAAGTTGAGGTCGCTCCCACGGTCATCACCGTTGAAGGTGAAAGCTACGATACGGAAAACTCCGTAGGTACAAATCTCAAATCCGAGCAGAACAAATACACTCCCCAGCTTGCAACAAACATTGTCTGGAGCAGTGAAAATGTTGTTGACTACGACCAAACCACATGGTCGGCATATCCCGGCTACTGTGTTTCCGGAATAGGCAACGACTATAAGATAGTATATAATGTGGAAGCTCCCGAATCGGGAAATTATGCGGTATCCATGATAGCCTGCAGACCTACCTCTGTTGTAAGCGACTTTACAAACATAAGAGTCGGCGATACCCTTTATGAATTTGACAAGGTATTCCCGCAGACAGGCGGTAATGCAGTATACTTCAAGTACATTGACTGGGATTTCGGCGGTGATATGATAATTCCCCTTAAAAAGGGAAGCAACAAGGTAACCTTTGAGATCACCAAGGGCGGCGTGCTTATTGACAAGATAAAGTTCACAAAGAAAAATGTTCCGATAGTTGTTGAAGCGGAAAGCTATGATGAAACGGCATCCTCCGGTACATACAAGAAGGAAACCGCATGGAACAGCGCACAGTATGCGGCATCTCCCGTTATGACAAACGCTCTTACCGTTGACTTTGAAAACACCGTATGGGAACAGTATGAGAATGCAAAACCCGGTACTTGTGTATCCGGTATTAACGCAGGTGCAAACCTTGTTTACAAGGTAAATGTTCCGGAAGCAGGTAATTATCTGTTCTCCATGCGTGCGTGCAGACCTACGAGATGTCACGTTAACTTCATGGACATCATCCTCAACGGCGAGAAGAAGGTATATGCAGTTAACTTCCCGCAGACCGGTCTTGATGAAACAAAGTATTTCAGATATATCGATAACGCTTTTGAAAATAAGATAATCCTTCCTCTTGTCGAGGGCGAGAACACAATCACTCTTGTTGCAAAGACAACAATGCCGCTTATTGACAAGTTCTTCCTCACAAAGACCGCACTTGATATTCCGAACGATATAATAGTCGAGGGCGAAACACTTATAGCAGGCGAAAGCGTTGGTTCAACTTACGAGACACTCAGCACTTCAAAGGGTGTGTATGCACTTTCTCCCGTTATAAACGGTACTGCTGTTGATGTTGACAATACAACATGGCACGCACTTATTTACAGCGGTGCAAAGAATCTTTCCAGACTTAACGACACTCGCGGCAATACTGCGGTATATAAGGTAAATGCTCCCGTTGACGGTACATACGGACTTATTGTAAGAGGTGCAAAGTCCAGCGGTGCAACAAATGCAAACTGGATAAGCATAAACGATACGACCTATACGACAGCTGCCTTCCCGATGACAGGTGCATCAGGTGTATACTTCAACTTTATTGATGTTGATTATTCTGATGTTGTAAGAGTTGAGCTTAAGAAGGGCGAGAACACCGTTACATTCAAAAATGTCGCAGGTGCACCCAATGTTGACTTCTTCACATTCAAATATATTGAGCCGGAAACACAGCAACCCTCCTACGAGACCTTCTATCATCCGGGTGATGAACCGGTTGTTTACGATGACGGTATAGTTACCTTCTCCGAAGTACAGGCAGGTATTCATACAGCAGATGAGCTTGCAGCCCAGCTTACAATTGCCGAGCTTGCATCCTTTGCCGTTCTTACACGCAGAAGCAACTCCGCACAGAGCTCCGGTGTAGGTCCTTGCGAGAGCGTTACAAAGACATACGGTGTTCCCGTAGGCTCAACGGTCGATGGTCCTGCAGGTCCTACCACAGTCGGAAATGTAGGCTTTGCAAGCGGTATGACCATCGGATGTACATGGAATGTTGATATTGCGGCAGACTTCGGTACTATCGTCGGTAAGGCTTGTAAGTATCACGGCGACACAAACTACTGGCTCGCTCCCGGTATGAACATTCAGAGAAATCCCCTTGGCGGCAGAAACTTCGAATACTTCTCTGAAGATCCCCTCATAACAGGTCTTTGCGGTGCGGCAATAACGGAAAAGGTACAGAAATACGGCACATCCGTTGCGGCAAAGCACTTTGCGGTAAATAACAAGGAAACAAACAGAGGCGGCAACGACAGCAGACTTTCCGAAAGAGCTCTCCGTGAGATATATCTCAGAGGCTTTGAGATATTTGTAAAGGAAGCAAGACCTCTCGGTATCATGACAGGCTATAACCTTGTAAACGGTTACGAATGCTGTGAAAACAAAGAAATGCTTGTAGGCATCGCAAGAGACGACTGGGGCTACAAGGGTCTCTACATGACAGACTGGGGAAGAACTCCCAGCCTTTACAGGATGGTAAAGGGCGGATGTAACACCAACATGGGCAACTACACGAGCGTATGGGATCCGATGGTACTTGTAGAGCAGTACGTTGCAGGCAATTTCACAAGAGCAGAGCTTCAGCAGAATGCGGTATATATCATTGATTCTCTTGCGGCTCTCAACATCTCTGACGGTGTCAGCAAGAAGCAGGATTATACGCACAGGCTTTCCATAGGTACTGAAACAACAGTTGAAGCGGAAGAGTATTCCAAGGCATATACAGGTGTTGCGATAGAAACAAGAAGCGGTGCATCCGGTGGAAAGAACCTCGGAAGCATGGACAAAAAGGATGAAAACGGTAAGGTTCTGAGCTTTGCGGAATTCATCGTGGATATTCCCGCAGATACGGAATATGAGATCACTATCGCAATATCCACATACTCCAACAACGTGGATGCGGACTTCTATCTTGACGGAAAGATAGTTGACGATATCGCCATAACAGCAAGCTATACTTCAACAAGTGACTGGAACGTCTTTAAGACTTATTCCATGGGTAAGACAACACTTCCCGAGGGAAGACACACTATAAGAATAATGCAGCATGACGGTACGGGTGCATTTAACTTTGACTGTCTGAAGTTTATCCCGACAGTTACGGATAATATAACAATATCCGTTCCGGTTGTAAGAGATTTCGCAGAAAACATGAAGCCCCTTTATACAAGCGAGCAGTACGGCGGTAAATACGGCAGTGAGATGATAATAGACATCATGAACAGCGATGCTCCCGAAACTGTCATTACCACAATAAGCGAAGCTGACGGCATATATTCCGAGGGCGCAAACGGAAACGCTGTGATCTCAATCAATGCTACTCTTACCGAAGGAAGCTATATTGCAAGAATACACAAGAACGGTTATGTCACAAAGGATGTTACCTTCACGGTAGGCTCTGACGGTGTGGCGGATATCCCCGAAATAACTCTTGTTCCCGGTGATATAAAGGCTGACTTTGACGATATATGCGGTGACGGTGTAGTTGATATCGACGACTTCATAAGAATCCTCCGCGGCTTCTCGCATGATGCTGCTTCTGCCCTTCGCGCGGTCGTTGACATCAATGAAGACGGACACGTTAATGTATCCGATCTTTCGATAGTCAAGGCAGGATTCGCACAGTAACAACAGCATAAATATAACACAATTGCGGCAGGTCTCGGCTTGCCGCTTTTGTTTTTGGAAAGAGCGTTGAAAGAATCGAAACATTTTTATCCAAAGTCATTGACTTTTCAATCCGGATGTTTTATAATCAAAAAAGTAATATCGTAAATCTTAAAACAAGGAGCTTTATCATGGCAGACACAAAATGGTATCATAACAGTTTTCGACGAAATCTCATAGATATGCACATCCCGGACTGGAACGAGGACTTTTTCTCGCAGATTGATCCCGTACAGTATGTTGAGATGCTGAAAAAGGCGAATGTGGATACAGCTTATATCTATACAACATCCTGCGTGGGACTGTGTAACTTCCCCACAAAGGTCGGAAAAATGCACGCGGGACTTAAAGGTCGAGATATCATAAAAGAGATAACAGACGGTTGCAGAAAAGCAGGTATCCGTCCGATACTTTACATAAATATATGGTCGATGTATGCTTATCTGAATCATCCCGAATGGAGATGCAAAGCTCCCGACGGAAGGGAATCCATTGAGTATATGTTCGGTCAGCCGGGACGCTACGGTGTTCTTTGTCCCAATACCGGCTACCGTGAATATGTTCTTGCCCTTGTCCGTGAGCTTATGGAAAATTATGAGACAGACGGACTTTGGATAGATATGCTTATCTGGAGAACGATATGCACCTGTCCGAGCTGTAAAAAGAGATTCAAGGATGAAACGGGATTCGACATTCCCGAAAATGTGAATCTCGGCGATAAGGTATTCACCACCTTTATGAAAAAACGTGATGAATGGATGATCGAGTTTTTCAACGACATCAAAGCTATCGTCTGCGAAAAGAATCCCGATGCATCCGTTGTATGTAACTCTGCTTATTATCCGGACTCGGTACACGGAACAAGCGAGAAGTTTTCACAGCAGGTTGAATTCATCACAGGTGACTCAAATATGGGACCTGTACGTTCCTTTGAGGCAAAGCTTTTCAACAATATCACAAGAAACCATCCCTTTGAGTTCCTTTGCTCGGTCATGGATCCCGCTCTCTGGGAGCATTCAATGCTGAAAACAGAGGAGCATCTTCTTCAGCTTATGACAAGCTGTATCGCCCATAACGGCAGAAACGGCTTTATTGATGCGATAGATCCTTATGGTTCACTGAACCCTGCGGTGTATGAGCATCTGGGGAAGGTATATAAGGAGACGGACAAGTATATCCCCTTCCTTGAGCCTGAGATGGATATGTGTGCGGATGTGGCGATATATACCAATTTCCATTCCACATTCTCTCCCGATGATGACGGAAAGCCGCTTTTTGATAATTACACCTCAGAACATATGAAGGCAACAATGGAGGCTGCGGCAAGACTTGTCGAACAGAATATCCCCTTTGATGTTATAACTTCTCTTCAGCTCGGCGAACTTTCAAAATACAAGGCACTTATTCTTGCGGATGCGTATGTTCTGAAAAAGGAAGAAACGGATGCAATAAGGGAATATGTAAGAAACGGCGGCAATCTCTATGCTTCTTCAAGGTGTGCGATATACGACTATGACGGAGGAAAGAACAGCGAGGGCAACCTTTCGGATGTTCTCGGAGTTAAGATAGTCGGAAAGACAAGTGAGAAGATGACTTACATTCGTCCCGTTGACGGTGTAAAGATACTGCCGGATTATTACACACCGACACATCCGTTGTCAATGAGGACATTCCAGACTCTCGTTGAAGCAGATGCCGACACAAAAATTCTCGGCAAGCTCACTCTTCCGATAGTCCATCCCGAAGATACAAGCAAGTTTGCATCCGCAATAAGCGATCCTCCCGGAAAGGTAACGGAATATCCGTCGCTTACGGAAAATACATATGGCAAGGGCAAGGTATACTACTGTGCAGGCTCGCTTGAGCTTCTTCCGGGACGTGACCACGGAGGGCTTTTCGCAAGACTTCTGAAGGAGCTTATCGGTGACAGTCCTGCATTTATAACGGATGCGCCTTACCCTGTTGAGCTTGTGTTATACCGCCAGAAGGAAAGCGGTAACTATGTGATAAATCTTTCCAATTCCACTCTGCCGATACTTACGATACCGGATATCAACGTAAAGGTACGCATTCCGGAAAAGGTGACAAGATTTTACACAGCTCCCGACGGAAAGGATCATCCCTTCACCCGTGACGGCGATTATATCAGTTTCAGTCTTGACCGTCTGAGAGTATTCGGGATGTTCATAGCCGAAACAGAATGACTTATCTGCGATATTAAAATATAGATTAATGCATATGAAAAGACACGATGTTCGATCCGGACATCGTGTTTTTGTTGTATATGCTTTGAGGGCGTTTTTACATATAGGTACGAAAAACACTTCAGAAAAAAATCCACCACCCATAATTCGGATGGTGGATAAGTAATATCGCAAGTTTGTCCGTCGGGACTTCATTTTTTACTTTTCGTCGGAGAGACAACGGTAAAGGAATGTAACGATCTGTGCACGTGTGCAGTTTGCATCGGGGCTGAAGGTCGTTTCGGATGTACCGTTGGTGATGCCGTTTCCTACTGCCCAGAGAACTGCGTTTGTGTAGTACTGGGAAGCATCAACGTCTGCAAAGGGATTTGCCGCATCTACCGCAGGAGTCTTCTGTGAACGCCAGAGGAATGTAACGATCTGTGCTCTTGTACAGAAGTTGTCGGGGCTGAATGTGGTTTCGGATGTACCGTTGGTGATACCGTTTTCAACTGCCCAGAGAACTGCGTTGTAGTAGTAAGAACCGCTCTGTACATCTGTGAACGCCATTGTGCTGTTCTTGGGTGCGGGAGAGCCTGCTGCACGCCAGAGGAATGTAACAGCCTGAGCACGTGTACAAGTTGCATCCGGGCTGAATGTTGTTGCGGATGTACCTGTTGTGATACCCTTGTTTACCGCCCACTGAACGGGATCAGCGTAATATGTTCCGTCATCAACGTCTGTAAAGGATACCGCAGGCTTTTCTTCTATCTTTTCATACTGAGCGATAAATGTTGTAGCAGCTGTAATCTGGATCTTTGTGGGATCAATAACGGATCCGCCTGCCTTTGCCCAGCCGAGGAACTTGTAGCCTTCCTTAGCCTTGACTGTGGGTACGTTTACGGGATACTTGCCCTTTTCGACAGACTCTGTCTTGCTGCCTGCTGTCATTGTACCGTTTACTCCTACATCATATGTTACTGTGTACTTTGAAACGGAGGGCGTTGTTGTTCCGCTGCCTGTTCCGGAACCTGTACTCGATCCTGTGTCTGTACCGCTTGCCTTTGTGGGAGTAGCTGTCTTTTCGGCAGAGTATTCACCTTCGCCGATCGCATTTACAGCCTTTACCTTGATTGTATACTTTGAGCCACCTGTAAGACCTGTGAGAACGAGCTTTGTTGTGTCGCCTTCAACTTCCTTGGTAGCTTCCTTGCCGCCTGTCTTTGTGTAGCTTACTATATACTTTGTAATATTAGAACCGTTTGTAGCGGGCTTTGTCCAGGAAACCGTGAGCTTTTCCGTACCTGTGGAAACGGAAGGTGTGCCTACCTTTTCGGGAGCGGAGATAACTGCTGTTGTACCTTCTTTGAGGGCTACATAGTCATCATCCTCGGTGAGCTTGTAGTATACGGAATAAGATGTACCGGAAACCTCAAATTCAGCTTCACCGTTCTTATCTGTTTCTACCTCTTCCGAGCCGATCTTTACGAACGCACCTTCGATAGCCTCGCCGTCCGCGTCTGTTACCTTGATGGTAACTGTCTCTTTTTCTTCTTCTATGTCAAGACCTACAAATTCAACGGAGAGTGTGATCTTGTTCTTTGCTGAAGCGGAGTTTCTGAATGCCGTGTTCTCTTCGTTTGCACAGTAAACACCGGAGGAATAACCCTTCACGTTGGTGTTGGAGGGCTTGTCGGTAGCAAATGTCAGAAGATCTGTGCCTGCCTCTTCAAGATCGGAAGCTTCTACACCGTCTGCCGCAAAGAATGTAAGAGAAAGAATCTTCTTATCTTCTTCTCTTGCATCAACATTTGCCGTAGCGCCTGAGTACCATGCAAAGAATACCTGACCTTCGTCTTCATTTACAAGGTCCGGAATCTTGTTTGTCTCTGCAGTTGCGGTAACTGTATACTTGCCGCCGGAAGCAGCGGTAATAATATCCGTAATCTTAACGGAAGCAGCATCGAAATCGGCAGTATATTCGCCGTCTACCTTTGCACCGAGATCAAGAAGCTCGGTATCATAGAAAAGACCGATCTGACCTACAGCACCGTAACCGTCGGTAACATAAATATCGGCGGTAATTGTTCCTGCATCCTCGTTGTAGGTGTTGATAAGCTTGTAGCCGGGAGTTGTAGCGGAAGCCGCATATACTCCCATTGCACCTGCTGTCATAGAGAGAGCAAGAAATGCCGCCGCGATTCTCTTGGTTAATTTCATATTTATCCATCCTTTCAAAAACGGATCGCTCCGTAAAAATTGCTGTGCGTATGTTTTTTCAACGCAGTAAAACCGACGATTACCGAAAAAGAATCATCGGCTTTAGTGCATTGGGGAGGTTACCCTCCCCAAGCTATGATTGATTAATTCAGCTTTATATGCTGTGATTATTCAGCCTTTTCACCAAAGTTGCCCTTGATGTAGTTGAGGTCGAATACGTTAACAACACCGTCTTCGTCGATATCCACTCTTGCTCTGTAAGCCGCGAGTGTATCAGCATCTCTTGTGTCATCCTTCTTTGTGAATGCACTTGTAAGAGCTGCGAAGTCGAGAAGGTCGATCTCGTTGTTGTCTGCACCGATGCCTTCACCGTAGAGGTTACCTGCAACAAGATCCTTTTCAACTTCTGTTGTTTCGTTGTATACTACTTCAACTTCTTCTGTGTATGTGAGGTAGCCGTTCTTTGCGATCTTAACTGTGTATGTGCCTGCAAGAACTTCGAACTCAGCTGCAACTGCTGCGTCTTCTGCTGTTTCTGTCCATGCTGCAACTTCTGCACCGTCTGCAGCGAGAACTGTGATTGTAGCGAAGTTAGCATATGCCTTGTTGCCGTCCTTTCTTACAAGACCTGCAGCAACGGAGATCTTACCGAGCTCCTTAACTGTGGGTGCGAATGTGTAAGAGAGTTCAACTGTGTCGATATCTACCTTCTTAACTGTAGCTGTTTCGCCGTTGATGGTGTAAACAGTCTTGCCTGTGAATGCATATTCATCAGCAGCTGTAACTGTTACCTTAACGGTGTAAGCTGTGTCGAAGCCGAATTCTGCATCTGCAGGTTCCCAAGTTACAGAGTCAATTGTGTAGGTGTCGTGACCTGCTGTAGCTTCTGTATCGGGTGTAGCCTGTGCAACAGGAGCTTCGATATCTGTGATTGTTACTTCAAGGATAGGCTCACCGTAAGAGAGTTCGATAGTAACGTCGCCGAGTACCTTTTCTGCAGGAATTGTGTATGTGATACCGTCATCGCCTGCAACAAGCTCGCCCATAGCAACGCCGTCTACGTAGTAAGCTACAAGACCGGGTTCTTCGCCTTCTGCTGTCTCAACAGTGAATGTGATAGCTTCAAGCTTCTTGCCTTCTGTGGGAGCTGTAACTGTGGAGATCTCTGCAACTACGCCTTCAACAGTAACTGTTATATCCTTGTCATCAACAAGCTCTGTGAAGTAGATGGGATATACTCTGGAAGCAATATCAAGGCTGAATTCGGGATCGTTCTTGATGTACTGCCACTGGTTGTTTGCATATGCACCGGTAATATCCTCAGCTGCACCGAGTTCAACGAAATCATCTGCGGGAACAAGTGCCGCATACTGTTCGGGAGTCATGGAAGCTGTAATTGTAGCAACAAGTACGGGAGTCTTCATGTCGTCGCCGAATGTAGCACCGCTTGCGGGATATACAACGTCCTTAACGTAGTTTGTCTGTACATCTGCGTTTGTGCCTGTGGACTGGAGAGCTTCTGCGATAACATATTCGATATCACCGAATACTTCTTCGTCCACTTCGAAGCCGTAAGCTGTCATGTTAGCTTCGGGTCCTTCGTAGTACATTTCGATGATGTACTTCTGCTCGGAGTAGTCATAAGAGCCTGCGAATGTGTACTGTGCGTCTTCAAGCTTGATTTCCTTGCGAACTGCGTAGAATGTATTGTCGGAAATTACTGTGATCTCGTCACCTGCGAGAAGATCGGCTTCTGTTGCACCCTCATTCAGAGAATAACCGAGGAATCTGGATGTGGGAGTATTTTCAAGCTTCTTGAATGTGTATGTGAAGCCCTTGTAATCTGTTACTTCGTCAACCTTATCGTTGCCGTCGTATACTGTAACTGTGAACTTGGGATCTTCTTCGATTATAGCAACGTATGTGTTGTCAACCTGATCGAAAATAAGGTTTTCAACGATATCTGTTGTGCCCTCAAGAGCCCAGCCCTTGAATGTGAAGTGTTCCTTGGTTGTAACTGTGGGAGCAACGATATCCTGACCGAGTACGCCGTAGATCTTAGTGTCGATTGCTTCTGCAGCACCTGCTTCAACAGTTGCCTTGAATACTGCGTAAGGATCTTCATCGTAGATAGCTACATAAACTGCCTTTTCGTCTGCGAATGTGCCGAATTCATCAACGACAATTGTTGTGCCTTCGAGTGCCCATCCGAGGAAGGTGTGGTTAGCTATAGCTGCGGGAGCTTCAACGCCTTCTGCTGCCATCTTGTCGGATACAGGGTTGCCTGTGATACCGTAGATAGTCTTTTCGTAATCAGCGCTTGCACCGTCAGCGGCATAAGCCTTGAACTGAACAGCGGGAGCTTCCTTGAAGATAGCTACATATGTAACTGCTGCGGGTGTCTGTGCTGTGAATGTACCAAAGTCTGTAACGATGTCTGTTGTGCCTTCAAGTGCCCAACCAACAAACTCGAAGTAATCATTCTTAACCTCGGGATCTGCAGGCTTTTCAACCTTCATACCTTCAAGACCTGTGAATGTCTCTGTGTAGTCAGCCTTTGCACCGTCAGCTTCGAGAGCCTTGAATGTTACGCCTACGCCTTCGTTGAATACTACAGCTGTTGTGCCCTCTGTGATAGCGATAGCCATATCATGAGCGAGAACAACTTCTTCGTCTGTGGACATATCGTACTTCTTTACAGAACCGTCAGCGAATGTTACTTCAGCAAACTTAGCTGTTTCGGAAGCAAGAGCGATGGAAGCTGTGCCGTCTTCTGCGTATTCGATTGTAACTGTACCGTTACCTTCGTATGTTACGATGTTGTTTACGTTTGCGATATATTCGGGAACTACTGCGTTGTTAAGGTCAACAACTATAGCTCTCTTCTGTCCCTGTGTACCCTTAACAGTACCGACAGAGCCGCCGAGGATGTAAACTATACCGTTGCCTTCGAGTCTACCCTCTGCCATAAGAACGTCAGCGTCACCTGCCTGGTTCTTCTTCTTGATAGAGCTTGCTGAGAAGTCTACAGTACCTACTGTTGCATCATCCTGAACGGTGATTACAAGGTCACCCTTGAGAATACCGTAGTTTGTTGCGGTAATTGTAGTAACCTTTGCTTCGTCCTTAACTGCAACTGCGATGTCGCCGTTAACTGTTCTGTTTGCTTCGGGCTGATTTGTTACGGGGTTGCCGTTTGCATCAAATGCAGCGTCGCCTGTCTTCTGATTGCTGGAACCTGCAGCCTGGATACCTGTGTTAATTGTGCCAATCACGGTCTCGCCACCGATAGTGTAGTCGATACCGCCTGCGAATGTAGAACCGCCGTAGCCGCCGCCACGAACTGTAATGCCTGTTACATTTTCAATAACCAGCTTTGTATCTTCAGTCTTTGTGAAGTTACCGCCGTCACCGCCGGGCTGAACGAAAAGTGTAGCTGTTCTTACTTCACCCTCACGTTCGCTGTAAGGAATCGCATTTACATTTTTAAGAGTAAGATTGTTACCCTTTGCAACAAGGTAGATCTCGCCGTTGATACCACCTGTAGCTCTTGTGTGGTAAATGTCGATATTTTCAATTACAATGTCAGAACCGCCGTTTGTCTTGAATGTGGGATGGCTTGTGGCATAGATGTCACCGCCAACGGAAGTGATAACAAAATCCTTGGGGATATTAAGATCTGCGTTGCTTGTGATCTTAACATCATCCAGAATTGCAAATACAACCTTGCCCTCTGTTGCTGCCTCAGCGTTGAGAGCTGCCTTGAGTGTTGCATAAGCATTGTCCATGGATGTACCGTTCTTTTCACCTGCACCTGCTTCGGAAACGTATACGATCTTTGCACCCTCGTAAATTTCTTCAAGAGAAGGAAGAACGTTAAATGTGATTGTATAAACTGTGCCGTCGTCAAGTTCGATTGTAGCCGCACCGTCAAGAGCTGTAGCCTGAGTTGTTGTAATCTTTGCGGGATCGCCTTCAAAGTCAGCAACTATTTCGGGAACTTCTGTTGTACCTGCGGGGAGGTTTACAACATATTCTGTCTTGCCTTCTTCAATTGCGATCTCAACGTCGCCTGCCTTGAAGCCGTTGACTTTGATACCGTCAAATACGGAGAAGTTGATTGTGTATACAACATCGTCAGCATCTGTTGCGCCTTCAAGTGTAACTGTAGCCTTACCGGTAACGGAATCAGCCTGAACGATAGTAATAACTGCTTCGTCAATGTTCTTTTCTGCGGTAACTACAGGAACTTCTGTTGTACCGAAAGGAAGAACTACATTATATTCAAATGTGTTGATGTTGAAGCCTTCAACGGATTCATCGTTAACCTTGATGTTTGTAACCTTTGCATCGAGG
>SVQR01000052.1 GCA_015065225.1 Oscillospiraceae bacterium | reverse complement strand
TGCGGCTCTGAGAATTGCCGATTTTCTTGAGGATAACGGTTATACGGCTCTCCCCCAGAGAAATCATCAGCATATGACAAAGGAGGAAGATGAAACCAATCCCGAGATACTTCACGACTTTATAAGACACGGTGTAAAGCTCGAGGTTCAGATGGATCATGATGATGCGGCAGTAAAATGCGGACTTGGTGAAAAGGGACTTCATGGCAGAGTACTTTGTGATGAATTCGGTCCTCTTCTCAGATATCAGTTTATTCTTACCGATGCTGAGCTTGACGGTACTGAAATGTATACTCCTCACCTTTGTGACAAGTGCGGTAAGTGTGTAAACGCTTGTCCCGGTAAGGCTATTGATAAAGACGGAAAAGTCAATACATGGCAGTGTGCTGTATATTATGCCGGTGCAAACGGTACAAAGAATCCCTTCATGCAACCCGGTGCATATGCGGAGTTTGACAACAGGCTTGATATCATCGCAGGTGAAGCTAAGGTTGACAGAGAGCTTTGCGAAAGGATACTTGATGCCACGGTATTCTATCCGCCTGTAGGTAAAGGACACGCATACAGATCATCCATCTGCGGAAAAGCCTGTGATACCGCATGCTATATCCACCTTGAAGAAAAGGGAGTACTTACAAAGAAGTTTAAAGAAAAATTCAGAAAGCGTCCCGAATGGAAGTTTGACATCTCGGATTTTGATGTAAAGAAGAAGTAATTGAATATGAATACTATAATAAATTTTGCCGATAAAACGCAAAAAAGTCTTGTTTTAAAAGAAAAAAGATGCGAAAACAGTCTGATATATACTCTGTGCGTATCCGAGTTTGAAGGAAAGGCAGTAGAGAATATCGATCTTATGCCCGGTTTTCTTACTGCGAATGAGGGCGACGAGGGTTACGCGATCATCCCTTCGGGAAATACAGGTACACTTCTGTGCGGATTCAATGACAAAAAAGACGGAGTGCATACTTCCTCCGGAGCTGTGATGAACTGTTTCGGCTTCAGAAAGAACGGTACTGCTTATCTTGCGATATGCCGCGGATGTGAAAACGATCTTCGTACAAGATTTGAAGTAAAAAACGGCACTTACTCACTTTATGCGCACTATGAATTTGACGGTACTGTTCCATATGAGGATATTTCCGTTGAATTTATCAATCTCGGTGATGCCGATTATTCCGCCATGGCACGAAGGTACAGAGAATATCAGATGAAAGAACGTGGCTGTGTTCCGATAAAGGAAAGAGCCAAAGTACAGCCGGAGCTTTCAAAGAATGTTGATTCGGTTGAGATAAGAATCAGACTTGCATGGAAGCCTGCGCCTTCTCCATATGCCGTTCAAACGCTTGAAAATGAGCCTGAAATGCACGTTGCGATGACCTTTGATGAGGTATATGACTTGTGTCTGAAGCTCAAATCAAGCGGTGTTGAGAAAGCAGAGATATGTCTTGTAGGCTGGAACATGAAAGGACATGACGGAAGATGGCCTCAATGCTTCCCTGTCGAAGAGCAGCTTGGAGGAGAAGAAAAGCTTCGCGAGCTTATAAAGAATGTCCGGGCACTGGGATACAGCATTGTTGGTCATACAAATCACAGAGACATGTATAAGATCGCAGAAACCTGGTCCGATGATGATGTAGCCGTAAAACGTGACGGTAACCTTCATGAGCATCCTATATACTGGAGCGGTGGTCAGCCTTATGTTGCCTGTCCCGATGCCTCGGTAAGGTTTGCAAAGGATATACTGCCAAAAACAGCCGAGCTCGGTTTTGAAGGTATTCACTACATTGACGTTCTGACAGTTCTTCCTCTACACAGGTGTCACAGCAAGATTCATCCCGCCTCTACCGGTGATACCGCAAAGGCATACGGCGAGATCCAGAAGATTTCAAAGGAACTGTTCGGTGGATTCGGCTCGGAAGGACCTTATGACTTTGCCGCTAAGGATCTGGACTATGTGTTATATACAAGCTTCAATCTGATAGACGACAAGCCTGCACTTTGTGATGAGATTATCCCCTTCTGGCAGCTTGTTTACCATGGAATCATCCTTTTCAACCCGGGTACTGAAACTGTAAACTATGTGGTCAAAAAGCCCTGCAACAGACTTAAATTTCTTGAATTTGGTGGAAGACCTGTAGCTTACGTCTACTCGAAATTCCTTGCCAATCACGATTATGAAGTAGACTGGATGGGAAGCGAGGATCTTACCTGCAATACGGATGCCGAAACGGAGCGTTCCGTCAAAGCAATAAAGCAGATGTACGACGAATACGCTGCACTATCACATCTCCAATACGAATTTATGGAATCACACAATAAGGTATCCGATGGAGTTTACAAAACAGTTTATTCCGACGGTACTGTTATTACCGTAGATTACAACAATGAAACATATACGGTAGAATAAACTTAACCTCCCACCAAATCGGTGGGAGGTACTTTTATTATCATTGTATAAAAACAGTGCAAAAAAAAGAATTGGCTCGGATATCTCCGGAGGTTGCCCTCACTAAGCCAATTCTGTTTTTTTTAATTAAGATAATTATGCAGCTGCTTCTTCGGTCTCAGCTGTGTCAGCTTCAGCGGGAGCTTCTGCTTCGGCTGTTGCTTCGCCTTCTGCGGGAGCTTCAGTTCCCTCCGCTGCTTCACCTTCTGCAGGTGTTTCTGCTTCTTCAGCTTCGCCTTCTGTAGCCTCATCGCCTTCAACTGTTTCTTCCGTTTCCTCTACGGGAGGCTCAAGACCTGCGATTCTGCCGTATGTATAAGAACCGCCTTCGATCATAGAACGAACAAATCTTTCGTAAGCACCACTGTATGCATAGTAAACTCTGTCAGCGAAGAGCATCTTGAATTCGTCTGCTTCTTCGTTCAGGGTATTAATAAGCTCATCATATCTTTCGTTGAAAGGACGATCGCCTGTACCCGCAAGGAAATCGGCATAATACTTCTGACCGATCCTTGAGAACTTTTCAACTTCGTCTTCGATCTTCTTATTTGCTTCTTCATCTGTCATGTTATATACAGGAGCATAGCCGGAGAAAGCACCTACCCAAGACTGGGTGTTCTGAAGCTTCTGACCTTCAAATTCATCGAGAGTACCGGAAAGTCTGTACTTGATGTACTTGTTACCTGTGAGATTGTTGTTCATCTTATAGCCGTTACCGTCGTCGATGAGTACAACTGTCTGATCCTCGTCAAGCTTGTAGTTTCCTTCCATAGGCTCATCGGATCCTTCGGGGATATATGTGGATGTTCCGTCTTCAACACCCCACTGGAGAAGGTTTGCAAGTGCGGGTTTTGTGTTGAATGCTTCGATAACTTCCATCGCTCTGTCCTTGTTGTAAGACTTTGCGCTGATAGCAAACACGCCTTCAAGTACCTTTTCGTTTACAAACTTAGGATACTTATATGTAATGAAGATATAATCTCTTCCATCCTTTGCTTCAAGGGCTTCTTCAGCCATGGTAGAGCCTTCAACGATCTGTATAGCGTATCTTGCATTATCGGGAGTGTTTTCGTCAGCCATGTAGCCTGCCTGTCTGTAGTTGTATATAGATTCGAAATGAGCTCTTACGCTTTCGTCTTCATATACGGAGTGGAGAACCTTAGACCATTCATAGCTTTCAAATACGACACCGATGGGAGAACCTTCTTCGGGATAGAACTCAACATTTCCGGGAGATGTGCCTCTGTTAAGCGGAATAACATCCGGCTCGCCTGCCTTAACCTGTGCAAGGAAAGGAGCAAATTCGGGGAATGTATTGAAGTTTTCCGTTACATATGCATCGAAATATTCGTTGTATTCTTCATCTGTTTCAAAAGCATCTCTTGTGAGCAAATCGGGAGAAGTGATATACTTCTGAGCAAGCTCTCTGTCAATGGCGATATATTCATATGTACCGATAGGACCGTTTACCGGGATACCGTATATATTTTTGCCACCGAGCTTTGCCGCTTCAAGGTATGCGGGATAGATGTAAGAGTTGAGGATCTTGCTTTCAGCCTTAAGATAGGAATCAAGAGGAGCAAGCTTGGAAGGAATTGCCTTTCCGTCTTCATCCATACCGGGAATAGCGTATTCATAATACTTGTCGTAGCTGTTAAATACAATGATATCTACCTGAGGAACCATAACGGTAATGTCAAATGCATCGACTGCACCCATCATCATGGGAGTTCCGAAGCCTACCTTGGGAAGAATCATGTCAATGCCTACGCCGTTGGTACGCATTTCGGTATAAATCTCATCAAGTGAACGTGTTTTGGGTGCACTCTTGGACTTCATCTTCTTATTGCTGGGATCTTCTTCATAAGCTTCGATATCGGCAAGTGTCTGCTCTATAGTCGGCCAATATTCTTCTTCCTTGAGGTAGTTGATATTAACCTTTGTTTTAAGAGACTTGATAGTATACTCGTTGATAGCGATCTCAACTGCCTTCTTCTGCTCATCTGTAGTCTCATCATCCGTAACGATGAACATATTGAGCGTAACAAGATCAACAGATGTCGCTGCCTCTTCCTGTCCTTCTTCTTCTTCCGATGATTTCTTTCCGCATCCTGTGAGCACTGTTGTCATGAGCATTGATAAACAGAGCATGAGAGAAAGAAGCTTTTTCATTTTCATGTGTTGGGTTCCTCCTGATATTTTGCTAAAATTATAATTCATTATATTATACCGCAAATAATTAATTTTGTCAATAGTGCTAAATGAGATTCGTCATTTCATTACAAAACTTGCAGGAAAACTGTGCACTTTTACCAAATCCAATCAGCACATACTCTTCAGGAAAACAAGCGAAGACGACAGAACATCCAGCATTGAGCTATCTTTAGGGATTCCGGCTTCAACGGATAGTCTGCCGGTATAGCCTATATCCTCAAGAGACTTGAAGAAGTCTGTATAATCGTTTGCATCTGTTTTCTGCGGAACTACTCTTCCGTCGGGATTGGCAATATGGGTATGGCAAAGAATTCCCTTTGCGAGCTTTACGTTTGTGTAGGGTTCCTTTTCGATATCCATGTGATATGTATCCGCGAGGCACTTCACATTTGCAAGTCCGAGCTTGTTTACAAACAGCGCACTTTCCTCGACTGTATTAAAGATATTGCATTCACCTTTGTTTAGCGGCTCGATAACAACCGTAATACCATATTTTGCACCGATGGGATCAAGATATTCACGGCACAAAAGCTCAAGCTGTTCAAGTGCTTTTTCACGGGGAAAACCCTCGGCTATCGTTCTTGATTTTCCCGATCCGAAGACTACGACCTCTATTCCCGTATCCTTTGCTCTTGCGAATGCCTTTTCAAGATATTCTTCAATTACCTTTCCGTCAAAGGAATCGTCGCAAAGCAGGATCTCACCGGGGAACAAGCAGTTTGCAGCTTCACAGGGAATATTGTTTTCAGAGAGAGCGTTTCTGAATGCATTGTATTCCTCGTCTGTACAAACGGCAAATTTATTCAGTGCGACCTCAACATAATCATAGCCTGCCTTGGCGCATACGGCTATTTTTTCCATATCCTTATAACCTACGGTACATCCTATTTTCATTCTTTTTTCCTTTCCGATTGTTATACATCAATCTCTGTAAAGCATTCCTTTTTCCGAAAGCTCTATGTATTCTTCAAATAACTTTCCTTTATCTTCAAGCATATCAAAGCTGTGCTGGCGCAGCACTTCATATACCGCTATTGCCACCGAGTTTGAAAGATTAAGGCTTCTGAGATTCGGAATCATCGGTATCCTTACACATTTATCGAGATTCTCCCTCAGTATTGATTCCGGTATTCCTGCCGATTCCTTGCCGAAAATTATGTAGCAGTCATCGGGATATTCGGCTTCCGTATAACCTTTCGGTGCTTTTGTGGTAAAATAGAAATAATGACCGCCTTTTGTCTTTTCGTAAAATTCATCTATATTTTTGTATCGTTTAACTCCGAGATAAGGCCAGTAATCAAGTCCGGCACGCTTCAGGTGTTTATCGTTTATCTCAAATCCCAGCGGATCTATAAGATGGAGATTTGCACCGGTACAGGCACAGGTTCTTGCGATATTTCCGACATTAGGAGCAATCTCCGGCTCAAGGAGGACAACATTGAGATTCTTCATTTTAATATCCGAGTTCCTCTTTCACAAGAATTACCTTTACCCTGCCCTTTGTCATCTGACGGGACATTATGACTCTGTCGGCACATATCCTGCCTTCCGATCTGCAATCGGCACAGTGACCGAGCTTTGTGCAGGGAGTTTCCCTTGAGAGCCTTACGCAGTTCATAGGTGCGGCGATCTGTCGCACTCTGTTGTCCGCCGCATCAATATCTTTGACTATCTTATTGTAGCCTGCGATAACGACAACAGACAGAGGTCCGAACAGCATTGCCGCAACTCTGTTTGCTCTGCCGTCGACGTTATACAGCTCGCCGTTTTCCGTAACAGCGTTTGTTGATGTTATAAAAACGTCGGACAGCAATGACTGTCTGAGTATCTCCGAGGTCTCTGAAGGACTGAGTCCTTTGGCATATCTGTCAAGGAGCTTGTATTTCGGGTCTCTGCAAAGCTCCACAACACCAAGCTCGTTTAAAGTAGCAGAGCCTCCGAGACCTATGGTATCGCCTTCATTTATGAGAGTTTTCAGTATTTCGACAGCCTGTGCTTTATCTTCGGCAATATATGCCGTGAAGTTGTTCTTCTCCAAGGCTTCTGCCGTATTATTCAATTTTAATTGTATAATTGCATTCTGATGTGTGTCCATAATACACCTTCCGACGATAGAATTTTACTTATTTGATTATATTACAACGACAGTCTCTTTTCAACCTGTATTTGTTAAAAATGAGGCTGTACATGATTTTGATAAAAATATGATATTTTAAAGCGTAAAAAACGCAAATAGTTTTATTTTCTGACAGTATCAAACCTTACCCTTGCTTTCAGAGCGATACCGTCCTTAAACTCTCCCACATCCCCTATTGCAAAGAAATTGCCGTCGTTATCATAAATACGTATCTTTTCTCCGATACACAACTTAGGGCTTCCTATTTTGGCGAGGTATATCTCAAGTCCGTTCTTACAGAGCTTTGAGTAGAATTCCGGCAGTTTTACGACAGGCAGATGGAAAAATGACATTTCAACGGGGCATAACAGTTTTTCAAGACCGTCCGCACCTTGCTTTTCGGCTATGTCGTTCAGTTCTTCAAGTGTATGTGCATTCTGCTTTGTAAATTCTCCGCAGACTGTTCTTTCAAGCGAGAAGAGAGTTCCGCCGCATCCGAGCTTTGTTCCGATATCCTCTCCGAGAGTTCTGATGTACGTTCCTTTCGAAACGGAAAACTTGAAATAATAGTCGGTATCCGACACCTTTTCCAGCATTTCCGAGGAGTATACCGTTATATCGCGTGCCTCCCTCTCAACGGTCTTGCCTTCTCTTGCAAGCTCATACAGTTTTTTTCCGCCTATCTTTATCGCACTGTACATGGGAGGCAATTGCTTCATTTCACCGACAAAGCTCTCACCGACACGCTTTACCGTCTCCTCATCGGGGATATTATCCTTCGTTTCAAGGATCTCTCCCGTGATATCGCCTGTATCGGTTATGGTTCCGAGCCGCAATCCTGCGACATAGGTCTTATCATGTTCCATTATGTAGTCCTGAGCAGCGCAGGCATTTCCGACAAGCACCGGAAGCACTCCCGTTGCCATAGGATCCAGTGTCCCCGCATGACCTACCCTTTTTGTACCGTAGAGCCTTCTGATCCTGTATACGACGTCGTGACTGGTGATCCCCTTTGGCTTGTAAATGTTTATTATTCCGTTCATATTACCGTTTCCTTGCATTATTATTCAAGTATATTCTACCACAATCGCACAAAATTTGCAAGAATTATTTTTTGATTGTTTTGTCCATTGTTGTTGATACATACATTGACATTTATCTGTTTTTTTGATAAAATAATACAAAACTCCGAAAGGTGATGGTTTTCATTAAGACTATTGAATTCGAGAAGCTTCGGGATAACGGCTATTTCCTTAAAAATATTGTAACGGATTTTCAGTTCTGGCGTAATTCTTCCTGCTGGAGTACCCCTGTCGGCGGAAGAATAAATACCGCATTTCTGATGGCACTCTCACGGAATGTAATATACAGACCGAAGGGAATGGATTCGGTTTGTGTTTTTCCGGGTGATATCATACTGCTTCCGAAAGGCTCGGAATATGAGTGTTCCTTTCACAAGTGCGACGATCCGATAGAACTCCGACATCTGGGTTATCCTGTCGGGTGTCTTTTCCTCGGATTTGATCTGTATGATGAGGATTTTGAGAATATCACCTTTTCAGGAGCTCCCCGCGTGATACTTAGCGGAAGAAACAGCGAGCTTGTTCACCGACTCGAACAGATATGTAAGCTTTCCGCAAGAGCCGAATGTACACCGGGAGTGCTTTCGGGTGAGGTCAGTATATTTCTGTCACAACTGTGTACAAAGTATCTTATGACACTTCCCGGAAATAACAGCAGCTCTGTTATGGACAAGATCTCGGCTTATATTTATGAGAATTTTACGGATGTGAATGTTTCAAAGCTTATTGAGATGTCGGATATGTCAGCTTCCACACTCAGAAGACGATTTCTTTCAAGATACGGCAGATCACCTGTTGCTTATATTAATTATGTAAAGATAGAGAAGGCAAAATCCTTGTTTGAAAGCGGCATAGAAAAAATCAAGGATGTAAGTGCGCTTTGCGGTTTTGAGGATGAGTTTTATTTTTCGCGGCTTTTTGTAAAACTTGTGGGAATCTCACCGTCGGCTTATGTTCGGATGATAAAAAACAGCAATAAATGATATACCGGGAAAGGAAAAATATAATGAAAGAGATACTTGAAAGCGGCACATTTTCCTTCGGTGTTAACTACTGGGGATCAAAATATGCAATCGAGATGTGGTCAAAATGGGATAAAGATTCCATAGAAAATGACCTGAAGGTACTTGCGGAAAACAATGTTGATACCGTAAGAGTTTTCCCTACATGGAGCGATTTCCAGCCGATAAAGGCTCATTTTGCCCACAACAACGAGTTTTATGAAATGAGACTCGGTGAAGAACCGTTACCCGATACGGAAGCGGGACAGGCAGGCATTGACGAAATAATGATGCAGCACTTTGATACATTCTGCGATATTTGCGATAAGTACGGTCTTAAAGTTGTGGTCTCGCTGCTCACGGGCTTTATGAGCGGAAGAATGTTTGTACCTCAAGGAATTGAAAGGCTTGGACTGATTACCGATCCAACAGCTGTTTTATGGGAAGTTAAATTCTGCAAATATTTCGTGAATCATATGAAGCACAGGGAGTGTATCATTGCCTGGGAGCACGGTAATGAATGTGTAAACTTTGAATCGGGAATATCGGCTGATGCCTTTTCTCTGTGGATGCATATAATCTCGGATGCAATAAAATCACAGGACAGCGACAGACCTGTGATTTCGGGACTTGAATACTCAAAGCACTCCAACAATATTGAGATTGCGAAAAGTGTTGATTTTACCACCGTTCATCCATATCACATATTCTATCTTCCGAACGAGCCTATTTGTGCAATAACATCAACATATTATCCTGCGGCAGCTGCGGCATATATAAGAGATACCGGAGGAAAGCCCACATTTGTTGAAGAGGTCGGTGCTATCGGATATATGAACTGCGGCAAAAAGGCTGAGGGCGACTATATGAGAGGTATTCTCTGGAACTGCTATGCCAATGATATGAGAGGGCTTTACTGGTGGTGCGCCTTTGATCAGGGCTTTATTGACAGAACGCCTTACGACTGGAATACTATAGGCAGTAATTACGGCATTGTTGATAAAGACATGAATCCGAAGCCATGTGCGGTTGAAGCAAAGAGATTTATGGATACCGTAAAGGGACTTCCTTTTGATGTCCTTCCGAAAACAGAATCTGATACCTGCATTATTCTCCCCGACAGAATAGATTCCGACAGGCAAAGAGACATGGGTATCATCTCATTCATACTTGCTCGTCAGGCGGGACTTGAGCCTGTATTCTGCGATGCTGATAAGAATGTGCTTCCGGATGCACAGCTTTATATATTCCCCTGCGTCACGGGACACAGACATATGCCAAAGCACAGACTTGATGTTCTTCTCGGAAAGGTCTCTGACGGTGCAACACTTCTTATAACCGCAGGTGATACTCTTATGCGTGATTTTACCGAGCTTACCGGGATCGAAGTTTATGCAAGATACGCACAGACAGCTTCCGCAGATGTTGATATCCTCGGAAGCAAGATAACTCTGAAGCCGTTTTGGAGCTACAAGGCGGAAAATGTAAACGGTGAGATACTTGCAAAGGATGCGGAAGGTAATCCCTTGTTTGTAAAGCATGATTACGGTAAGGGAACAGTATATTTCCTTGCGAGCGATCTTGAATTACAGCTTATGAATGCGAAGGCCCCGTTCTTTAAAGAGGACAGCGAGAACTTTTATAAGATATATGAGCTTGCGGGGAAAGAAGTCCTTTCAAATAAGGCGGTACGTTCCTTTGACAGATATATAAATATTACCGAGCATCCCGTTAATGAGAACGAGAAGATAATAATAGCAATAAACAACGACATCAAAGAAAGGGAATTTGCTCCGATACTGCAGAACGGCTTCGGTATCAGCGACATAATTGTCGGTGATATGGATGTTATAAAAAAGAACGATGCCGTTATATTCAGAGTAACACGAGGTTGAGATGATATACAAATTGCAGGAAAACAGAGCCTTCAGAAGCTATATCGGCGGTTCGAGGATAGATAAGCTCAGAGGCAAGACGGACTGTATCAGCGGTAATTATCCTGAGGACTGGACAGCATCCACCGTCAGAGCGTTTAACCCGGGAAGAGAAGATATAGTTGAGGGATATGGAAAAACTGTTGACGGGACATATATCAAGGACCTTATCGGCGAGGATATGCCGATACTTGTAAAGCTTCTTGACAGTGATGAAAGACTTGTTATCCAGGCACATCCCACAAGGGAATTCGCAAAGAAGTATATGGATTCTCCCGTAGGTAAAGCCGAGTGCTGGTTTTTTATAGATACGGACAAAGACGCTCATGTATACGCCGGCTTTAAAGAGGGTATTACAAGAGAGAAATGGCAAAAGCTCTTTGAAGACGGAGATGCGGAAGGAATGCTTGACTGTCTGCACAGATTCAATGTTTCCGTCGGAGACTGCATATTTATCCCCGGAGGTCTTCCCCATGCTATCGGTGGCGGATGCCTTATGGTGGAGCTTCAGGAGCCGTCGGATCTTATGGTTATTCCCGAAAGAGTGACGCCTTCGGGCAGAGTGCTTGCCGATGCAAAGCTGCATTGCGGTCTCGGATTTGAAAGAATGTTTGATGTTTTTGATTACAAAGGATATTCGGAAGAGGATATCCGTAAAAAGCTCATGCCGAAAAGACGTATGATTTCGGATAATGTATCGGAAATCATCGGAAAAACAACCACAGATATCTTCACAATGGTTGAGATTACCGGATGCACCGTATACAAACATGATTCAAAATATGCCGTAATTATCGTGACCGACGGAAACGTTTCAATAAACGGCAAAAGCTTTTCAAAGGGTGATGCGATACTTTGCGTTAATGAAAATGTTCTTGATATAAAAGGAGAGAGATTTACTCTTGCATTTTCGCGTGAACTGTGATATAATACAGAAAAAACAGTAAGGAGCACCCTTTTATGGATAGGATAAATGCCTTTCTCCGCCGCATAGGACTTGACGAATCAGCACCTGAAAAGTCACTTGAATTTCTCGGAAAGGTTCAGAATGCGTGTGTTCTGACTATTCCTTATGAAAACCTTGATATTCTCAGCGGAATTCACATTTCACTTGATAAAGATGATATATACGATAAGATAGTCAAGAATCGCAGAGGCGGTTACTGCTTCGAGCTGAACGGTCTTTTGCACCATATGCTTGAGGAAATGGGTTTTTCCGTCAGAAGCTGTTTTGCAAGATTTCTGAGAGGCGAATCCGCCATTCCGTTCAGACGTCACAGGGTAGTAATTGCAGAGCTTTGCGGTGAAGAATACCTGCTTGATATAGGTGTCGGACAGATAGCACCCAGATTTCCGCTTAAGCTCTGTGAAGGACTTGTTCAGAAACAGGGAGAAGAAGCATACAGATTCGAAAAGGATAAAGATCTCGGATGGATACTTTGCGATCTTTACAAGGGTGAATGGAGAAGATATATCTCCTTCACCGATGAGATACAGTATGACATTGACTTTGTCCCGGCTTCATTCTGGTGTGAGAAGAATCCGGATTCTCCTTTCAACAAAGCCCCGATGCTTGCTATAAAGACAGAAAACGGCAGAAAGACCGTTGACGGCAGGGATTTTAAGATATTTGAGGGCGAAAAGCTCGTAAGTATCAGTGAAGGTCTTAATGATACCGAGCTTCACAGAGTTTATTCGGAGCATTTCGGAATTAACATCTGACATCGGAACGCATATATGAAACAAACGGGGTGTATCATCTATGGGTGCACCCCTCATCTAAGTATAATGGAGAAATATGACTTTTCCCGAATTTAAAGAAAGATACGGAATAAAGCTGACACATCAGCAGGAACAATCGGTACTCAGAACAGACGGATATACACTTCTTCTTGCAGTACCGGGAAGCGGTAAGACTACGGTTATCGTTTCAAGACTCGGATATATGATGAATTGTCTCGGCATCCCCCATGAATCAATCCTCACTCTTACATACAGCGTTGCCGCCTGCAGAGATATGAAGGAAAGATATATCTCGTTATTCGGTAATGACGGTATTCCTCAGTTCAGAACGATACACGGAATATGTACACTCATAATTATGGCGTATGAACGGGATTATAATCGTACATCGTTTAAGCTTGTCGGCGAAGATGAAAGTGAAAACAGTATTCTGTGCAAGCTCTACCCCATGGTATACGGTAAATATCCCGATATCGGGAGCATAAATGAGCTGAAACGTGATATCACATATGTACGCAACATGATGATGTCCGAAGAAGAAATAAACAGTTATTCACATGACACACGGCTTTACGAAATTCTCTCGCTTTACAGGCGTGAAAAGGCACGATGCGGCATCATGGATTACGACGATCAGCTTGAGTTTGCCTATAAGATACTGCAAAAGTACCCCTCAATACTTGAAAAGTTTCGCACAAAATACAGATATATAAATGTAGATGAGGCACAGGATACTTCTAAACTTCAGCATGAGATAATACGTCTTCTTGTCAGGGACAATCTTTTCATGGTCGGTGATGAGGATCAGAGCATTTACGGATTCAGGGCGGCATATCCTGCGGCACTTCTGCAGTTTGAGTCGTTTTATCCCGGAGCTGAAGTTTTGTTCATGGAGCGTAATTTCAGGAGTACGGGCAAAATCATCAAAAGAGCAAAGGCTCTTATAGAAAACAATACCGAACGCCGCAGCAAAAATATGTATACCGGGAAGGAAGACGGAAACGATATCAAAGTGGTGGATATTCAGCAATATAACGACCAGTTTCGGTACATATACGATATATGCCGCAAAGCTGAAGGCAACAAAAATGAAACTACCGCTATTCTTTTCCGCAACAATGAGTCGGCAATTCCCATAATAGATATGCTTGAACGTTCGAGGATAAAGTACAGATGCCGCGGTACAGACGGTATGTTTTTCACAAATCCCGGTGTATGTGATATGCTTTCGGTATTACAGCTTTGCCACGAGCCGGATAATGACGAGGTATTCCTTAATATTGCACCGAGACTCGGATGCGGTTTTACAAAAGAAGAAATATTACTTATTGTTCAAAGAGCAAAAAACAAGAATATGCCTGTGCTGCAATACTTCATAAAGTATCTTGAAACAGACTCCGACAGAGCATTCAGAACGGCATCCTTTGTAAACGCACTCAATGCTTCATCGAGCCAAGAGCTGTCCGAAACCATACGTGAGCTTCATTCCGATACCTGCTTCGGACGATTTCTTGATCATCGTATGGGTGACAGGACAAAGGTCGCCATACTTTCACGCATTGCCGCACTATGCGAAGACTATTACGACTTTTGCGAAAGACTTTACTATCTGAAAGATAAGATAACAAAAGATATATCTCCCGATATCCCCTGCGTTATTCTGTCTACGATCCATTCCAGCAAAGGGCTTGAATATGACAATGTTGTGCTTGTCGATGTGAAGGAAGGCGTTCTTCCGGGACAGGTTGACAATCATCTTACCGATGCACAGAAAAAGGCTTTTCTTGAAGAAGAGAGACGACTGTTTTATGTTGCGGTCACAAGAGCCGGAAAGAGTGTTAAGATCTTAAAATACTATACCGAATATGACGGAAAAAGAACAGGAGATTCACGTTTCATCCGTGAGCTTATGATGCATGAGGAAAAAGCAGTTGGTATTTTAAGAAAAATACGAAAAGGAATAACATCTGTAAAAGCAAAAAAGCCGGAAACACAGGATATATCGCTTTTCGTTGTTGGTACGGATGTTGTACACAGAACCTTCGGAAACGGGCGGTTAACGAGCATCAGCGATGACAAGTGTTCTGTAAGCTTTGAAAACGGAGAAGAACGTGTCTTTTCATTGAGTCAAAGTGTTGTATCAGGCTTTCTGCAGATCAAAAAGTAAAAAAACGACGTGCTTGGATAATTTATCCTTACACGTCGTTTTTATCATCTGTATTCTATCTTTACCTGTGCCTCGCCTCGGATCTCACCGCATCTTACCTTGTAGGAAGTTCCGTCATATATGACATGGCATTCATTTCCGTTTACAGTTACCTTTGACGGTGCTTCTTCACTGTAGAAAGTGAAATCGCCGCCTTCGAGAAGAGTGATGTCAAACTTTGTCACCTTTTTTGCACTGAGAGTCGAAATGAACTTTCCGTCAAGTCCCGCAAAGGCAAAACCGTCAGTTATCGGAATAAACTTGTAGAGACGGAATTCGTCGTTATGGAGAAGATGAACATCGAGCTTTTCGTTCTTACCGATCACATATGTCTTACCTGTAAATTGCTCAATTACAAAATACTTCTCCGATCTGTCCGCATCGGGAATGTTCATATCGGAAAGGCTTACATTACCGGACACCTGCTTGTTATCACTTGTGAGGTTAAATGCGGCGATATAGAAGGAATCACCTGACTTTGACCATACCTTGAAGGGATTTTCGGATAATGTGGGATCCGTGAAGATACAATCAACGGTCGGTACGGCAGGGATATCCGTTCTGAGTATTTTGCCGTTATACAGACAGAGAGACATAAGCACATCACGTCTGCTTCTGTCTGCGGTATCGGAGATATAGATAGGACCTCCGGAAACAGCTCTGAGAACGGAATTTTTGACAGCCTGACCGTCATCAGTCCACCACATATCCCAGTCGCACCAGCACAGCTGTCCTTGTGTCATGCAGTTATACGCACACTGCGTAATGTGATTTGTGAACCACGGGCGATCTTCCGGCTGGAAGTCGTTGGAGCATCTTGCAATAGCCGTGCGCGGTCTGTTCCACATATTCTCGTTGGACATACACATACAGTTTATAAGGTTACCGTCAAAGTATTTGTATACCGACTTTTCCAGCACTTCATGCATATTGCTTGCGATCTCGCCGACAGGTGCTACACCCTTGTACCACCATTCGACGCAGCTTTGATTATCTATCTTCACAAAGTCTGCTCCCGCTTCGCTGATATGCTTCTGGAAGCCTTCGTGAAGTCTCTGCATACTTTCTTTTTTTACATTCGGGAACATATATCCGTTTCTTTCGATAAAATCATCGGGATTTGCACGGTAAACTTCGCCGTCGGGATTTACGCCCTTCCAGTATGCTGTTGCGGGATACCATACACCGACTTTCATATCGAATTTTTTCATTTCGTCTATACAGTGCCCAAGACCGTTGGGAAATCTTACGGGAGAAGCATTGAACGACCATAGACGACCTGTATGTATGAGCTTCATCATCTCATCTCTTGTTTCCCAGTCCTTGCCGTCAAATTCCTTTATGTCGGCATATACATCGTCTATTATCGCCCATCTTACGGGAATATCCTTTTGTTTGAATTCACGGCATTTTGCGAGTATCTTGTCCTCGCTGACCTTGACATAGAAGGCATCGCAGGTACACCAGCCGAGGTATTCGAATATTTCGGGATATGGTCTTTCTTCACGCATCTTTATCTTGTCACCGAGCATCTTTACGGCAAAGGCGAATGCTCTGTGCATAAGCTCGTAAGGGTCTTTTCCCGTACCTCTGACAAAGGCGAGCGTCTTACATTCGGATAACTTGTCGTACCAGCTGTATACTCTTGCGTGAAGTCCCCATTTATTGCCGTAGAAGGTACATTTATATTTATCTCCCGCAACCGCCACAAGAACTTCATATGTTCCGTCGTATCTTCTGAAAAGGACAGACTGAGTTTCCGGCGGTATTACCTTGATGTCATTTCCGAAAAAGGGCTTGCACCAGAAAAGCGAATAACGGAAGTTTGCACAGTAGTCTTTTATATTGTTAAGATCGCCTACCGTTATTTCTGCGGCACATTCGGCAGAGAAGTATCTTCCTTCTTCGGCTTCCGCATCAACAAATACGGCGGTCATATTTTCAAAATCGGGATGTGTTTTTTCGACGGTA
>SVQR01000051.1 GCA_015065225.1 Oscillospiraceae bacterium | reverse complement strand
GTTGGTTGTTGCGGGATGAAGTTCAAAGTTTTCAAAGGTGGTAGGACCTGCATTGATATTGAGCGTTGTGTAGAAATGCAGAACTGCATCGCTTGTCCAGCCTCGGATAAGAACGTGTTCTCGTGCTGTACTGCCGTCAATCGGTTTTCTGTTAAGGTCTGTTCTCGTGCTGTCATGTACCGTTCCGTAAACGTATATTACACCGCCGTCTGCGCCAAGTGCCGAAAATGCTTCTTTAAGTCCGGGATATGTATTGTATGTCGTGCCGTCAATGGTTATTGCCTCGGTATCGGAAATAAATACCGAGGGCTTATCTTCTATTGTATAAATCTGTCCCTCGGCGCTTGCCGAAAGGACAAAGAGGATTGACAGAAGTACTGCCGCAAATACTATTTTAAAAATATTTTTCATTGCTTATTCCTCCTTTAATTTGCATCAAAATAGCCGGCTCCGAGAATACTCTCCATATCTTCGGCAATGCTTTTACCGAATTTCTTCGCGGTTTCAACCTTGAGATGAACTCCGTCTGTCGTTTCCTCGGAAACATTTGTGAAATAGTCGGCTGTTGAAATAATGTACATATCATCTCTTCCCGAAGCTTCCATGTATTCGTCAAGTGCTGTTCCGATATCATCACTTCTTCTCTGGCTGAAGGGGATTATGCAGAATACAGGTGTATTCGGGAACTTTTCCGTGAATTTCGCAAGAAGTGCTTTATATTCCGTTATGAAATCTTCACTTGTATATCCCGTACCGTCGTTTTGACCGTGATTAAGAACTATTGCGCCGGGATTTTCCGGATAATTTACATCAGCTCCGCCGAGATAACATTTATCAAAGGTCTCGATACATCTCGGAACTCCTGCACAGCCTGCTGACAGAATTCCCGTAGCACCGTAGCCGTTTGTGAAGGAAACCGCACCGAGTGCTTCAGATATACTGTAAGGGAATGCGCCAAGTGCGGAGTGTGCTTCGGGCTTGCCTGTTGTATCGTTCATAAGGCTTCCTACACCCTCGGTTATACTGTCACCATAGTAGAGTATCGTCTTTTCAAGAGGCTTTAATCCGATTATATTGCCGCCCTTGTCAACGATTGCTCTTTCAAAAGCAAAGCCATAGCCGAGATGCCATTTGTTTGCCTGATACAGATAGTGAGATTCAAGGATAACCCTTATAGTATGGCGCATATCCGTATCAAGTCCCGTGGCAAGAGTCACTCTTCCGTTAGGCGCGCAAATTCTTTCAAATTGACCGCCATCGACAGAAACAGCAAGATATGCAGGAAGCTCTGCAGAGCATTCGCCTGTCACCATCATTGTAACATTGGAAGTTCCTTCAACTGCGAAGTATACCTCACTTCCAATTGTATAGCTGCCATAGCAGTTTGTGTTGCCGATTGATCTATCGTACCATCTGCCTGAAAATCCGTAGTTTTCATCAGCGAGCTCCGCATAAGTAAATGCGTTTTCTCCCTGCGGTGCAAGCGGATATTCCTTTTCCTCGATTATATTTTCTACCTTGAAGCTGTAAATTCCGGATAATGCTTCAAAGCAAGCCTTGCCGTCTTTTGTTTCAATATAGGTGAGCCCTTCAGCTTCGGAAACGGGAAGTCCCGATTCGGTTATTACAAAGTTTTCGCTGTGCGTGGGAAGCTCTATCGTTGCACTTGTGTTTGCGGGGATCTCAACATCATAGGTAAATGTTTTCTTATCATCTGAAAGCTTCCATTCAGCCTTGATCTTGCCGCTGTAAGTCATAAGCTCGCCCTTTGCGTATGTAAGGTCGCTGTAAATGTCGTAGTTGGGATGAAGCATAAAATGACGGAAGGCGGGTTTTTCTGCGTTATATCCGTGGTCAATACCAAGAATGTATTTGTAAAGCCATTCGGAGGCACTGCCGAAGGAGTAATGGTTTCTTGAGTTTACAGTACCGTAGTAGGTTTCCCAAATTGTGGTCGCTCCCTGAGTTATGGGATAAAGCATTGACGGCTGCTTTGTACATTTCATCATCCGCAGTGCTGTGTCAAAGTGACCGTATTCCGTGAGTGCTTCATAAAGAATGTGTATTCCGGGGAAGCCTGTCGTTGTGATATATCCGTCCTTTTCAACGAGAGACGCAAGCTTGTCCGCAGCCTTCTTCTTCATTTCTTCATTTTCATAAAGGTCGAACATTATACCCATAGCGTAGGATGTCTGTGATCCTTCGCCTTCGGTATATGTGTAGGGAGCACTTGTAAGGCTTGTACCACCGGATACACAGGAGAAGCCGTCCTCTTTTACAAAGTTTGTTCTCCATGCTTTTGCAAGTCTTGCGTGATAGCTCTTGTATGTCTGTACATCTTCAAGATATGCTTCTTTCTTTACCGCATCCGTTTCGTTGTCCGCAAGGATCTGTGCCATCTCGGCCACAAGCATACAGCTGTAAGCGGTATATGCGGTCGCCATCTCCGCATGGCTGGTATAGGCCCATATGTATGAGGTAGTACCGTCCTGGAGACATCTGTAGCCCTTGCCGGGAATAGTGCCATAGTAATTCAGCCAGTCACCGTAGTTTGTTTCAAGACGAAGATCCTTTGCATCCTTTATGTAGTTGAATCTGTCGGTGTCCTCCACTTCGGAGCTGTCGGAGACCTTGTATGTAAATACGTAATCTATCCACTTTGTGAATGTATCGTAATTATCCGTAAGATATGATATATCACCGTACTGATGATACATTTCGTAGCCTATCATCACAAAGGTGTCGCCTCCCCAAATTGCATTTCCTATGACGGTACTGTCGGGAGAGGGCTTTTCCATGGACGGAACGATCTCGGGTATTGCGCCGTCACCGGTCTGTGAAAGACGTCCCATTTCAGAGAAGTTTCTGTATATATGGTAAACATCGGCAAGGTAGCCTGCGGCTGAAGAGAATATTCCCGAGTCACCTGTCCATGTGTTCTTCTCACGGGTGGGACAGTCAATAATGGAAGAAATAAAGTTGCCTCGGATGGAATTGAATGCATTTTCGGCATACTTGTCTACAAGAGGATTTGAAGATTCAAATGAGCCTGTCTTGGCAATATCGCTTGAAAGAACAAGAGCTTCAAGCTCTGCCGCTTTTCCGAGTCCGTCTATCTGAACATATTGGAAACCATGCAGTGCAAGGTCAAATTCAACTGTTTCACCGCTTGCCGATCCGGTGAAAACATATGTATCAACACCGTTCTGACCGAGATACTGCTTTTCGGATACCGTACCGTCAGCTTCAAGCCATTCACCGTATATGAGGCGGATTTTTGTATTCTTGGGTGCTTTTGCGGTAACCCTCGTTGTACCTGCCACATTCTTTTCAAACTTATACACATATGAATCGCTGTCCAGCTTTGTTACGGAAACAGGCTCAAGCACTTCCATACAGCGAACGGGATCCATATTTTCCCCTATGAAGTTGTTAGAGATTGTATAGCCGGCATCAGATTTGAATACATCGGTTGCTGTTACGGGCAACCATTTTGAAGTTCCGCCCGTATCGCAGCCGTTGTCATTCCAGTTTTCGATATATTTATTTCCGTCTATGTAATGTCCGATGTAGAATCTGTCTCCGCGGGAATGCCCGTCGTTTGTTCCGAGCCACGAGCTGTCCGTATCAACTATCTGTTTTGTACCGTCGTTGTAGGTGATAACAAGCTTTGCACGAAGAGCTGTAAATGCACCGTATCTTGCTCCTATGGGACCTGCATTGTACCAACCGTGTCCTACCTCGGCAGCAATGGTATTTGTGCCGTTTTGCAAAAACTCTTTTACATCATGTGTCTGGTAATACATAACCGTTGTATACTGCGTTTTTCCGGGAGCGTAATAATCATCAAAGGCACGTTCTCCGTTGAGATACATGATCTGATTACCTGCCGCTGTGGAATAAAGTCTCGCACTTGCGATGTCCGATACTGTTTTTCCGTCATCAAGGGTAAATTCGTTTCTGAAAAGTGACGGATGGGAAAGAAATCTCGGATAATCGTCAAATATTACTTTTCCCGTATCATTGTCGGTAACAACAAGGGAGGCAATATCAAACGCATTTGAATATTCAAGACATACAGTACCAAGCTCGGAAAAATCGTACCCCGAGCCTGACATCGCAGAGGTATGAATCAGAGTTTCCTCATCATAACCTATACCTGTAAGATAGAAGTTGCACGTGCCGTTCGATGCAACCATTTTCAGCTTTACTTCACTGTTCTTGTTCCAGTATGCACCGGGATTTGGATGGAAGTTCTGTATAAGCGAAATTGTGTTGAAATTATCGTTCTGCATACCTGCAACAACTCTGAATTGCGAATAATTGGGCGTGAGCTGCATAATGATCCTGTATCTTCCGTTGTTGTCCTTGTGATAAGGCGAAACGCAAAAATCAAAGCCGGAATAATTTGACTTGGGATTATACTTGAGTTTTCCGGAAAGTTCAAGGGTGTAATTCTTGCTGCTTATCCATGTGTTGTCGGCACTTATCCACTTGTTATTTTCACCGAAGCCGTCGGACATAAGTCCCGTTTCAAACTCGGCGATTTCACTTGTGGGTATCACATTGCCGTCGCTGTCACGACATACGACTGTCCAGTAGTAGCGTGTCATAGGCTCAAGTTTGCTTCCGCCGTAAGGAACTGCGGTATCGGTGGATTCTGTCTCTCCGCTTTCCCATACGTCAAAATCACCCATAACGGCTTTTTCAAAGCTTGATGCAACGCCGATATTGTATGATGCCTGGGCAACTCCTCTTTTCGCACTGTCAAGGATCCATGAGAGCGTCGGGTTCTCGTAATCTATCCCCATGGGGTTGTCTCTGTAGTCTGTTCGAAGATTCATAACATTAGTCCATTCGTAATTATCTGTTGTCTTGTTGTAATTTGCCTTGAGGTAACCTATATCCGTGACATTGAGTATACCGTCACCGTCAAGATCTGCGTTCTCCCTGAGAACGGCATATGCTTCATCTGAATTCATGCCTCTCATTATCACCGCAAGGTCCTTTGTGTCAACTCTTCCGTCGGAATTGAGGTCACCGGGAAGAATGGCGGACTCTGGGATGGTCATATCCACGTTTCCGACTTTGAGTCTGTTGTAGTTCTTTGCGAGATATCTGTGCTTTTGTACGGTGACATCGTAAACGCCTGACGGCAGATCGAGGGAATAGCTTCCCATACCGTCTTTCTCGGTAACATCGGCACTGTACGTTTTGCCGGAAACAGTATCCTTTGCCGATACCAAAGCCGCTTTTTCTCCGTTGCCGCTGCCTATGGTGGTGTATGTTCCGCGGAGTGTCACGGAGCTGTCCGCAAAAGCGGTATAGCATGACATCGTCCCGGAAAGCATGAGCGCACACATAAACAAAGATGCGATTTTTTTAATTTTTTTCATAAGCCTTCTCCTTTGTATAACTGCCCTTGAATAAATTGTGCTTATGGGCAAAATTTATGTATTATAGTATAATTATAAATCATGAAGATACAGTTGTAAATGAAATAATATGATTACTTCCGTATGATATTTTTTGACATAAAAGCTGTGAGTAAGAGACAAAAAAACTCCCGCCGCATATTGGCAGGAGTGCAGACTATATTAATTCTTCATCGCTATCAGTCTTTGCTTTTTGATTTTTACGAAGCTCCGTGGGTGTTTGACCATACTTTTCTTTAAACGTTCTGAAAAAATGCTCGGGGCTTCCATAGCCGCAGCTTTCTGCGATATCGGATATTTTAAGCTCCGTTTCCATCATCAGGGACAATGCGTTAGCAAGCCTTATTTCCGAGACGAGTGTTGCAAATCCGAGTCCCGTTCTTTTTTTGATAAGCCTTGATGTATATGCCGTACAGTAGTTAAATTGGCGTGCCACGCTTTGCAGGGTGACGGTTTTATAATTATCGTGAATATATTTTACTATGTCCACAGTAGACGAATTTCCCGCAAATTCCGTGGAATAATTGACGGAAAAATTTCCCGACAGCACGAGCTCGGAAACAAGGGTACGAAACAGATTTTGAATTACGGCTTCATTTGCATTTTCCCAGGCAATATAATTGTTTCTTGCTTCGTAATAGATGAGCTGTATCAGATTTTTGTAGACACCATGCTCTCCGTTACAGCTGAACAGCACATATTTTCTGCCGTTCTCGCCGTTTATCGCTGCATTTATAAATTTTCCCAACTGCTCATTCTTTTCCGTTGCCTCCGAAAAAAGCTCGGCTGCCGCTTCCGGACGTACCATTATTGATACCATTACAGACTTATGCCTTTCCGGTTCCTTTTTTTCCGCTATATCCATCGAATGGTATACATTGGGACGAACAAGGGAGATGTCCCCTTTTTTCATCCTAAAGCTAACACCTTCTACAATATGCTCGAATTCTCCTTCAAGCACGCAGTTAAATAAAAGAAAGTTCTGAGTGTGATAGTTTGGCAGGGAATATAGGTAGTGCTTAATTGCAAAAAGCGTTCTGTATTCAAGAAACGAATCCGGAACGTAAACGTTTGAGACAAAGTCATTTATATCAAAATTACTGTTGTCCGAGATATAGCTTTCATAAGCTTCTTTGCCGATAACATCCTGATCGTTTATGTTGTAAAGGAATTCCATTGTTTCATTGTAGGTCTCGTTCATTTTTGTCCCTCTCGATAAAAAGTCAAAATGCATCACATTATGCCGTAGGATACAGATGTAAAACGCCAACATTTCCCGAATCATGCGGCTATATCCTTTTTTATTATGATATCAGACAAATCATAAAATGTCAACAGTTATCACAACGGCAGATGTTTTTTTATTTAAACTCTATTTATTTTTATGTAGAATGAACAAGCGATAAAACGGCTTTTCCCTGCTTTTACTTGTTTAATCTTAATAATTCCACCACTCATTCCAACCTTTTCGCAACACCCTCCATCAAGCAGACCAAAAATCATCCCCGACTTAGCAAGGCAAAACCTTTGCGAGTCGGGGAAAACTGTAATTATATTTCGGATGTAAAAAGAGTGGTGAGAGCGAAGTGTGACCTGTGCGTTTCACGTTGAGAGGTATATGGATATCGTCGTCAAAAAGAGTCGCACCATAAAAAAGCAACAAGTACCGTATATTCTTACATTACCTCGACAAGATAAGTCGCATTTGCGGAAAATTCAAGTCTTATTCTTCCGTCAATGACAAATTCGGATATCGGCTTTATGTTTCCCTCAGCCTTTAGCACTTTTATGATCTCATCCGTCATTTCGGGCTTGCCCATGCGCTCGTACATTCTGTACGGATTGTTGTTGTTTTTGTCTATGCACCATATCCTTACTTTTTTGCCGATGATGTCCTCATCAAAGACAATCTCCTGCTCTTGCATCAAGGCATCCTCTGAAAAACCGTCAACGCAGTATGTCATGAGGATCGAATACTTTCCGTCGTCGCTCTTTGTAGGAACAACACAGATATCCTTATTCTCGCATTCATAGCCGAGAAGTCCGCGGTACAGCTTTGAACCGAGAACATATGCGGAATAGATAGGCTTTGCAATAAAGTTGAGAGTGAAGAAATTGCGAAAGCCGGAGAAGTCGGTCACCATCTCGTGCTGTCCGGAAAGACATATCATAAGCATTGAAATGTCGATGTTTCTGTTTATCAGCTCGTAAATCAGCTTTGCGTAATATGCGGAAAATACTTCGGTATCACGCTTCTGATAGTGGGGGCATTTTGCAACATCGTAAAAGCCTGCCATCGCCATACCCCATTCATCGTATACAAGCTCGGTATTTTCAAATCCGTTTGCCTTTATGACTTCAAAACGTCTGTAATGCTCTTCCAGCCAATCGTCAACATTGAACCCCTTTTTGTCACAGTTTTTTGTGTGGACACCTGCATAATTGTGAAGTGCAATATAATCAAGGCGAAGGTTTTCTTCTTTTACGTATTTAAGAAAATAATCGAGGAAGTTAAGCTTTCCGCCGAGCGACGGTCCGCCGATACGGAGCTTATCCGAAACTTTAAGAATACCGTTTACAAAGCCCTTGTAAAGCTTGCAATATTCCTTTGCTCTTTCGTAAACAGTGCTCGGGTCTACGCTGTCGCTCGGAAGGTCCGCAAGGAAGAAGCCGGGGATATCAGGCTCGTTATAACAGTGAAGATGCCATTTTGAAACTGTTTCTATGCCGTATCTTTCCACAATGTGCTTTGTGTATTCATAGCAGGTCTGTTCCCATATTTCGTGACCTCTTTCGGTAGGTCTTGAAGTATAAAGCATTTTGCCCTTGTATCTTGTTTTACCGTTGGCAACAGCAGACTGTACATCGGGGTTTTCAACACATATTTTCGGGAGCATACCGTAAGCAATAAGAATATCAAATCCGCTGTCAACAAGATAGTCAAGTCGTGTATCGCTTGTGCGGAAGTCAAAGGCAATGTTGCCCTCGCCGTCGTCGTATACTATATCTTCAAACATAGCGTAAACTCTGACCGTGTGTATGGATTTATCCTTTGCTATTCTGTCAAGAATTCTCTTTCCCCAGCTGTCTTCCACGGCATCGGTAGGGTGGAAGATGCAGTTGTTCCAGAAGTTGGGTTGATTTTTGATGATGGTATCTGTAATTCTGATCATTTTTCGTTCTCCTTTACCTTTCGCAAATTAACTTTAAATATCGACAAAGCCGGCTTACTCTGCAGCCTCAAGAATACCCTTGAGATAACCGATTGCAAACAGCCTTCCGAGAGCCGCATATCCTGCGACCTCTGTGTTCTCACCCACAAGAGTCGGAACATGGTCAACCCTTATCGGAACATCAATACCGAGGCTGTTATACAGTTTTATAAGGCTCGCCATGGGAAGTTCACCGTTATCATGGAAGGTTTCACGAAAGGCGTTTATATTGCCTGTTGTATTGCGGAAGTGGATAAAAAATATCTTTTTTGCAAATTCCCGTATGGTATCTTCAAGATCCTCACCCATGATAAAATAGTTTGCCTGGCACATTGTAATTCCGAGCATATCACTCGGACAGATATCATATATCGCACGTCTGATATTCGCTCTTGAGATCATTATTCTTGAAACGCCGCAAAGTTTCGGTACGGGCGGATCATCCGGATGCAGAGCGAGTTTTACACCGTACTTTTCCGCTGTCGGAATAACGGCTTTGAGAAAATACTCATAGTTATCCCAGAGTTGTTTTTCGGAAATAACCTTATCCGTTCCGGAAAAATCGACAGGATCCCAGCCTGTGACAAGTGCGCCGCCGCGTTCGATGATATCGTTTCTTGTTCTGAGCCAACCTATATGTGCCATCCAGTTGAAGCAGATCGTGTCTATACCAAAATCACGCATTATCGGCATCATCTTCAGCACCTTTTCGATGCTCTCATCCCGCATTTCGTCGCCTGCCTTTATATGGTCATGGACCGCGTTCGGCATAGGCTCGATTATCACGGGAGTGATGCCGTAATTTTTAAAGTTATCATATACTGTCTGCCAGTGTGTTTTGTCAGTAAGATCGAAGCCGTCATCCTCCGGAAGTCTGATAATACCGTGGGTAACACCGCATTGAAGTGCCAGATCCCAAGTGATGTCTTTTTGGCTTCTGAAATAATCCGTAAGCAGCATAATTACTCCTTTATCAATTATTCTCACACTCCGCCGAGCGTCAAAAATCCACCGTCAACAGGTATTGTTGTACCCGTAACAAATGCGGAAGCATCCGAATCAAGCAGCCACATCACACAGCCGACAAGGTCGCTGGCTTCCCCGAATCTTCCCATGGGGGTGTGTCCTATTACCTGTTGTCCTCTCAGCGTCAGTCCTTCCTCCACCGTTCCGAGGTATGTCTTGCTTCTCTCATTTACCATAAATCCCGGTGCGATCGCGTTTACTCTGACACCTGCATTTGCGTAATATTGTGCAAAGGATTGTGTCATGTTTGATACCGCCGCCTTGCTCATTGCGTAGGCAAAGCATCGTGTGAGAGGACAGTAGCTGTTCATGGAGGCGAAGTTTATAATGCTTCCCCCGCCCTTCTTTATCATATGCTTTGCAAATTCCATAAGCGGGATGACGCTGCCCATGGTGTTTATCTTTATCACACTTTCAAAGGCATCCATGTCGATATCGTAAAGCCCTCGTGTACCCTCGGGAAGTGTGCCCAAAAGCTCACGTTCGTCAAATTTTGTGATGGTGGGCATTGCCTTGACGTTATTGCCGCCCGCACCGTTGATAAGAAAGTCGCAAAGACCGAACTTTTCCTCCACCGCCACGGCGAGGTCTGCAATTGCATTCTTGTCCGTAACATCACAAGGATAAACAAGGCATTCTCCGCCAAGTGCAGTTATCTTTTCCGAAACACTATCAAGCTTTTCCTTTGTTCTTCCCACAAGTGCGACCTTTACGCCTTTACTTGCAAGTTCAACGGCTATACACGAGCATAGCGTTCCACCCGCACCGGTCACAACGGCAACTCTATTTTTGAAATCCATTGTCTTTTCTCCTTTATATAGTTTCTTTTGCATTAAGATAACAGAGCTTAAATATCATATCTTTAAGTGCATCCACACCGCAGAAATATTCTCCGCTTTCATATCTTTGACCGATACAGTCACAAAGAATACGCCTGAAATAATCGTGACGGACAAAGGACAGAAAGCTCCTTGAGTCTGTGGTCATGCCGACAAAATTTGACAGCACACCGAACACCTCCGTGTTTTCCAACATATCCGTTATGCCTTTTTTGTGGTCACACCACCACCATGCGGGACCTTGCGTTATGATCCCCGGCATACCATCCTTTGAATACGAGCCGGAAAGCACCGAGATAAGGGCGTTGTCCGCAGGGTTGAGAGTAAAAAGTATCGTCTTCGGAAGTCCGCTTTCGCTCATGTCCACGACATCAAGAAATATGGTCAATGACTTTATATCAACGCTGTTTCCGATGGCAGCAAAGCCTCCTACAGCACCCGCTTGTTTTCTCAGTCTTGTGCTTGTATACCTTTGTGCTCCGATGTGAAGCTGCATTGTAAAGCCGATCCTTGAATACTCCTTTGCAAGGAATGTGAGTATGTATGAAGAAAGCTTTTCACGGTCAGTATCGGTTATGCTCCCTAATACGGCATCGGTAAATCTATCCGCATTACTTCCGTCGTCGGCATGATATGTAAAACCATTGTCAAGAGCATGGTCGGAATATCGGCATCCAACTTCTTCAAAGTCACAAAGACGTTTTTTTACGGCTCTTTCAAAATCACAAAGAGTTCTTATCTCCATGCCCGTGACATCGGACAGCTTTTTTGTAAAGTCGCCGTTTACGCTCACGATATCATCGCCGCGAAGTGACGGAGCAAGTCCACTCTTATCCTTAAAGACGGATATGTCATCGGTAAGCGAAGCACATGGTGAGGCGAATTCCACATTGAATACTTCGAGAAGATATTTTACATCGACAACATTCTCCGAAAGATATTCATTACACTCTCTGTATAGGTCTTCGGCATTTCTTGCCGACGGAACAACAGCCTTGCCGAGCATCGCACAAAGCTCCATGACCGACCAATGATAAAGGGGATTTCCGAGAAGCTTCGGCACGGTCTCGCACCATTTTATAAACTTCTCTTTCCCGTCGGCATCGCCTGTAATATATTTTTCGGGCACACCGCACATCCTCATTGCTCTGTGCTTATACGGGTCGGGAGCGAGCCAAAGATCGTATATGTCGGTAAAGCGTTTGTTTTCCTTTATATCGGCAAGGGAAAGATGATTGTGGTAATCGATTATCGGCAGAGCCTTTGCATAGGCGTACAGCTCCTTCGCCGTTTTTGTTGTCAGTAAAAAGTTATCTGTCATGGTACCTCCTTTGGTGCTGTTGACATCGGACGGTGTTTTGTTTTTCGGGAAAGTATATCGGCAATTATTTTTATCGGATACTGCGGCATCCTGCCTTGCAGATCATTCGTGCACTTGACAATTCAGTAAATTAAGTATACAATATAATGCAGGATAATGCAAGAGATTATTTGCGCAAAGTGTATGGTATTCGATCATTTTTGGAAGGAGCTTTATATGAAAGACATCCGCTATGACGGCAAACTTGATTTCAGAATTGACAACATAGGCTATGTAAAAGTAATGCGTGATGAAAACTTCACCGTACCTTACAGAAGCGGCAAGGAGAAGTATTCCATCATAATACCGGAGAGCGGCAGTATGAGCTACTTTTTTCCCGATACAGACGACACGATATTGCTGTATCCGGGAGATATCATATTCATCCCATGCAGGTGTCCTTATGTTGCAACGTATCTCAGGAAGGATACGGTTATGAATCTTCTGAATTTCAATGTATTCGGTACGCTTTTTCCGGATAACGAAAGAGTACCTGTCAAGAGGACACTTCCCGAGCTGTCGCAGAGCCTAACGGCAGTTCTTGCGAAAAATTCGTTCAACACGGTGTATCTTGCCTCAAAGATCTATGAGATCCTTGCTTTATTTGATACCCACCCCACGGAGACGGACAAAAAGTATAGAAGAATAATCCCTGCCATTGAAGCACTGAAGGAAAGATACTATGAAAACAAAAAATTATCCTATTACGCAGAAATGTGCGGCATGAGCGAATCCACCTTCAGGAAGCTCTTTCGAGAATACATGGGCAGTTCGCCCATCGAATACAGAAACACAGTTCGCATATCGCAGGTAAGGCGGATGCTTGACAGCTGTGAATACACCGTAACCGAGGCGGCATATGCCGCAGGCTTCAACAATATGTCCTTCTTCTACGAAGTTCTCGGAAAGCATGGTGGAAAATAACACAGCATCCGATATCTGGCACTTTGCACGGCGTCATTCGCATCTTTTCCTTGGGGAACACGGCAGAAACGCAATCAAAAAGCAAAAACTCTCCCCTGTTTTTCATGGTTTATCCTCAATAATCTCACCCTTCCTCCCAACCTTTTAGCAACACCTTCCTTCAAACAGACAAAAAACGATCCCCGGCTTGGCAAGGCAAAACCTTTGCGAGTCGGGGAAAACCATAATTCTATTACAGATGTGAAAAGAGTGGTGCGGGCGAGGCATAACTGCTGTGTTTCACGCTGAGGGTTATATGGATAATATCGGTAAAATGGATATAATGCTGTTATGTCAACACAATGCATTACTCTTACAAGTATGGTTATTGTACCTTATAAAATGCAATCGACTCCATGGCTGAAAGCTCGATGTCAGCAACCGTTTCTGTTTCACTCTCATACAGCTTAAATCTTGCATTTTCTTCTACCGAGCAGTATTTGCCCTTGGGCAGATGTACTTTATCATGAATGATGTCGTATGTAGTATTGCTTACTGTAAATACACCAAGAGTACCATCGTTTTTCATTAGTGCTGCGGTTATAAGAGATGTAAGTTCTTTGCCGTCTTCACATTCAAGCTGTGCATACGGATAAATTCCGCTTTCAGCCAGCAGCTTTGCTATTCTGTCTCTTAATGCTTTTTCGGGATGTCTTTCGTAATTTCCGAAATACTGCGTGGAAATGTAGTTTGCATAGCCGTCAAAATACTTGTTTTCGGTAAGTAAAGGATAGTTTTCTCCGTAATCCTCATCAACAGAGCTTGCCGTAACGGGAATCACCTCTTCAACAAAATTACCTGTACGAATACCAAAGCTGTTCTGACGCTCCAGATTCTTATGTGCTATAAAGAGTACGTCCTCCCTCTCTATTCCGAAGACCTTATCAAGTCCCGCACCGGGAAGTGTCGTGTAGCAGAATCCGCCCGGCTTTTTCTCTGCGAGAATATAATCGGCAATAACTCTGCCGCCAAGACGCACAAATTCCTCTATTTTTTGAGCACATTCTTCCGATATAACATAGGTCGACGGCAAAAGAAGTGCTTTATAATTTTTAAGAACTCCGCTTACAACATCCTCGTCGGAAACGAAATCGGAATTTATATGAAGATCCGTAAGCATCGCCGATGCTCCCGACAAGGCACTTACATAGCAACCGTCCATTCTGTCTGCTTTTGCTATATGGTTGATCTTCTGGGATGTGAAAATTGCGACCTCGGATATGCGCTTTACAGAATTATAAACATCCGAAAGCTCATACATCCGCTTTGACAGCTTGCCAAGCTCGATCGTTCTTTTTAAAGGCTTACCATCGGGACGACACATTCCGAAGTCATTGCCCTCCATATCACTGAGCCTCGGTCTCCAACACCAGAACATTACGCCCTTTGTTCCGAAGCCCGCACGCATAAGCACAGTCGTTTTCAGTTCCTCCGCAGACGGAGTGAATGCCTGAGGATCATACATTGCGGGGTTGTCAAATTTTATTGAACCGCCGCCCGCCTCTATTACAAAGCTTGTTTTATTCTGCATTTTCGCAAGGCTCGCCGATTTACTCATATACAATGCCGTTTTTCTCGTAGGCTTGCCGAAAAGACTGATACCGACAATATCGGATGTCTTTGCAAGCTTATCCGATGCTACCGAATTTGCAATTCCCGGAAGCATCTCTGTGACTGTAGGCTGGGTTGCACCGTTTTCCTTGAAGATCCTGTTTGCATTGATTATATGAGATGCAAGATTCTGCTCCATAAACTCACAAAAATCGTCCCAGGATGCGTATCCTCCGCGTTGTCTTGAATAGCCTGTGGGAGGATAGACCTCGGAGAATGAGCTGTATTCCGAGCATCCCTCACTTCCCCATGCTTCATTAAGGTCTTCGATCTTTTTATACTTGTTTTCAAGGTAGACTCTGAACTTTGCCAAAGTGTGCTTGCAGTAACATATTCTCTCTCCCGGAAAGGGACTTTGGAGCGTAGGCTCACCCCAGATCACATATCCCTTTACTCTGTCATCACCGGCAAAATGACGTGCGACCCCGGTTAAATACCTGTCGGAGTACTGCTTATAATGAGGATCATCAAGACATGGAACTACATATTCGCTGTGATATGCCTTTCTTCCCAGAGAATCAACAAAGCCTTCAGAGTCACGAAGCTCCTCCATAAGCCAGCGAGGTGAATAGAAGCCGACACTGTTTTGTGTCGCTATGTTTATTATCGCCGCAAGTCCCGCTTTGTCGGCACATTCCACGAAGTGATCTATCTTTGAAAAATCAAAAACACCCTTTTTATACTCTATATCATGCCATTCTGCAAACCCATGAAGGCAGGTAAAGCCAAGCTCAGCCATTTTATCCATGTCCCTTTGCCACTCTTCCATTGGAGCATGCCTTGTTCTGCAAAAAGGGGCGTACATCGCACCGCAAAGGAATTTATCCGATATTCTTTTCATCGCCGTTTCCCCCTTATTCCGAAGCACCAAGTCTCGATATTTCCGAAACAAAATACTTTGTTATCGCCATAGGATTTGTTATAGCTTTACCGATAACAACAGCCTCGGCACCGAGCTTCATAGCTTTGACAACGGCATCCGGAGTCCAGAATCTTCCTTCGGCAACAAGCACCGCATCAAGCTTTTGATCGGCGATCTCTTTTATAAGGTCATAGTTCGGAATATACAACTCCTCACTTTTGTGCAGTGCTCCGGGAACATAGCCGGCAAGAGTAGTCGAAACCGCATCCGCACCGAGACGGCTTGCATTTACCGCTTCTTCTGTAGTGGAGATATCCGCCATTACCATAATACCAAGCTCATTATGTATCCTGTCGATAAGTGTTGCAAGATCATCCTTCAGCTCGCTCGGATAAAAGGTCGCATCAAGTGCGATTATATCCGCACCTGCAAGATAAAGCTCCTTCGCCATATCAAAGCATGGAGTAATAACAACTCTGCCGCTTTTGTCCTTTATCTTATTTATGGCAATTATCGGCACATCTGTCCTTTTTTTCAGCTCTTTTACCATGTCTGCACCGTCTACTCTCAGTGCACACGCACCGCCTTTTGCGGCAGCCTCTGCCATGGATGCGAGCTTTTCCGTACTTTTCATTGGATTTCCTTCAAGTGCCTGTGAAGATACAATAAGTCCTTTTGGAAACATTTTTATTCTCCTTTTATCATTTTTTCCGCCATATGATACATCGCCTTGTCAATTCCGTTTGTCAGGTAATGTACCTTTATGACTCCATATTCGCTTTTCAGCCTTTCTTCAAAGCTATTCATCCAGAATTCTTTCCCGTTTACCATGCCACCGTTTACAACTACACAACTCAGCTTGGTTTGTGCCTTTTGTGAAGCAGCGATAATAAGCTCGGCAAGATCCTGTCCTACCATTTCATACAGCTCTACAGCCTTTTTATCACCGAGCCTTGCAGACTCGTAAACAATGCGTGAATAGCTTGCAATATGAGCGCGATCAAAGGGGGCAAGCACTCCTCTTACGCTGTCTCGGAATTCGCAATATTCTTTTGCATCCATCGGTCCCGGCGGCTCACTTATACCGGTAAGTGATCTTGTAAGCAGAGAAAGCTCACCCGTTCCGTCAAGCTCCTCCAGGGCAAGGCGTACAGCATCAAGTCCGAGCTGATAGCCGGATCCCTTATCGCTTATGTTAGCACCCCAGCCGCCCGAAATTACAGCTTTATCTCCCACGGGAGCAATGGCGATAGCACCTGTTCCTGCCATAAGCGTTACATCGGCAGAATACATTCTGCAAAGTTCAAGACCTATCGTTCCCTCCGATTCTCGAAATACCCTTGTGTTCGCATCCGGAAATACCGATTTTACGGTCTTTTCAATTTGCATTTTATTCTTTCCGCCAAGATTGCAGATTACATAAGACACTTCATATCCGGCACAAAAATCCGAAAGAATCTGCCGCATTTCTTCGAATATACAATCTCTGTCCTCGGCCATACCAAAACCTTGTGCTTTGTTTTCCTT
>SVQR01000050.1 GCA_015065225.1 Oscillospiraceae bacterium | reverse complement strand
ATAATATCATGTGAGTACTCTGAAAAATCGAGGAGCATATCCTTGCGACGTATAAATGTGCTCACGGTGAAATTTGTGTCACCCCTTACAAGCAGATCAAGGGCGTTCTTAACTATACCGTCAATGCTGTCGCGATTATCCGGTTTCAGGAAATAAGACATCAGCTCATAAAGGAAATCGCATTGAACACTTCGTCTTTCTTCATCGCCGTCATCAGTCTTTCCCGCTTCAATATCATAGCTTCTGTATCTTACAAGCTGAAGTGCTTTTTCGCCGTTGAGTCGCGTAAGTCCCGCCTGAAGATCTACAAGCACCATTCCTTCCTTGTTCTGATAATACATACGCTCGGGAACGTTATACTCGATACCGCCGATCTCATTGATGACGTTGACAAAATCCGCAGAGGACATAAAAGCATGATAATCGATGGGAAGCCCCGTTATTGCTTCGACCTTATCCAGGAAATAGTTTCTTCCTCTGCGCACAAGCAGATCACCAAGGTATTCTTCTTTCTTGATTGTTTCAGTACCGACATTAATTTTGAGGTAGACAGGTATTGAGCATACCGCAAATTTTTTGTTTTCCTTGTTTACATTCAGCAAAACTATTGCATCTGCGCTTCCAAGGGTATCATCGTAGCAGCAAAGCAAAGCAGTAAATCCGTCTGTAGCAATGACCTTGTCACCGTTATCAGGGACTATTTCCTCGTTATTGATGATGGGAGGCTTTACATTATTCTTTTCATCGGGAATATCGGGAACAAGTCTGTTCCATATAATAAATCCGATAAGTCCGAATACGACAAGACTTATCCCGAAGGTTATAAAAAAGTTTCTGATACTTCTCAAATCAATTTCCTCCTGCTATATCTTAATGCTAAAGGTTAAGTGCTCAGGGCTGATAAGGATTTGTGCCGTTTCTTCCGACAAAATCCTCCGGAATGAAGAACTGTCTGAGATAATTAACGGAGAAATGTACACCCCAGCTTGCCTTTCTTCCTGTCCATAAAGGAGAGTGCGGTTCGAGAGAACAAAGACCATCGTAATTCTTTGTATAAAGTATATCGAACACATTTCCCCACTTTACGCTGTCAAGTCCCACAGGAGGCTCATCATACTTCTTGCCGTCTATATAAACGACTCCTTTGAGATGGAAGTGGTAAAACTTGTCGGCATAATCCCGCATTTCAGCAAGGTAGCACTCGCCACCGCCGTTGTGGTTAATGCTGTGAGAAGGATCAAACTTAATTCCGAGTCCCTCTACGTTTTTTAAAATTATATCCCACTCTTTCGGGCTATGGATAAAATTCTCCCAGATACAGTTGTAAACTGCTATTTTTACATTATTCTCCTTGCCGAAAGAAACAAGCTTTGAAAGATATTCGGATGCTGCATCACAGTTTTCTTCAAAAGTGAGCTTTTCGGAAGCATTGACACCGCAATTATAAACGGGACAACCTATCTCGGAGCAAAAACTTATAAGATCAAGATCGTGCTTCAAAGCAATATCTATTATCTTACCGTTTTCATCAATTCTCTTGCTTCCCCATCTTCCCGCAGCACCGACGCTTACACCGTACTTTTCAAGATTTTTCTTAACCTCCGATGCACCCGCAAGCACTTTAGCACCGTCATTTCCTTCATTTATACAGAATTCGGCATTTTCAAGACCGTAGTCACGAATTCTCTTTATTCCATCTTCATTCCAAGTAGTAATTAGACCGAGTTTCATTTTGATCTCCATTCTGATGTTATCGTTTTATAAATCTATAATACAATGTCAATTGTTATCAAACAATGTTTCAAAGGCTATTTCCGCCTTGCGTTGTAATTTGAATTGCTCTTTGGCTTCCTCGGAGGCCTTCTTTATATTTGCAATTTTTGAAAGGACAGTTATTCCGGATGATTTTCTGCATTTGGCAAGAAGCTCTTTTCCGATATCGTTGCAGGCAAGTACTTCCGTAAACAACGGAAGCGATGTTAAAGACTCTTTGTTTACACCGAGAGATGCAAATAAGAGAGCCCTTCTTATCTTAGCATCCGTAAGATGTCTTGATCCGAGACTTGTCAGCAACGAATCATAGTCACGGCAGACAAGCATTTCACGATATATAGCATACTCAAAGCCTCCGCCGATTTCAGCGAACTGTGCAAGCTCCTCAGGCGATCGCGAAAGTATCGCTCCTCTGAGAAAACTGAAATATGAGCTTTTATTAATACTGCGGAAACTACCGATGTGTGCGTCTGTATCCCAGGGAACATATTCCCGAATATCAGAAAGATTGTTCTCGGATATTTGTTTACGAATGACCGAAGAAGAACACATCACCGACGAGCTTACCTTGCCGTCGTGACTTGCAGACTCTCTCTTGACAGGATATACTTCAAAGGGAAAACCGAAAAGACTGATTGCTTTCATATATTCGATTGCAAGTATATCATTCGGGTTTGAAAACACATCAAATGCCTTTTCGCCGAGTTTATCAGCTGCGAGCTTGCTTCTTGCCATAGCAAAAGAAAGTCTGGGATCTTGCTTTTGAATATTTATGATATCGTTCTTATCAATATGAGTCAAAAAGCGGGTACATTCTCTCAATAATGATAAATCCGCACATTCCGATCCGAATCCGATTGCATCAACACAGCCGAGAGAACCAATAACGGATACAGCTCCCCTTGCAAAATATTCTGCACTTGCACATGACCAAGGAAAGGGCAGTGACAGCACAAGATCCGCACCGAATTCAACAGCCATTGATGCACGTATTTTTTTATCGGCAACCGACGGTTCTCCTCTTTGAACGAAATTGCCGCTCATAACACATAACACAGCATCAAAACCGTTGGCTCTCAGTTGTGAGAGAAGATATTTATGTCCGTTATGAAACGGGTTGAATTCGGAAACTACCGCACAAACCTTCATAGATCTCCTTAGTATCGAATATTGTCAAATCATAAGCATATTATACTCCGAATAAATGTAAAAATCAAGTTGTTACAATGAATATTTACAATAAAAAGACTTTACGGTGCATAAAATAACTTTTTCGGTTATTTTTGACTGTCAATTTAAGATATTACTGTAATATTTTCTCAAATCACTTGAAATCAGCAAAAATATGTGTTATAATTTATTCAGACAAAAATTATGAAAGGATATTTATAATATGAATGTTTTACGTTTTGGTATAATCGGCTGCGGCAATATGGGTACGGGACATCTCAGGAATTTTGCTTCCGGCAATATCAAGAATGTTGAAGTTTCCGCAATTTGCGATGTTAACCCGGAAAAGCTTGTTAAAGCAAAGGAGATCATCGGTGATAATGTTAAGACATACACCGATTACAAGGTAATGTTCGCGGAAAAAGCTTGTGATGCGGTCATCATCGCAACTCCTCACTATATGCACCCGGTTATCGCTATAGATGCTTTTAAAGCGGATCTGCACGTTATATCCGAAAAGCCTATCGGTGTTTATGCAAACAAGGTCTATGAGCTTTACGAGGTTGCAAAGAAGTCCGACAAGCTGTTCGGTGTAATGTTCAATCAGAGAACAAACCCCCTGTTCCAGAAGATGAGAGATATCGTTCAGGGCGGAGAGCTTGGCGAACTTAAGAGGCTCGTTTGGATCATCACCGACTGGTACAGAACTCAGAGCTACTACAATTCCGGCGGATGGAGAGCTACATGGGAAGGTGAAGGCGGCGGTGTACTCCTTAACCAGTGTCCTCATCAGCTTGACCTGTGGCAGTGGATATTCGGTATGCCCACCAAAATCACAGCTCATTGTTATGAAGGCAAGTATCATGATATCGAAGTTGAAGATGATGTAACAGCTTTCGCAGAGTATGCAAACGGTGCAACCGCTACATTTATTTCAACCACAGGCGAATGCCCCGGTACCAACAGACTTGAGATATCCGGCGACAAGGGCAAGCTCGTTGCCGAAAACGGCAAGCTCACCTGGACAAAGAATGCTGTTCCGGAAAGAGAATGGTGCTACTCCTGCCCCGAAGGCTTTAAGAAGGTTGAGAATACGACCGAAGTGCTTGAATTCCCCAGAGAAGAAGGCAAACTTTACGATCATTCAGCAATTGTTCAGAATTTTGCAAATGCTGTTCTTTTCGGTGAACCCCTTCTTGCATCCGGCTTTGAAGCAATCAACGGACTTCAGCTTTCTAATGCAATGTTCCTGTCCGCATGGACAAATAAGACAGTTGATGTCCCCTGCGACGGTGATCTTTTCTATGAGCTTCTTCAGAAAAAGATTGAGAATTCAACTTATAAGAAGACCGTTGTTGAAACAACGGAGGATATTTCCGGTACATACGGAAACACAAATAAATAATTTAAACTTTGGCTCGGCTTGTTGCCGGGCCTTTTTTGTGCCTCAGATCAAATTTTTTGCATAAGTTTTTCATACTAAATGTAAAAAATCACATTTAAGTAAAGATGTGTTTATTTTTAGGTGTTATAATTAATGAGATAAATTATATACTTGGCTAACTATGTTCCCGGAAAGGAACGATCATAATATTTTGAAAGGAAGCATTCCGATGTCTGCAGAAAACAGAGTTAATGTCAGAGGCGTTTACTTCGACAATGTAAATATGGAGGAAGCAGTCGACAAGGCTATGGGCTTTATTGCATCAGAAGGATGTGATTACATCGTTACTCCAAATGCCGAGATCGTACAGAATTGTCTTGAGAATCCCGAAAATTATAAAGTAATCAACGGTTCATCTATGACTATCCCGGACGGTATCGGTGTAGTTTATGCCGCAAAAATACTCAAGACACCCTTAAAGTGTAAGGTTGCAGGCTGCGAGCTTGCCGAGCATCTTATAGAAAAAATATCAAAAACAGGTGACGGTGTGTATTTCTTTGGCGGCGGAAAGGCTACGGAGCAAGCTCCGTGTATTGCAAAACAGGCAGCTGACAAACTCACTGAAAAATACCCCGGACTTGTTGTTTCGGGATATCGTGACGGCTATTTCAAGGACGAGGATGTTCCCGGTATTATTGATGATATAAATAAAAGCGGTGCAAAACTTCTGTTTGTTTGTCTTGGCGCACCGAAGCAGGAAAAATGGATCTATGCCAACAAGGATAAGCTGGATGTCCATCTTGCCATTGGTCTTGGCGGTAGCCTTGATGTGTTCTCAGGCAATGTTAAGAGAGCACCCAAGTTCTTTATCAAATGTAATCTCGAATGGTTTTACAGACTTATATGTATGCCGACAAGAATAGGAAGAATGATGAAACTTCCGAAGTTTTTGTTCGGAACAATGATCCACAAAAACAAGAACATTCCCGAAGTTCCGGAAGAAAAATAATCATTATAAGTTTTGAGACGGCACAGCGCAGCTCCGTTATGCCGATCCGATGAAAGGAATTTACCATGAAAGTTAAAATACTTACACATACACCTGATCCGGAGATGACGATAGCTGCCGCCGCAAAGCTCTGTTACAGTGCGGTGGGAGTTGACGAGATCTGTGAAAAAATGACACCCGAATCCTGCGAAAAGTTTATTAATATGCTTATGAGTCTGGGACATGAAAGTCCTGTCGAACATGTTACATTTACTTTTGCGATAGAAGGTGTTTCGAGGTCTTTGCTCGCACAGATCACAAGGCACAGAATAGCATCCTACAGTGTCCAGAGCCAAAGATATGTCGGAAAGGAAAATTTTGAATATATTATCCCTCCGGAAATTGAAGCTGTTCCCGAAGCTAAGGAAGTATTTATAAAAGCTATGGAGCAGGACAGAGAAACATACAGACTTCTTGACGAGATACTTACAAGAAAGCATACTGAAGCTATGATAGCAGAAGGAATGGATGAGAAGAAAGCCGCTTCCGCAGGTGCGAAGAAGGCACATGAGGATGCGAGATATGTTCTCTCAAATGCCTGTGATACCAAAATCGTAATGACGATGAATGTTCGTTCACTTTACAATTTCTTCTCGCTCAGATGCTGTAACCGTGCTCAGTGGGAAATAAGAGCTCTTGCCCGTGAAATGCTGAAACAGTGTAAGGCTGTCTCCCCCATCCTTTTTGCTAAGGCAGGTCCTGCGTGTATCAAAGGCGGCTGCAGTGAAGGTGCGATGACCTGCGGTAAGGCTGCAGAAGTACGTAAGGAGCTTTTGATATGAGTCTTGTTATAGCTATTGACGGTACGGATGCTTCCGGTAAGAAGACACAGTCTGATATTCTTGCGGAAACGCTTCGTACAAAATACGGATTGAATGTAAAAGAGGTATCTTTCCCCGATTACGATGACAGATCGAGTACTCTTGTCAAGATGTATCTTGGCGGTGAATTCGGATCAAACGCAAATGATACCAACGCATATGCTGCTTCATCCTTTTTTGCCGTTGACAGATATGCGAGCTTTGTAAGGCATTGGAAGAAGGAATACGAAAGTGATGATTCGGTAATAATCCTTAACAGATATACGACGTCAAATGCTGTTCATCAGCTTGCCAAAATAGAGGATGATGTTGAAAAACAAAGATTCCTTGACTGGCTTTATGACTATGAATTTGTAAAGCTCGGTCTTCCCGTTCCGGATCTTGTATATTTTCTTGATATGCCTCCGGAATATGCAGAAAAGCTGCTCAACGGAAGATGCGATGAGACAGGTGCAAAAAAGGATATTCATGAGGCTGACAAGCAGCATCTCCTTTGTGCATACAATGCGGCTCAATACACTTGTAAGGCATGGGGATGGACTCATGTTTCATGTGTTAAAGACGGTGTAATACGAACGCGCGAAAATATTGCGGATGAAGTATTGAATATATGTATTTCCGCATTAAAAGAAAAAAATATACTTTGATTTTTGAGGAAAAAATGACAACGGAGCTTTTGTTTTTGGGTACGGGTGCCGCAGATTGGGCGGAGATACCTGCCGATGATGTGAAATTCGATACGGAAAAGAAGATAAGAAGAAGATGTACTACTCTTATAAACGGAAGATACCTTATAGACTGCTCACCGTTTGCATTTGATTATGCTGAGCATCTCGGTGTGGATACTTCCATGATCACAGATATCTTTCTGACTCATTCGCACATCGATCATCTTTACAGAGATTCACTTCTTAAATTCGCAAAGAAGGCAAAGAATAAGATCACTTTTCATTGTCACAAGGATGCTGTAGGTCGTATCCCACTTGAGAGTGACGAGCTTGATCTTATAAACATCGCACCTTTTGAAGTATTTGATGAGATAATTACAGATGACTTTACAGCGATACCGCTATACTCCAATCACACTGTTGAGAATTCGCCCGAAACAACTGTACATTATGTTTTCAAGTGCGGCGATAAGACATTCTTCTACGGCTGTGACGGTGCGTGGCTGTTATCAAAAACATGGGATTATCTTTGCAAATGCAAACTTGACCTTGTGATATTTGACGGTACTGTCGGCGATTATGAGGATGACTGGAGAATAGCAACGCACAACTCTATCCCTATGATAAGGATCATGGTCAAGGCTATGAGGGCTAAGGGCATTATCGACGATAACTCTGTTATAATGCTCGATCATCTGGCAAGGACGCTTCATCTCGGAATTAAAGAGACCGAGGAGCTTCTTGCAAAAGAAAATATGATAGCCGCATACGATTCAATGAAATATACACTTTAACACAGAAAGGGCATAATAATGGTATATATATTTCTCGCAAACGGATTTGAAGAGATCGAAGCATTGACGCAGGTAGATTATCTCAGACGTGCCGGTATTGAGCTTTATACTGTCGGTATAGAAGGCGACTGTATATACGGTGCTCACAACATCCCTGTGGTTTGTGACAAGACCATTGATGAAATTGATGCCGAAGCCTCGGATATCGAAATGGTGATACTTCCGGGAGGACTCGGTGGAGTTGATGGTATCTCAAACTGTAAAAAAGCGTTGGATACCGTAAAATATTGCGTTGAAAATGATAAATATGTAGCGGCGATCTGTGCCGCACCGACAATCCTTGCAAAAATGGGATATCTTAAAGGCAGACACGCTGTTTGTTACCCTGCTATGCTTGATGAGCTTTCCGATTGCTCAGATACAAGCGGCAGAGTTGCGATAGACGGAAGATTTATAACTGCGGCGGCGGCAGGAGTATCGGAAGAGTTTTCTTTTGCTCTTATCGAGGCACTCTGCGGAAAAGAAGCTGCCGAAAAGGTACGTATCGGAATAGTAGCAAGATAACACAGGATATATTAACAACTTGGCATTGCTGTATACTTAATTTACGGCGGAACGGAGGAACAACTATGGCAGAAATCAGAACAGTAAAAAAAGAACTTCGTGAAAAATACGTTGAAGAAAGAAAAAATATGCCCGAGGAGCTGCGTGCGGCACATGATCAGAAAATTCATGACAGGATATGTGCTTCCATAACATACAGACATTCCACGGAGATACTTCTTTATGCATCCATGAAATATGAGATAGATACATGGAAGCTCTTCGACACAGCTGTAAAAGCAGGCAAAAAGGTGGCTTTCCCAAAGACCTATGAAGATAACACAATGAGATACTTCTACTGCAGTTCAAGAGATGATCTTGAGCTTTGCGATAACGGTATTTATGAGCCTAAAGCAGGTCTTGATGAGTATATTCCTTCCACGCAATCACTTTGTATCGTTCCTGCTGTTGTATTTGACAAGGAAGGCTTCCGCATCGGATACGGTAAGGGATTTTATGACAGGTTTCTTTCAACCTTCCCCGGAGTTAAAGCAGGTCTTGTTTACAGTAATATGATCCTGCCAAGGGTTCCCAGAGGCAGATTTGACAAGCACGTTGATATCATTATCAGCGAAAGAGGGGTCGTGGCGGTAAATGCACCCAGATGACAGACGTACACCACCTAAAAGAGAAGCAGGCTCGGATCCGGCTGCCAAAAGAGTTGTAAGACCTGTGCCTTCATCCCACGGAAGATCCGCCGACATTTCCTCCGCAAGAGGAAAAAGAGCAGTTACTTCTGCTCGTTCCGGAGGCTCTGTTCCTTCTTCTGCAGCATCCACACGAACAAGGAAGACCACAACTAAGCTTAATAAGTGTCACGGACCGGTTATTCTTATCTGTATCGTAATGATACTGTTTATTCTTGCGCAGATACTACTGAAGACTCCGTCTCTCAATAAGCAGAATCCATATATTGCGGTTGTAGTTGTACAATTTCTGGTATTTATCCTCCCCTGTGCATTTATGTCTTCCTTCGTAAATCACAAGATGGACAGCGGACTCTCATACTACAATCTGAGGCTGTTTTCACCGAGATTGCTGGGATTTATCTTTTCTGCTCTTGCAGTCATGTTATTCGGCAGTATGGTGATCAAATATCTTGGGTATCTTATCTTCGGGGCTGTCGGAGATTCGACTGTTGTTTATGAGCATGATAATTTGTTTGCACTTATTGCGGCGACAGTACTTGTTCCCGCAGTAACGGAGGAAATCCTCTTCCGAGGTGTTGTCTTTACAGAGTATGAAAAAAGAGGAGTCGGTCCTTTAGGTGCTATTCTCGGCAGTGCCGTTCTCTTTGCATTTATTCATTTTGATATGGGTGATTTCGCTTCGTACCTGTTTGCAGGGATCGTTCTTGCTGTTGTGATTCATGTTACAAGGTCGCTTATCGCTCCTATTATAATACACCTGCTTAACAACACAATATGTTTATTCACGGATACTTTTCTTAAACGTGTATCAAAGGAAAGTATAAGCACTTTCTTTGTGTTCTTTCTTCTGACCGTTATATTCCTTGTTTCCCTGTTTTTGTTCATCGAGAATCTCGAATGGATATGCAGCAATAAAGCAGATAAACGATCCGGTGAAGAAACACCATCGACAGAAACACAAAATTATCGTCTTATACCGCATAATACCGGTGTAAAGACAATTTTATCAAGTGTTTTTCTTACACCCGCATTTATTATTGTAATTATTCTTTATACTGTAAATATGATAGCTTTCAAATGATCCGAAGGAGGTGGATAAATGAATTCGAGAGATGATTTTTCAATTGACAAAGCTCCGCGTAATAATAACAACGGCGCGCCTGTCAGAGGCGACGATCTCTCGGGAGCAAGTCCTGTACATGGATCTTCCAACAATGCCGCTTCTCAAGGAATAACACAGATTGATCTTTTTTCCGATACAGCTTCACAAAACAGCGGCAATCCCAAAAGTGATGATTCTCAGTCGGTTCCCGTGTCTCCCAAAGCATTCGGGAATGTTGCTCCGAATTTAAATGCGCCTACCGTGGATGTTCATTTCAAAAAAGCCGGAGATATGAGCGAAGGAATTGCAAATAATACTTCCGATAACCCGCAAAGCAACAATACTACACGAGCATCTGATGTCGAAAATACGAATGCAGCAAGAGTTATGACGGCGAACAGCAGTACTCCTCAGGCAGTTAATCGTCCCACTGCAAGTGCTATGCCTGTCAATGTTTTAAATACTTCTCCTGCTGTTAACATGAAGTCGACAAGAGTAGCAACACCAAACGGTTCCGTAAATGCTTCTCCTGTTACAAATGCAAGCACACCGAGGACTATGCCGGCATATAACGTCGGAAATGCTTCTCCTGCTGTGAATCCAAATACAACAAGAATATTGCCGCCTAACGGCACAACGAATAATCCTCCTGTTGTAAATGCAACCCCAACAAGGACTATACCCGCAAATAAAGTCGGAAATGCTTCTCCTGTTGTGAATCCAAATGCAACAAGAGTAGTTCCGCCTTACGGTGCGATAAATAATGTTTCCCGTGCAAATACGGATGCAACGAGAGTTATGCCCGTAAACGGTGCGGGTAAACCTTCGACTGTCGGTGTCACAAATCCGACAAAAGTTATGCCAAAAACAGGTAATGTTTCATCCACAGCCCAAAATAACGTAAATCCTTTCTTTTCCGGTGCGGAAAGATCGGCTGCTGCTCAGAATCCAAACAATGCAACAAGAGTAATACCGCGTACTGCCGGTACGAATATAAATCAGGTTAACAATAACGCAACGAGAATAATGCCGGGTGTTCCCGGTGCTAAGCCTGTTTCGGGATATGATCCTTCCGTACAGACAACCGCAAGAAACGTTCCCAATAACATCAATCCGACAAATAATGGTACAGCTCCCGGGAAATCGGGTCCGCAGAACGACAACAACGGAAAGACGGTATTAATGAATAACATTCGCAGTAATGTACCAAATTCAAAAACCACATTGACGCCTGCTGTTCGTCCGGGCACTGTAAGCGCCAAGCCGCCGGTTCAGAACAATACTGAAGGTAAGAAAAAAAAGGTCAAAAAGAGTGGAAGTCCTTGGATCGGGGTACTGAAATTTGTATTATATATTTCTTTTGTTATTATAGTTTCTGTTTTACTGGCAAAATACTTCATAAGTGTCGGAAATGATATGTTTGCTTTTGTAAAGGACAGCTATGATTTCACCGATACGGTTTATTCTGTCAAAGGTGAAGCAGCCAATGCATTGAGAATATCCCATACGGATCTCAGCGGTGACAGATTTGAATTCACATATGCATTCAAAGATCCTTTGTCGGAAGCCGAACTTGATGCTCTTGATGCCTCTTGTATACTCATCAATACTACCGATAATTCAATAGTCCATAATTTCGGTAAGTATACGGATGATGTCATTAAAAACAATCCTATAGTTATTGATCTTGCAAACAGTGATATGGGCGGCGATGTTTATCTTCTTCGCTTTACAGTCAATACAGGAAACAATATTTCCTATATTACAGAGTTTACTCTCAGTAAAAAGAGCGTGAACTTAAATATCAAACAAAATGCATCCGCAAAAGAAGTTGCAAAGCTCCTTAAAGAAAAAGGACTTATAAAACATCCGGGAGTTTTCAAGCTGTATATCAAGCTGAAGACAGATGATGATGAAAAAGCAGAATTTGTCTCGGGTGATCAAACGCTCTATCTTGGCATGGATTATGATGAGATACTGTCTGCCATCACCCCGAGAAGAAATGTGAGAAGTATCGTAAAGCTCACATTCCCCGAAGGTTCTACAGTTGATGATATAATAGATATCCTTATAAAGGGCGGCGTAAAGAATTCCAAGCAGGACTATATCGATGCAATAAACAATTACGCTGATTTTGATTACAGATTCATCGATCTTCTGGAACAGCAGGGCTTCTCAAATGACCGAGTATATGCACTTGAAGGTTATCTGTTCCCCGACACTTACGAGTTCTATACAGATGCTTCGCCCAAGGCGGTACTTGATAAGTTCCTCGCTAACTTTGATGCAAAATTCGATGCTTCTTTCTATGATGAAGCCGAAAAGCTCGGTCTTACCGTTGATGAGATAGTCTCCATAGCATCACTTGTTGAGGCGGAAGCAGGAAATCCCGAGGACAAAGGAAATATTTCTTCCGTATTCCACAACAGACTTAACAATGCAGGCGTTTATCCTTATCTTGAATCGGATGCGACTACGGATTATGCTTCTTATGATCTGAGATCCGTTCTTAAACTCACCGACTACAGATGTAAAAAGTGTGGCGAGAAGGATGTCAAAGCTCCCACAAAGTGCTCAAACTGCGGTAATAACAATTCCTATGAGGAGTACAAATGTGCAAGCTTCAGGATAGATCTTTCCAAGTATGCCTTGAAGGATGGAGTATACTATATCAACTTCAACGTCAGAACGGATGTTACAAGATCCGTAGCTCTGATAGACATCACCAAAAAGACCTCTGCCGAGAAGGCTGTATATTCGATAGGTTCCAAGACAGCTTCCGACTCCCCGGTCGACGGTGACATGAAGGTGGTAATTCAAAATGCCTCAGTAGATGCAAACGGAATTCTTACCTGTGAATTCAGATTGGACCATGGTTTCTCCTCCGAAGAATTCATGAAGTTCCCGATAAAGCTCGATCTGTTCAGAAAAGCTTACAACACTTATCTTACTCCCGGCTTAATGCCCGGTGCGGTAGCTAACCCCGGATACGAGTCGATAATCTCTGCTCTTTATCCCAATAACACAAACTATTATTTCTTCGTTGCTGATAATGCCGGCAATTCTCATTTCTCAACCACAAATGAAGAACACAACGCCACTATTGCCGATCTTGAAAGAAACGGTAAGTCGGTCACAGCCAACTGAGGATGATCCCCGGCCGTGCAATAACGTGCGGTCGGGTTTGATTTAACAACTATCTGTTTTATGTATCATAAAACCGAAAGGAAGAATTACAATGAAACGTCCGGAAATACTTGCCCCGAGCGGCAATTTTGAAAAAATGAAATTCGCTATTCTCTACGGAGCAGACGCCGTATATCTTGCCGGTGAACAATTCGGTATGAGAACAGCATCGGATAATTTTACAAGAGATGAATTAAAACAAGCTGTGGAATACGCGCACGAAAGAGGCGTTAAAGTATATGTTACGGTAAACATACTCCCCCATCCTGCCGAGCAAAAGCGTATTCCCGAATACCTTGAATATCTTGAATCAATAAAACCGGATGCGCTCATTATATCCGATCTCGGTGTTTTTTCCATGGCTAAGAAATATGCACCGAGTATTCAGCTTCATGTTTCCACACAGGCAAGTACTGTCAATGCCGAGGCTTGTAAAATGTGGCATTCCCTGGGAGCATCAAGGATAGTACTTGCACGCGAATTAAGCCTTAAAGAGATCTGTGATATCAAAAACGATATTCCTGCAGAGCTTGAGCTTGAAGCATTTGTTCACGGGGCGATGTGTGTTTCTTATTCGGGAAGATGTCTGTTGTCCAACTTTTTTACCTGCAGAGATGCGAACAGAGGAAACTGTGCTCAGCCATGCAGATGGGAATATAACGTCAAAGAGATCCGTGCCTGCATATCCGAGGTCAAGCGTCCCGAGGATGTTATCGAAGTTATTCAGGATGAAGGCGGCACATATCTTTTCAGCTCAAAGGATATGTGTATGATAGAACATATAAAGGAGCTTTGCGAAGCGGGAATTGACAGTCTCAAGATAGAAGGCAGAGTAAAGAGCGCATATTATACCGCTGTTACAGCCAATGCATATAAGCGCGAAGTTAATTCTTATTTTGATTCTCCATCCGACTATAAAATGGATCCGGAGTCGCTTGAGATGCTTGAAAGCGTCAGCCATAGGAGATATGGTACGGGGTACTATTTTGACACGCCTATAGAAAATGCTCAAATAGCGGAAGAAGGCGGATATGTTCGTGAAAAGTCATTTTTGGCTACCGTTGAAAGCTATGATGCAGAGGCCGGAAGATGCACATTACTTCAAAGAAACAAGACAGTTGAAGGTGAAACAGTACGAGTTATCTCCCCTTTCAGACCCGCACGTGAATTGCTTCTTGAATATATGCGTGATGAAAAAGGTGTATCTATTACATCATCTCCCCATCCCAAGATGCTTTACTCTGTGAAAGCCCCCTTTGAATTGCACGTTGGAGATATACTCTGTGGTCTTTGATATGGATGGTGTTATTGATCTAATAGGCAGAAACAAGTATCTTCTTATCACACTATGGCTCATTATTGTTAATCTTGCGGCTTTTATACTTTGTGGGATAGACAAGAAAGCTGCAATTCTGAAGTTGCCTCGTGTGCGTGAAAGAACATTAATACTGTTGTCTTTCTTTGGCGGAGCGTTATTCATGCTGCTTGGGATGTGTATATTCAGGCATAAGACGCATAAGGAGCGCTTTGTTATACTTATCCCCTGCTTTCTGATTCTTCATCTTGTTTGTATTTTGATACTTGAAGCTAAAAGCGGTTTTTTATCGGGAATATTTTTTTAAAAAATTCAATTTTCCTCTTGACAAATCACTCTTTGTATGATATAATATCATTCGTTGAGTGAACGGCCCGTTGGTCAAGCGGCTAAGACATCGCCCTCTCACGGCGAAAACATGGGTTCGATTCCCGTACGGGTCACCACAGATAAAGGCAAGTCGGTTTTGGCTTGCTTTTTTTATTTTTTGATATATTTTTTTTAAAAATATCGATTTCATGGCTGTAACATGGGTTCGATTCCGATACAGATCACCACAAATGAAGACAAGTCAATCTTGGCTTGCTTTTTCATTTTTTGATATATTTTTTTTAAAATATCGATTTCATGGCTGTAACATGGATTCGATTCCGATACAGATCACTACAAATGAAGACAAGTCAATTTTGGCTTGCTTTTTTTATTTTTTAAAAAAATATCGATTTCATGGCTGTAACATGGATTCGATTCCGATACAGATCACCATAAACGAAGACAAGTCAATCTTGGCTTGCTTTTTTTATTTTTTGATATTTTTTTAAAAAATATCGATTTCATGGCTGTAACATGGGTTCGATTCCGATACAGATCACCACAAATGAAGACAAGTCAATCTTGGCTTGCTTTTTTATTTTGTATTAATAGTGTTATTTCTTGCTTTATTCTTGTTATTTTGACGTATACTCAAAGATCGGTTCTGTGGGTTTTTTCTTTATTAATAAAAAAACATATAATATGTTCTTGAAATATCGGTTTAAATATTGTAAAATATATAAGATAGACATTTTATGGGCAAAATAGAATTTATGCCAGATAGCGGCATTGGGAAAGGAAAGGATCAATGAACAGTAAAACTTATATTACAGTTGTCTTGGGTATTATTGTTGCTAAAATTGTCGGATTTTCGCGTGACATATTTTTTGCACATCAATACGGAACAAACGTTATATCCGATATTTATTTTCAGATATTCAGTGTTGTTACCCTTATTTTTACCGGCATTGGTATTGCACTGCAAACACAAGTAATAATGAATCTGAATAAAGACGAATACTCTTCCCCGGAAAGTAAACGGGCTTATGTTTCGTCATTTATCGGAAAAACCGCTCTTTGTCTCTCGGCTGTAACCGCTCTGCTTTATATTTTTGCAAGACCTTTCACTTCGCTCCTTCTGCCGGAAGTCAAAGGAGCTGACTTTGAAACTGCTGTAAACCTGACATATATAATGCTGCCCTCGCTGATATTTGTCACAATAGCATATATAATTTCCGGTGTGCTTCAGAACAGCAGAGTTTTCTTTATTCCGTCCATCGTCAGTTTGCCGTATAATATTATTATCATAGGATCGCTCTTTGTTCCGGGAATAACGATAGAAAAGATCGGTATCGCAACAACTATCGGCTGGTTTCTTCATATTGTCATCCAGCTCCCTAATTTCTATAAAAAGGGCTACAGACTTATCTACAGAGGACAAAGGGATCTGGCTACTCGACAAAAACAGCACATCAATATGAGTATATGGTGGATCTTTATATCCAACATGATGTTCCAGCTGTGCTTTATGATCGACAAAGCCTTCGTATCCGGAGATCCCGGAATGACTTCTACACTGAATTATGCTTCAAACCTCTTTGTTACTATATCAAGTGTTTTTGTTGTCGCAATGTCATCTGTAGTATTCCCCGCTATATCCAAGAACTATGAAGAAGGAAATATTGATTATGTCCGCGATCTTATAGGCTATATCTTTACAGTAATGTTTGCGGTATTCGTACCTTTCCTTCTTGTTGTAACGCTTTTCGGAGAACAAATAATAGGACTTGTGTATGAAAGAGGCGAATTCACCCACGAATCAACTATCGCTACGGCAGCTGCATTTGTAATATACAGCCTCGGTATTCTGGGATATCTTGCTCAGGAGCTTATAAATAAGGTAATGTATCTTGCTTCAAAGTATTTGTTTACTATAGTCGGTACCGTTCTTGTTGTGGGCGCAAAAGTAATACTGAATTCCATCCTTGTAAACGGATCGCCAAACGGTACTTTCATCGCTTC
>SVQR01000049.1 GCA_015065225.1 Oscillospiraceae bacterium | reverse complement strand
TATACGGATTATATTCGGATGCTTCTTTCATCCGGCAAATGTTAAATATTGAAAGGAGAAGCTATGAAAAAAGAAGGAAAATTAATAGTGGTATCAGGTCCCTCCGGTGCAGGTAAGGGTACGGTACTGAAAGAGCTGCTTGACAATCACGAGGATTTTGTATGCTCGGTATCGGCAACCACAAGAGCACCGAGAACGGGAGATGAAGACGGTGTAAATTATTTCTTCATCTCAAAGGAGCAGTTTCTGCAGCAGATAGAGCAGAACGGTTTTCTTGAATACGCGGTATACAACAATAACTTCTACGGCACACCGAGAAAATTTGTTGAGGAAAAGCTCGCCGCAGGAAAGAATGTAATACTTGAGATAGAAGTACAGGGCGCACTTCAGATAAAGAAGCTCTTCCCCGGTGCGGTGTTCATTTTCATCACGCCTGAAAGCTTTGAGGTACTGTGCGACAGACTTCGCTCAAGAGGTACGGAATCCGAGGATATAATAGAAAACAGACTTGCTATAGCAAAAAAAGAAGCTCCCAACGCACTGCTTTATGACTACATAATCGTCAACCGTGACGGTAAGGTCAAGGAAGCGGCGGATGAGATACTTGCCTGTGTAAAGGCGGAAAGTCTGAAGCCTCTTGCCAACAGAGATATTATCGCGACATATTTTGAATAAGCTGCGATAAGATGTAATTTTTCCAATTAAAGTAAAACAATAATCAACAATATAATTTAAAGGAGAACTCCCATTATGATGATCAAGCCTTCAGTTGAAGAACTCACAAACGAAAACAAGTGCAACAGATACACTCTCGTTATCGCATCCGCAAAGAGTGCAAGATACGTTACGGCAAAGCAGAAGCTCATGAGAGATGCAGAAAGAAACGAGCTTACCGAATCCGCATACCTTCAGGGCAACGACAAGCAGCCGCTTCGCCGCGATCTTGTCGAAGAAAAGCCTGTTGCGGCAGGTATTGAGCTTATCCATGACGGTGATTTCCATATCGTAAACCCTACCGTCGGTACAGCCGCTGACGAAGAAAAGTAATATAAGCTCATTACAGAATAATGAAAGGAGTGCCGTTCTTGACGACTTGCAGCAAGGATGATATGTCTTTCGCGGGAGTCCATATTCTCGGTGCTCCCTACAAAATAGACAAGGAATACGAATACTTTATTCCGACCGAATTTCGCGGCAAAATATCCATAGGCGCTGTGGTGATAGTTCCCTTTGGCGGTGGCAACAGGCACGTTGCGGGGATAGTATCATCTGTTTATGCTGAAACTGCTTTGCCGAAATACAAATCCATTATAGGGCTTACGCCGGGCAATCTCTGTATCGGTGAGGAGCTTTACGGAATTTGTGAATTTCTGAAGGAACGCTGTTTCTGTTCCATAGGAGATGCTTCAAAGGCAGTCTTGCCATCGGGATTCAGTGTCAGAACAAGTATCTTGTATGAATATGCAGGTAAAGAGCCTACAGACGAGATAAACGTCGCTGCGGCTGAAATAGTAAGATACGTTTCCCAAAAGGGAGAGGTATCGGAATCGGAGCTGAAGGGTGCATTTCAAAAGTGTATCCCTACCTTGAAGCTCCTTTGTACAAAGGGATATCTGCGGAAAATAAGCCGTGCCGACTGCAAGGTCAACACAAAAAGCAGTAATTATGTGCGGTTGCTTTTAAATGCCGACGAGCTTTATGAGCTTCACAATTTTCCGGGAACAACATATACGCCAAAGCAGCTCGCTGCCATATTCGAGCTTGAAAAGAATCCCTTTTCGCCGGTTGACGAATTCAGGGAACTTTCAGGCGTCAGTGATTCGGTGCTGAGAGAGCTTCGGAAAAAGAATGTGGTGGAAATACTGCCCATCCCTAAGGACAGAAATCCTTATGCTGATATAAAGTCTGAGAATACTACGGATTTTGAGCTTTCCGAATGTCAAAAAAATGCCTTTGACAAGCTCTGTGAGCTTTACCGTTCCGAAACTGCAAATGCGGCACTTCTTCACGGAGTTACCGGAAGCGGAAAGACAAATGTAATGCAGAAGCTTGTGGATGTTTGTGTAAGTGACGGCAAAAGTGTCATAATTCTTGTGCCTGAAATCGCACTGACTTCTCAGGCTGTGGGTATTTTTGTAAAACGCTACGGAGACAAAGTTGCGGTGCTTCATTCGGGGCTTTCCACAGGTGAACGTCTTGATGCATGGAAAAGGATCAACAGCGGAGATGCTCCCGTGGTGCTGGGTACACGTTCGGCAATATTTGCACCGGTAAAGAACCTCGGACTTATTATTATTGACGAAGAACAGGAAGCATCCTTTAAATCCGAAATGACACCGAGATATCATGCAAGAGATATTGCCAGGTTCAGATGTGCAAAAAACGATGCACTTATGCTTCTGTGTTCGGCAACTCCGAGTATCGAAAGCTATTACAAGGCACAGAAGGGTATCTATACTCTTGTGGAAATGACGGAGCGTTTCGGTAATGCGGCACTTCCGAACGTCGAGATGTGCGATCTTCGTAACGATGAGGGCAATTTCGGACTTCCGGATAATATTCCCGAAGTATTTGCCGACGGGAAAAAGCCGATAGCACAGAAGATACTCGGTGACAGACTGCTTTCCGAAATAAAGAATAATCTTGAAAACAAGCAACAAACTATCCTTTTTATAAACAGACGGGGCTATCAGTCGTTCCTGTCCTGCAAAAAATGCGGTTTTGTTATGGAATGTCCTTACTGTTCGGTGTCCATGACATATCACAAGTACGGTTTCAGGAGAGAGGGCAAGATGGTCTGCCACTATTGCGGACATACGGCGGATGTTCCGAAACTGTGTCCCGTTTGCGGAAGCGAACATATTTCGGCAATGGGAACAGGCACTCAGATGCTGGAGGAACAGCTCGGACTTTATTTTCCCGAAGCACGGCTTCTGCGAATGGATACAGATACCACCGGCGGAAAATTTTCCCACGATACAATTCTTAAATCCTTCAGAAACGGAGAGGCGGATATACTTCTCGGTACACAGATGGTAACAAAGGGACATGACTTTCCAAACGTATCGCTTGTAGGTGTTATAAATGCAGATGCTTCGCTTCATATTCCGGATTTTCGTGCAAATGAGAAAACCTTCTCGCTTATGACACAGGTGGTCGGACGTGCGGGCAGAGGCGATCTTCTCGGAAGGGCTCTCGTACAGACCTATGCCCCCGATCATGAGGTGCTTATACACTCATCAAAGCAGGATTACAAGAGCTTTTACGAGAGCGAGATAAGATTCAGGCAGGCGGCAAAGTATCCTCCTTTCTGCGATATCGCAGTTGTATGCTTTACGGCAGAAACGGAAAACGAGGTACAGCTTGCGGTAAGTGCCTTCGGACGCGAGCTTGATGAGGCGATCGGAAAAGAGTTTTCCGATGTAAAGCTGATAGTTTTCGGTCCGTTTGAAGCGGGAATATATAAGATTGCGGGGAAATACCGTATGCGTTACATCATAAAATGCAGGAACAATCCGAGAACAAGACAGCTCTTTTCACATCTTTACTCGCATTTCCCCGAAAGTAACGGTAATGTTTCCATGTCTATAGATATGGATCCGCAAAATCTCTGATATAAACGGGATATAATATCTGAAAGGAATATATAAAATGGCACTTCTTAACATTATGAAAGAAGGAGAACCGGTACTCAGAAAAAAATCCAGACCGGTCGAAGAAATAACAGATAAGATAATCACACTGCTTGACGATATGAAAGACACCCTTCTTAAAGCCGGCGGCGTTGGTCTTGCGGCTCCGCAGGTCGGTATACTCAGAAGGATCTTTATAATAGACGACGATCCTGACGGTGCGCATAATGTAATAGAATTCATAAACCCCAGAATAATAAAGACAGAGGGACATCAGGAAGAGGCCGAAGGCTGTCTTTCCATTCCCGGAAAATGGGGCGTTACATCAAGACCGCTCACGGTAACCGTTGAAGCTACAAACAGAAACGGCGAGACTTTCACATATACAGGCACAAAGCTTTACGGAAGATGTCTTTGCCATGAATACGATCATCTTGACGGTATACTATATATAGACAATGTCCTGGAAATGCTGGATGAGGACGACGTTGAATAAATATCGAAGCACAGTATCAGGACTACGAAAGGAAATCACCCTATGAACAAGAATGTCAGAATAGTATTTATGGGTACACCGGACTTTGCGACACGCGCCCTTGAAGGTCTTTACGAAGCGGGAATGAACATAGTTGCGGTCTTTACAAAACCGGATGCGCAAAAAGGCAGAGGCATGAAGCCATCTTTCTCGGACGTCAAGAAGTACGCCCTTGAAAAAGAGCTTCCCGTATATCAGCCGGAAACATTCAAGGATGAGGCTTGTCTTGAGCTTCTTCGTGAGCTTGATCCGGAAATAATAGTCGTTGCGGCATACGGAAAGATACTTCCCCCTTATGTTATAGATTACCCTAAATACGGCTGTATCAACATTCACGGCTCGATACTTCCGAAATACAGAGGTGCCGCACCTATTCAGAGAGCTGTCATGAACGGCGATGAGGAAACCGGCATCACTATTCAGAAGATGAATTACGGAGTTGATACCGGTGACATTCTGAGAGTTGAAAAGGTCAGCATATCTCAGCTTGACTGTACGGGAGACATTTTTGATAAACTCGCACTTCTCGGAAAGAATATAATTGCAGATACGGTTACCGATATATCCGAAGGGAAGATAACTCCCGTACCACAGGATGATTCGTTGGCAACGCACGCTGCAAAGATACTTCCCGAAGACGAGGTAATAAACTGGAACGAAACGGTACAGCAGGTACACAACAGGATAAGAGGACTTGCGCCCTTCCCCGGAGCAAAGACCACACTTTCCGGGAAGCTTGTCAAGATATATGCTTCATCATTTACAGACTTTAAAGCACCGGAAGATGCTGTTTGCGGACAAATCGTTGAATGCAGGAAGAGCAGTCTTTTTGTAAAGTGCTCCGACGGATGCATCGCACTGCAGACTATGAAGCCGGAAGGCTCAAAGCTTCTTACCGCCGCAGATATGATAAACGGCAGGAAGGTAAGTCTCGGGGATATTTTCCAATAAATATTTTAAAGTAAATCTACAAAACATGAAAACCATGCCGCAAGGCAGAACAATAATACGACAGGAGGTCAGCTACCATGTATTATTATGATTTTTCAAATCCGGCGGATGCTGTTATTGCAATAGCATTCATTGTTGTAATGATCTTTTCCGTCTGGGCACAGACAAGTGTGTCTTCCACTTTTAAAAAGAATTCAAAAATTGCTTCAAGACTGAACGGTTATGAAGCGGCAAGAATGATACTTGACAAAAACGGTCTTAATCACATCAGAATAGAGAGAGTAGCAGGTCAGCTCACAGACCACTTCGACCCAAAAGCAAACGTCATAAGACTTTCCGAAGCAGTATACGATCAATATACAGCGGCGGCAGTCGGCGTTGCGGCTCATGAAGCAGGTCATGCCGTACAGCATGCTACGGGATATTTTCCGATACAGGTACGCACAGCGATAGTTCCCATATGCAACTACGGATCAATGCTCGCTATGCCCCTTATCCTTATCGGCTTCTTCCTCAACAGCTACGAGCTTGCTTTTGCAGGTGTCATCGGTTACGGTCTTCTTGCTTTCTTCCAGTTTGTTACTCTTCCCGTTGAGTTCAATGCCTCATCAAGAGCTATCGCACTTCTCAAAGATTACAGCACGATGAGCAACGATGAAATATCCGCTTCGAGAAAAGTACTCACCGCAGCGGCAATGACTTACGTTGCGGCATTTGCGGCATCCACGCTTCAGTTCCTGAGACTTCTTCTCATTGTTATGAGACGCAAGGACTGACAACCACGACATAACCTTACAAAATACTTTGCATTGTCACAATATCATATTATTCGGCAATGCGGGGCATACATGAAAGGACAACAATATTGAATCCAAGAAAAGCGGCTGTGCTGTCCCTTAATTCCTGCATTAAGAACGGAAGATTCACAAATCTCGAAGCGGACAGCATGATCAAAAAATACAAATTCGAGGGACTTGACAGAGGATTTTTCACGGCTCTTCTTTACGGAACAACGGAAAGACTTCTGACTCTTGATTTCATAATCTCCAAGTTTTCAAAGATAGAATTTGAAAAGATAGACCCCGTTATACTTTGCATCCTCAGAACGGCAATATATCAGATCCTTTATATGGACAGAGTTCCGGACAGTGCCGCCTGCAACGAAGCGGTGGATATATGCAGAACTACCTCCCACGGTGATAATCTGTGCGGATATGTCAACGGTGTATTGCGCAGTGTTGTCAGAAGCAAAGAAAAGATTCCGGAAATGATAAGCAAAGAGGGCGGCAGAAAGGCGGTAAGTATCGCTACAAGCATCCCTCTCTGGATAATAGATTCTCTGGCAGAGGACTACGGCGAAAAAACTGCCTTTGAGTTTGCGGGACACATCTCCGGCATAGGTCAGTCGGTGACATTGAGAGTAAATACCGTAAAGACCACAAGAGAAAGCCTTCTTTCGGCTCTCGGAAATCATGCACAGGCTACAGAAAATTCGGATTTTGGTATAAAACTTGACGGTAGCTTCCCTGTGACGGATCTGTACGGTTTCTCCGAAGGATTATTCTATGTCCAGGATGAAGCATCTCAGCTTTGTACATCGCTTATAAATGACGTAAATGAAGATACGGTAACGGTTGACGTATGTGCCTGCCCGGGAGGCAAGACCTTCTCTGCGGCAATACAGCTCGGAAACAAGGGCAGAGTTTATTCCTTCGACCTTCACAAGAACAGGATAAAGCTCATTGACAGCGGTGCGGAAAGGCTGGGACTTACCAATATAACCACAGAAGCCAGAGATGCAAGAACCGGAAAAGAAGATCTTTTCGGTAAGGCAGACTATGTTATCTGCGATGTCCCCTGCTCCGGTCTCGGTGTTATTGCTAAAAAACCGGATATCAGATATAAAGACAAGAGTGATGTGGAGAATCTCCCTGCGGTACAGTATGACATCCTTTGCGAGTCGGTAAAATATCTTAAAAAGGGTGCTACTCTGATCTATTCTACCTGTACTTTAAGACGTGCGGAGAATGAGGATATAGTCAATAAGTTCCTGCAGAATAATCCCGGATACAGACTTGTAAGCACAGGACTTTTCGGCAAGGAAGATGGCGGATATGTCACTCTCCTGCCGCAGAAAACAGGTACCGACGGATTCTTCATAGCAAAATTAGTAAAGGAATAAAGGTATGGATCTTAATACCTGTAAAAAAGATATAGCGAGCCTTGAGCTTACGGAGCTTACGGAGTATCTCGCAGAGCTTTCCGAAGAAACAAGCGTGAAATTTGAAAAGTTCCGTGCAAAACAGATCTTTTCATGGCTCATGAAGGGAGTGGGCGATTTCTCGGAAATGACCAACATCTCCGCAAGACAGCGTGAGGTGCTTTCCGAAAAGTGTTACATAGCACTCCCGAAAATACATCAGAAATTCGTATCAAAGATAGACGGAACGGTAAAATACCTGTTCGAGCTTTATGACGGAGAAAGAATAGAAAGCGTCTTCATGAGATACAAGCACGGTAATACCATATGTATCTCAACTCAGGCGGGATGCCGTATGGGATGTACCTTCTGTGCTTCTACTCTTGCGGGGCTGTCAAGGCATCTTACACCTTCCGAAATGCTCGGGCAGATACTTGCGGCACAGAATGATACGGGTGAACGCATCTCCAACATCGTAATGATGGGCATAGGTGAGCCGCTTGACAATTACGATAATTCAATTAAATTCTTAAAGCTTGTAAACTGTCCCGACGGTATAAACATCGGATACAGACATATATCCCTTTCGACCTGCGGAGTTGTACCGGGTATATATAAGCTGGCACAGGAAAACCTTCCCATAACCTTATCTATATCGCTTCATGCACCGACTCAGGAATACCGTGAGAGCATAATGCCCGTTGCAAGGAAGTGGAGCATAGATGAGCTTATAAAAGCGTGCCGTGACTACATAGATGTTACCGGAAGACGCATCTCCTTTGAATATACGATGATAGATTCCGTCAATGACAGCGAGGAATGTGCAAGGACACTCGTAAAGCTCCTTTCCGGGATGCTGTGTCATGTGAATCTTATCCCGCTAAATGATGTAAAAGAGAGAAATTTCAGGAAAAGCAATATAAAGTCTATTCAGAGCTTTGCCTCAATACTTGAAAAGAACGGCATAACAGCCACAGTCAGAAGAAGACTCGGATCGGATATCAACGCATCCTGCGGTCAGCTCAGACGTGATGACAGCAAGGCTTCGGAATGACAAAAATATATACAGAGCAATATTCCACATTCGTCACTTTGTAAATCCGAACGGATGATGCAGAAAAACGAACAGCAAATACCATATTCAACCTTCAATCAGAGCCTTCGGGCTTTGGAAAGGAGACAGCAAATGATATATTACGGAACAACCGACGTAGGTATGCTACGTTCGGAAAACCAGGACACCTTCGGCTCAAATGAGATAAATCTGAAATGTATTGGAAAGAATGCCCTTCTCGCGGTCGTATGCGACGGCATGGGCGGTGCTGCGGGAGGTAAGGTCGCAAGTGAGTCCGCCTGTGACATTTTCACAAAATATGTGGTGCGTCAGGTGGAGGCATTTGACGAGGATCTCTCCAACCCTTCCAACATTCCTTTTGAAAAGATACTGCGCGACGGTGTGAAGGTCGCCAACAAGTCGATACTTGCAAGTGCGGCTCAGAGCGAAGAATACAAGGGAATGGGTACTACTCTTGTAGCGGTACTCTTGGTGGACAGCACTCTTTACTGTGTCAATATTGGTGACAGCAGAGCGTATATCATCAATGACGGTGAGATATCTCAGCTCTCCCATGACCACTCATATGTCCAGATGCTTGTAGACACCAAGGAGATAACCGAGGACGAGGCTATGTATCATCCCGAAAAGAATGTCATACTCAAGGCAGTAGGTGTAAGTGCAACGGCAGAACCGGATGTATTCACCTGCGAGCTGCCTGACGGGATAATCCTGTGCAGTGACGGTCTTTCCAATATGGTCACAAAGGAAGATATCCTGAAAGAGATGAAAGAAGAGAAAGAACTTTGCGATAAGGCAAAAGCTCTTGTGGACAAGGCAAACAAAGCGGGCGGTCCCGACAATATAACTGTTTTTGCCATCCTCCCGAAAATCCCCGGGGATAATGCCGACACGGATGAGGATACTGCTTCCGAAAAAGCCGCCAAGGAATGATCTCGAAAACAATTTCCCGGAATCAAGCCTGTTTTATGGATCTTATGATGAATAAGACCTGCGGGCTTCCAACAATATGAAAGGAATAATCATATATATTTATGGAAAATCATGAAAACCTGATCGGCAAGGTCCTCGGCGGAAGATACAAGATCCAGGCTATCGTTGGCGAGGGCGGAATGTCCGTTGTCATGAAGGCATACGATGCGCTGAAGATGCGTGACGTAACCATAAAGCTCCTGAGTCACACAAATACCGGCGAGCCTCATGCGGTCGAGCGCTTCACCAACGAGGCAAAGGCGGTCGCAATTTTGTCTCATCCAAACATCGTATCGGTATATGATGTCTCGCTTGAGGGTGCGAGCAAATATATAGTCATGGAATATATAAACGGTATCACACTCAAGGAGTATCTTGACAGAAAAGTTCGTCTTGACTGGCCTGAAGCGGTGCATTATATAAACCAGGTGCTGGCAGCTCTCTCCCACGCCCACGAGAAAGGCGTCATCCACCGCGATATCAAGCCGGAAAACGTAATGCTCATGCGCAACGGAAGCATAAAGGTCATTGACTTCGGTATCGCAAAGCTTCCCGACAGCAAATCACTCACGGTCACAGATAAGGCGATCGGAACTGTAAACTACATCAGCCCGGAGCAGGCAAGCGGACACGGTTCAACGGAAAAATCCGATATATATTCCACCGGCATAATGCTGTATGAGCTTGTAACGGGACAGCTTCCCTTTGTATCGGCAAGCTCTGTATCCGTCGCAATGATGCATGTAAGCTCCGAGCCCGCAATGCCGTCAAGTATATGCGACAGCATCCCTGTGGGACTTGAGCAGATAATAATAAAAGCAATGATGAAGGATCCGGACAGACGTTTCGGCTCTGCCATTGCAATGAAAAAAGCTCTTGAGTATCTTTCGGCCTACCCTGCAACAATATTCAACGAGAAGAATGCCATAGGTCCTGACGGTAAGCCGATACTCAGCACAGGTGCACCTCAGAATAACGGCAACAATACCGTTATAACCGAAGATGTCACCCCCCGTGACAGCAGGATGGTAAACGGCATGGGCACTTCTTCTGTCCCGAACGGATATGTTGCTCCCGTTGAAGACGAGGATGAGGACGACGAGGATGACGAATACAGCTACGTAAAACCTGCACGCTCAACAATGTTCCCCATAATACTCGGAGTTACTGCAGCATTCTTCGTGGTGTTACTGCTGTTCGGTGTATTCTTCCTTAATCATCTGAAGGACGAATCAGCTTCCGGAAATGATAATATCATACTGACAGTACCTGCTCTTGTAGGCGAGGAATACACGGAAGATATGCGAGTAAGGCTTGAGAACGAGGGCTATAAGCTTGATGTAAAGTTTGTGGCAAACGAACACGTTCCAAGCGGTCATATCATCTCGCAGACACCATTGGCGGATTCCACCAGAATGTATAATGAAAACGGCGTTAAGCTCACACTTGAAGTATCCGAGGGCACTTCCGAGATCATTCTCGATAACTATAAGCACCATGAAGCGGCAAACGTAAGGCTGAAGCTTGAAAACATGGGACTCAAGGTTACCATTGAAAGAGAATTCAATGACACGGTCATCGCAGATCATATAATCAGAACAGAGCCTGCGGAAGGTACGGTAATGATAGAGGGTGATTCCGTTACTCTTATTGTCAGCAAGGGACCCGAGGATGTTATGGTAGAGATCCCCGACGATATCCTTGGTCTTAGCTATTCGGAAGCGGAGCGCAAGCTTCAAAATGCCGGCATCAATGTTCACGAGGAAAGAGGCTCCGAGTATTCCGATGAATATCCCGAAAATACGGTAATGGGTACAGAGCCTGCAATCGGAACATCGGTATCCGCAAACAACGACAAGGTCAAGCTGATAATCAGCAAGGGCAGTGAGCCCGAAGAGGATGCCGCCGAGACAATGGGCGGTGATGACAGCTATGGCTACAACGGATACAGACCAAATGGTTTTCCCGCCGATATAAATGACACCATTCCGAGAGACGAACCGACAGATATACCCGCTGTTTCCGAAGAAGCACCGGATTCCGCGGACGAGACATCGGATGAAGGCGAAAATGCAGCAGATGAAGCGGATGTATCCTCCGATGATGAAAGGTAATTTTGGGAAAGTCAAGCTTTGATCTGCCAATAACCTGATATATCAATGCATATAGATTCTGCCGTATCACTGTCGGAAATTGCGGTGCGGCAGAATCCTTTTAATAACGTGTTTGTGCGTTAATACAACTTACTAACGAAACGGAAATCTCGATAAATGGACACAAAATTTGAAAAGAATTCTTCACAGAACCAAGGCAGGATCGTAAAGGGTGTCGGAGGACTTTATACCGTAATTCCGGACAGCGATCCCGACGTTCGTATAAACGCCAACGCAAAGGGTACATTCAGGCATGAGAAGATAACCCCTTGCGTCGGTGACAGAGTGTCATTTGAATATCTTGACGATGACAAAGGCTTTATAACGGATATTGCGGAAAGAAAAAATCTGCTGATACGTCCAATGTGTGCCAATGTAGAATGTCTTGTTATAACTGCCTGTGCGGAAAGCCCCAAGGCGGATCTTTATATGCTTGACAAGCTGTCGGCTGTTGCGGTATTCAATGATATAAAAGTGCTTTTTGTCTTCAATAAAAACGATATCGCACCTGCGGATGAGCTTGTGGATATCTACACAAAAGCAGGCTTTGAGACAGTTGCTCTTTCTGCGGCAAACGCACATTCCGAAAGTAATGAGATAAAACGTATAAAGGATTTTGTAAGGGATAAAATATCCTTCTTTGCAGGGGCATCGGGCGTTGGCAAGACAAGCCTTATGAATATTCTTTTTCCGGGACTTTCACTGGCGACAGGGGGACTTAGCAGAAAGATATCAAGAGGCAGACACACCACCCGTGCAACCGAGCTTTACAGGATAGACGATATCTCGTCTTCTACATATATTGCCGACACACCGGGCTTCTCAAGCTTTGATGTGGCACAGCTGAAGCTCATTCCCAAGGAGCATCTTCTTGAGGCGTTCCCTGAGATATACGCAAATTCACAAGGGTGTGTCTACAGCGATTGTACGCACACCGGTGAAGGAAGCGACGTGTGCAATGTAAAAAAAGCTGTTGAGGAAGGGATCATTCCGCTTTCACGTCATGAGAGCTTTGTGAGACTTTACGAGGAGATCTCTGCAATAAAACCATGGAACTGACTGAAGTGCCGATGGCAAAATGCAGAATTATTGATCCTGATAAGGATTTGACTTCTGAGGTTTATAATTGGTCATATGAAAATGAAATGTTTGATATTTACAGGCGGTGCACCGATATGCGGAAATTCTTTTTGTAAAGAAGATATTGAAGGTCGGTTTGTGATCGCTGCGGATTCGGGATGCGCTCAGCTGGATATACTTGAGGATTCGGGGATACTCGTATGTCCCGATATACTTCTGGGAGATATGGATTCTTACAGCAAGGATAAGGCTGTTGCAAAGTATCCGGATGCGGAATTTATGAGCTTTCCTCCGGAAAAGGATTATACCGATACCCAGCTTGCAATACACGTTGCTGTCGAAAAAGGCTTTGACGATATTACCGTGATCGGTGGTACGGGAAACAGAGCGGATCACTATCTTGCAAATCTATCGCTTTTGAGAAAATACAGCTATGATGGTATAACGCTTACGATAGACGACGGTAAGAACAGGATAGTATACTGTAATAACGGAAAGATAACGGTAAAAAATGACGGCAGGTACAAGTACTTCTCGCTTCTTCCTGACGGAACATCACTTTACGGAGTTACCATAAAAGGTGCAAAATATAATCTTGACAACGCAGATGTTGACAGGGATATTCCCATCACCGTCTCAAACGAGATCAAAGATCAAGAGTGTGAGATAACGGTAAAAGAGGGAAATTTCTTCTTTATACTCTGCTCGGACTGAAAAAGAAAGGAACATCATTATGAAAAGACTTGACATCAGAACAAGAGACCCGTTCATCTTCGTGGAAAACGGAACATACTATATGTACAGCACCCATGGCGGCAAGGGACTGGGCGTATGGGTATATAAGAGCGAGAATCTTGAGAATTTCTCCGAGCCCATTCATTGTTTTGTGCCGCCTGCCGACTTCTGGGCAACAAAGGACAACTGGGCTCCGGAAATGCACAAGTATAACGGCAAGTATTATCTGTTTGTATCCTACAAATCCGAAACGGAACGCAGAGGAACACAGATATTCAAAGCAGACTCTCCCGAAGGCCCTTTCCATATCCATTCCGACGGACCTGTTACCCCGAGGGACTGGGAATGTCTTGACGGAACACTTTATGTTGACAAAAAGGGCACGCCTTACATGATATTCTGTCACGAATGGTCGCAGGTACACAACGGTGAGATGTGCTGTATACAGCTTTCAGACGATCTTTCAAAGGCTGTTTCCGAGCCTCATCTTATGTTCAAGGCAGGCGATCATCCGCTTCCGGTGGACATAAAGGCGGCAAGAAAAGAAAACTGGTACGGCAAGGTTACCGACGGATGCTTTATATACAAGACGGACAGCGACAGACTTATCATGATCTGGTCAAGTGTGGGCGAGAATGATACATATCTTCAGCTTCAGGCAGTCTGTGATGACGGTGATATCTTCAGCACATGGCGACATGATGCCCCCGCAATAATGACGGATGACGGCGGTCACGGCATGATCTTCACGGATCTTTCCGGAAAGACAATGCTTTCTCTGCACAGGCCCAATCACAATGAGATGGAGAGAGCGCATTTCTTTGAGATAAAGTATAACGGGGAATATCTTGAGATTGTGAAATAAACAGAATAAACAAAGCCACCCTTACTTACAAAAACGTAGGCAAGGGTGGCATTTTTATTTACAAAAATATCTCACTCTCTGTTTCAACCGAATCCATCCGCCATGCATCAATACGTACATCCCCTTCTATCTTCAGGCGCAGCTTATCCGACAAATACTTCACGGGGCGGACTGCCGTCGTGCTTCCGTCATCAAAGTAAAGCTCGATAAAGCTATTGTCAAGGAGTATACGGAGCTTATGTGTGGAAACTTCACAAAGGGTATCGGGATAATCAAGACAATCCACGGAGAAACCGTTGTTTCTGACAGCAACCGTAACAGAGTCCTCAAATTCAAGCTTTATATCACCACAGAATTCTATCTCAATATCCGCCTGCGAAGAAACGAACATCTCACCTTTCGTTCCGACAAAACTTGTATGCTCCCTGCGAAGTCCCAGTATCTCATTTATCGGCATAGTGACAAGACAAAGGTCATTGTTTATACCAACCGTTCTCGGAGTACCCATGCAGCCGTCCCACATCTGACGGTCAAAACCGCTTATCCAGCCGCAGATAACCGTACGGTCAGCTTCCGGATAGATGCAGGTAGCGTAAAAGCCTCTGTCAGTCTCTTGCTTTACATAACCGTAGCAGAGTATTCCTTCTTTCTCGGGAGTAAATGTCAGAGTTTCTTCATCGAATGTGCCGACAAAATATTTTATGGTGCTGTAAGGGCAGAAGATCAGTACCCACTTATCGCCCAACGGGAAGAAATTGACTACCTCGCCGTTATCCTCTATCATAATTCCGCGATATTCCCATCTTGTATATGAGCCGTCCAAAGACTCATATATCGGCATACGATTTCGTCCATCCTTATCAACGCACTTGCTCATTACCATAAATGTACGTCCGAATGCGCTAAAGACAAAGGGATCGCTCCATCCCCATTCAAACTCGGGACCGCCATGATTATCAAGTGTCATAAACGGAACCGGACTCCGCTTGAAAGATACGAGCTTTCTGTCACCGATTGCGGCAACATGACTTCTTGGGGTATTCTCATCCTTCGGTACGCTTGTATAAAGCATTACGGGAATACCGTCCTTGTCAATGCATACACAGCCGTCATTCATGCGAAGCTCTTCCCGTGCCGGACATATCGGAAGCGGCATATGCCTGAACTTCACAAGATCACGGCTTACCGCATGACCAAATACCGTATCCTGTGCCATATCTCCGCTTTCTCTGCACACACCGTAAAATATATGATAAACTCCGTCATGCTTTATTGCCCCCCAGACATCCAGCATAAAATGCGACGGCGGTGTAAAGTGCCATCCCGGATGCCATGGGTCGCTGTTTGCTTGTTCCATGTCGGCGAAAATGCCGTTTTGTATTACTATGCGTTCTTCTTCGGAAATATCCGTAAATCTTTTCATTTTTGCTATTCCTTGCTTCAATGTATTATCATTCAAATCAAAATCAAAACGGGAGAAACAAAATCCTCCCGTACAAAAGTCAATCAATAGACTTATCTATCTCAAACCTCTTAATCTTCTTGGAAGTATTCTTCGGGAACTCTTCCTTTCTGATCTTAACAAGACCAACCGCCTTATAGTCAACGCTTCTGTCGTTGATCTTGGCGATCTCATCGTCAAAATACTTCTGTACATCCGTGATGCCGCGTTTTTCCATTACTTCTTCATCCGGGAATATCTCCGCAACTATCACTTCCTTTGAAGGATCTTTCTTTGATTCACCTGCGTATACAACCGCTTCCGCAACGCCCTCTATTCTTGAGATCTCTGTTTCTATCTCCTCGGGATATACGTTCTTGCCGTTGGAGAAAATAATGAGATTCTTGAGTCTGCCCGTTATGTATATCCAGCCATCCTCATCCAGCTTGCCGTAGTCACCTGTCTTGAAGAAGCCTTCTTCGTCAAATGCCGCCTTTGTTGCTTCCTCGTTCTTATAGTAGCCGAGCATTACGTTGGGGCCTTTTACGCAGATCTCGCCCTCACCGTTTTCATCCGGATCAAGTATCTTTACCTGCTCTCCGATGATGGGAGTACCTACACTTCCCTTCTTCTGGAGCTTGTTTCTGTTGCATGAGATAAGGGGCGCACATTCGGTGATGCCGTAGCCGTTGAGGATAGTGATGCCCATGGATTCAAAGGTATCTATAATATCCTGATTCAATGCCGCACCACCGCAAATTATCATTTCAAGCTTTCCGCCGAATGCGGATGTTACGCTCTTGAAAAGTGTCTTGCGAAGGTCTATACCTATCTTGCGAAGGGCATTGGATATCTTCATCATTTTACGAAGTAGTCCTGCCTTACCCTGCTTTTCGGCTGTTGTCCATATCCTCTTGTAGAAGGTCTCAACAAAGAGAGGTACAAGTACAAGGTGAGAAGGCTGCTGTTCCTTCATTTCGTTGAGTATCTGAAGAAGTCCCGATGAAATGTATACGGTACAGCCCTGTGCAAGGTGACCAACAAGGTTTACCGTTGAGCCGAAGGTATGATGAGGAGGAAGCACCATCATGGTCTTTGGAGTGATGGCGAAGTTGTACATACCCTGGGTCATGTCGGAAACGATATTCTTCTGTGAAAGCATTACTCCCTTTCCCTTGCCTGTCGTACCTGATGTGAATACTATGGAAGCGCACTTTTCCGTATCTATTTCATAATCATAGAAGGAGTTATCGCCTGCCTCATAGAGCTTCTTGCCTTCCTCTATCATTGATTCAATGGAGACTGCACCGTCAATAAGCTCTCCCGTCATTGCAACGAAGGTATTGACATCGGGAATATTCGCTTTTTCTTCCGCAATCTTTTCTGCGGCGAGCTTTCCGTAAAACACAGCACTGCTCTCGGAAACTCTGAGTATATCCGCTATCTCATTTGC
>SVQR01000251.1 GCA_015065225.1 Oscillospiraceae bacterium | reverse complement strand
ACAACGAGCCGGGTAACTCCCGTCGCGATGACATAACACTTCCAAATCTTGAAAAGATGTTTAATTTGTTGCGTGAAATCAATCCAATTCAACCGCTCACATGCGAAACATGGAGACTCAATGACGGCAACGTTGAGAATTTAAAACCTGTTGAGCTTTACGCACTTGAGCATTCCGACATTATCTCTTTCCACTGCTACGGATCTTTAAAGACGCTGGCTAAACTTGTAAAACAATTAAAGAGATATAACAGACCTATTGTTTGTACCGAATGGCTTAACAGAATTGCAGGCAACAACGTGCAGGAGGTATTCCCGCTTTTCTATGTTGATAAAATCGGTTGCTATAACTGGGGCTTTGTTGCGGGTAAGTATCAGACATACGAGCCTTGGAACTTCTACTGGGATATCTACGAAAAGGACCACAACGTAAACTTCGACTTTACCAAGTGGTTTCACGATTTGTACAGACCCAATCACAGACCCTACGACCCCAAGGAGGAAGAACTGATAAAGTATTTCTGCACCCTTGCGGATGAGGATTTCAAGAAATAAAGGAGAAATTATTTTGAATAACGTAAAAGCGCAAAAAATAAGAAAAATTATTCCTACATATATTCCCAAAAGTCCTAATGACCTACCGATGTTTTTTGAGAACAAGCCTTATCAGGGAGCATCCGGCAGACTCTACCCCATTCCCTACTCAGACGGAATAACCGATGAAAAAAAGGACGTGGAATACGACGTTTTCACACTCGAAAACGAATATATAAAAACTGAAATTCTCCCCGAAATAGGCGGCAAACTGTTAAGTGGCTTTGACAAGGTGGGCAGACACGATTTCATATACAAAAACGAGGTAATAAAGCCTGCACTTGTAGGACTTGCGGGTGCATGGATTTCGGGTGGTATTGAATTCAACTGGCCTCAGCATCACAGACCTACAACCTTTATGCCTCTGGAGGCGGTTATAGAAGAAAATCCGGATGGCGGCAAGACCGTATGGACAGGTGAAGTAGAGCCTTTCAATCGAATGAAGGGCATGGCAGGTATCACTCTTGACAAGGGAAGAAGCTATATAAAGGCAAAGGTGCGCGTGTACAACAGAACGCCTTTCCCACAGGTATTTATGTGGTGGGCAAACCTTGCAGTACCTGTAAACGATAATTACAGAACCGTTTTCCCGCCGGACTGCGAATATGTTAATGACCATGACCGCCGCGCAGTTCTTGAATGGCCTATTGCCAAGGGAATATACAAAACGGCACGTCCATACAATTTCGGTGAAGGGACCGATCTGTCACACTACAGTGCTGTTAAAGTCCCCTCATCTTATCTCATCTCGCAGGGACAGAGCGATATGGATTTTATTGCGGGATACGACACAGGAATTGACAAGGGTATCGCAACAGTTGCAAACCATCATATTTCCCCCGGTAAGAAAATGTGGCACTGGGGAATCGGTGATTTCGGTGACATGTGGTGCAACAATCTTACCGATGAAAATGGTCCTTATATAGAGCTTATGACAGGTGTTTACACAGACAACCAGCCCGATTTCACCTGGATTGCACCTTACGAAGCACGCGAATTTGAACAATACTGGTACCCTGTTCGCGATATCGGTGAGATAAAGAATGCTACAGTTGATGCTGCTGTTAACATGGAGAAGCGGGACGGAAAGCTGTTCGTTGGCTTCAATGTAACAGGCGAATTCAAAAAAGCAACCGTCAGGATTTCTCAAAAAGATAAGGTTATTTTCACAGATAACTGCGACATGTCGCCCGATGTATCATATATGAAAAATCTGGACTTCAACGGTAACGCAGAGGACGTGACAGTTTCTCTTATAAGCGGCGAGGGAAAAATTCTTGTTTCTTACACTCCTTACATAAGAGGACAGAAGAAACCGATATCTCCCAGACTTCCCGTAAAGCGCCCATGTGAAATTGATACAGTTGAAGAGCTTTATATAAACGGCTATCATCTTGAGCAGTACAAACAACATAACTTCAAGCCTGAGGATTATTATCTTGAGGGGCTTCGCCGTGACCAAGGAGATATTCGCTGCAACACATCTATGGCTCGTTTGTCTCTCAAAAACGGAGAATTTGAAAAGTGTATTTCTTACTGCGACAAGGCGCTTGAGCGTCTGACATCACGCAATGAGCATCCGACAGATACCGAGGCGATGTACCTTAAAGGTTTAGCTCTTGAATATCTTGAAAGATACGATGAGGCATACAATATCCTTTATAAATCGGCTTGGAATTACACTCACAGAAGTGCAGCAATGTTCGAGCTTGCTTGCATCGACTCAAGAAACGGCGACTTCGTTTCAGCGCTCGAAAAGCTTGATGAGTCATATTCGCTCAACAAAGGACACAACAAGGCACTCAACCTTAAATCTGCAATAACAAGACGTCTTAATATGTCCTGTGCAAAAAATCTTGCACGAACAAATGCCGAAAACGATCTGCTTGATTTTATGGCACAGGTTGAATACTCTCATTTCGCAAAAGTTAACGTAGAACAATTCCTTAAAAAGCCCGAAAATGTGATAGATGTTGTATGTGATTATATGAAGGCAGGACTTGTTGATGATGCTTTATACGTGCTTGATATGTATAAGAGCGATTATCCGCTTACGGAGTATTACAAGGCTTATTTATTAAAGGATGCGTCATACATCGAAAAAGCCGAAAGTCTTAACACAGGTTACTGTTTCCCTTCGCGTCTTGAGGACATAGCAGTTCTTGAATATGCAATTGCAAACAGAGAAAAATGCGACAACGCACTTTATTATCTCGGATGTCTTTACTATGACCGTTTCAGATATGAAGATGCGGCCGGAGTGTGGAACAAAGGTCTTGAAATAAATCCGGAGCACGCAAAAATATCAAGAAATCTTGCACTCTATTATTTTGATAAGGCAAACAATCCCGAAAAGGCAAAGAAGTGTCTTGAAAACGCAATAAAGCACAAGCGCGATCCGAGACT
>SVQR01000250.1 GCA_015065225.1 Oscillospiraceae bacterium | reverse complement strand
AAGCTCCTCAAGCCTGAATTCATTACCGATGGAGAACGCGATAAATCCGAGAGCCACATCGGAAACGATACCGAGAGTGTGAACAGCCTCCATAGAGCCGAAGCCGATGCTGTCAACGCCGAGAGCACCAAGGCAGTAAGGTCCGATAAGGACACCTGCGATAAGGTACGCGGTGACGGACGGAAGCTTTAAGGGCTTAAAGAGTCTTGTCATGAGAAGACCGCCCAGAAGCGCAATGGAAACAGCGAGTAATGTGTTTGTCATAACAGTACTTCCTTATATAAAAATAAACAAAAAAATCTGCGATGTATCAATTTCATCGCACGGGAGATATTATACATCTTTTTTTTCCGTTTGTCAACAGTTGAAATGACTAAATATATAAGATTTTAACACAAAATGCACAGCATATTTGATGTTCACGGCAAAAGCTGTATTAAGTCAACATAATAAGGATCACAGCTTCCGAAAAAACTGTGATCCGACCTGTTTATCTCATGTTTTTGCGTGCCTTGTTTATTGCGTGCAGAGCCCTTTCGTAGTCGCACTTTTTCACATAGATGCGGTATTCCATGTTATTTCCCGCACGGGTATCGGCATACCTGTACCAGGTCGCAAAAAACGGGTTCCTTACAAAATGTATCTTTTCCGCAAAAAGAACATCACGAACAAGGGCATAGACGGACATATCCGTAGTATAAAGTAATTCTCTGCTGTTAAAAGGATGTATCATAAGCTCTCCTTTCCCGATGTAAGAAGTATCTCTTTATTCGTACCGTAGAAAATATCGTCCTTTCCCGACATCATCTGCAGAAACTCCTCAAACGCTCCCCATCTCTCGGGATAGATATCAAATTCGTATGCGTGTCCCCAGATGTAGAATACCGCAGGCTTGTCCGTTTTGAGAGCCAGGAATTCTTCTCCGAGCCTCCACATTTCGTCCCATTCGTCATGGTGGTAGACCGTACCTTGATATCTGAAGTTGTTCTCCCACACATCAAAGCTCTTTGTTGTGGTGATGGTACGTGCATACTTTACACCTGTGTTTTCCTTTATGATCTTTGCGACTCTGTCATCATTATTGACACCGCCGCCGGGATATGCAAAGCCCACTACTTCATAGCCACACAGCTCGGACAGCTTTATTCTGTCCTGTTCCACCTGTCGGACTATCTCCGCATCATCCAGGATTTGCGGAAGCATTGGGTGTGTTAGTGTATGTGCCGCTATTTCGTGACCGTCGTAGATATACTTTATATCCTCCGGCTTATTCTTGTTATGGTTTATGGTAACACCGTTACGGACAAGGGTGTTTTCTCCGCCGAGAAGCCCGGAATTAAGATTGAAGGTAGCCTTCATACCGTATTTTGAAAAAAGCTGTGCAAGGCGAATATCCTGTGTGACACCGTCGTCATAGCTGAATGTTATTGCTTTGTTCTTACCGTTAAACATACAGATCTCTCCTTTTTTGAGTCTATATCCGTATTATACACTATTTTTCGCAAAATTGCAACAAGTACATTTTCCGCTTGCAAACACAGTCGTTTTATACAAAAAAATCATAGGATTATACATTTAAAATATCCTGCCCATCATATAAAATTGACGTATAGATTTGCAAGATCAAACATTCACATATACAAAAGAATTACAATGTCAATACATTTCGGAGGAAATATCAATGCTTAACAAGAAGATCGCCGTATCTGCTCCCGAGCTTGTCTACAGGGACAGCGAGCTCAGCTACACCGTTGACGGAAGCTGCTGTACTCTCAGACGAGATGACGGCAAAATAGATTTCTGGACAACAGACCTCGGTGAGATGCCATACTACAGAAGATTCCGCGGAACAGCAGAAGATCCCTTTGCCGAAGAAATAAGGCCGTTCGAATGGGACTACAACAACTACAAATCCGTATGGCCCTGCGGACTCTGGGTACAGAGCTTCTATAAGTGCGATGACGAGATGCTCATAGGCTTCACGCACAGAGAAGATCTCAACAGACAAGATCCCGATTATCCTCAGAGCTATCATATAGGTTTCAGCGTATCCCACAACGGCGGCAACACTTGGAAATATCTCGGTGATGCTCTCGGTACCTGTCAAAATCACATTTCAAAGAGAAGATCGGGCGGTAAATACCCTAATGTCGGAGGTGTCCCCTTCTTTGCCGGCAAAGATGGTTACTTCTATTTTTATTATAACGAATACTCTCCCGAATATGAGCGTTATATCTCCGGTGCACGCCTGCCCATGAAGGAAACCATCGAGCTTATCCGCAAAGGCGAGTCCCCTGCTCATCTTGTAAAGAAATACAGTGGTGGAAATACATGGGACACAGAGCCGATGCATGGCACAGGTGCAAAGATGTTCCCCGAAAACTGCAGTGACATAAAACTCTTCGAGGACTGCGGATACAAATACGATTGTCATTCCGATGCCGCCTACTGTAAATCTCTTGACAAGTACATGATAGCGGTACAGGCGGCAAGACAGCTGATACTGTTCTTCTCTGACGACGGATGTCACTGGAACGAACATATCGTTGCGGCAACAGCAGAGCCTTATACGGGACTTCTCTATTATTCCACAATAGTAGGTCTTGACGATGAAGCCTCCGACGATTTCAGCACGGTCGGACATGACTTCTATATTTACTATACACACAAGATAGATTTTCTCCGCCTTCCCGACAACTACGGTGATTATGAGACCGATCTCTATTACCGTGTTCGCATTACGATAGATGAATAATAATTCAATAAGGGACTTGCTCACATATAAAAAGATACTATAAAAGCCGAGGATACATCAAGCATCCTCGGCTTTGCTTTTATACTGTTTTATACTCTTTGTTAATACCGGATATCAAAGTCCTATCTCCGTTCCGGCGATGATATTGTCCTGAAGTCCCGCATCAAGCCTTGTAAAGTAATCACTGTAACCGCCTACACGAACAATAAGATTCTTGTGGTTCTGCGGATTCTTCTTTGCATCA
>SVQR01000048.1 GCA_015065225.1 Oscillospiraceae bacterium | reverse complement strand
TACCGCGATACCTTTGTTGGGGGATACGAGGATATTGGGGAACATTGTCGGCAGAAGTGTAGGCTCCTGCATAGTGCCGTCATAGTTGTCAACAAAGTCGACAGCATCCTTTTCAAGTCCGGAGAAAATCGTCTCACAGAACTTGTCAAGTCTTGCCTCGGTATAACGGGATGCCGCACAAGGAGACTTGGAAAAGTGATTGCCGAATGCACCCTTTGATTCAATGAAAGGATGGAGCAACGATGCATGTCCCGTTGTAAGTCTTACAAGAGTATCATATATTGCCGCATCACCGTGAGGATTCAGCTTCATGGTACTTCCGACGATAGTGTTGGATTTTGTAAGTCTGCCGCCGAGAAGTCCGTCCTTGTACATCATGTAAAGGAGCTTTCTGTGGGCAGGCTTGAATCCGTCTATTTCCGGAATAGCTCTTGATATGATGACACTCATCGCATATGGCATATAGTTTGTCTCAAGAGTTGCGGTGATCGGCTGTTCCGTTACCACAGCATGAGTGATCTGATTCTCGTCGTATTTGCTTTTTCCTTTTGATCCTGTTGATTTCTTTCTTTCAGCCATTATTCTTTCCTGTTCCTTAATTATTTTCGTCGTTATCTTCTAAATCAAATATCGAGGTTTGCAGGGGAGAAGTGTCTTTTTTATCCTTTTCGGTATACTTTATTCCGAGATGCTCGTAGGCACGCTTTGTGGCACATCTTCCTCTCGGAGTTCGGTTGAGAAAACCGAGCTGTAGCAGATACGGCTCATATACATCTTCAAGCGTTATCGCTTCCTCTCCGATGGTAGCCGCAAGAGTCTCAAGTCCCACGGGACCGCCGCCAAAGTAATCTATTATCGCACCGAGCATCCTTCTGTCTATCGCATCAAGTCCCAGGTCGTCGACCTCAAGCATTTTTAGAGAAGCATCGGCAATAGGCTTTGTTATGATACCGTCACCCTTTACCTGAGCATAGTCACGAACACGCTTGAGAAATCTGTTTGCAATACGTGGAGTACCTCTGGATCTCTTTGCTATTTCCATAGCACCGTCGTATTCGGCATTGATTCCGAGTATCTGTGCACTTCGTGTAACTATACCGCAAAGCTCTTCATCGGTATAAAGCTCGAGCCTCAGAAGATGTCCGAATCTGTCACGCAAGGGGGAAGTAAGCTGACCTGCACGTGTAGTAGCACCGATAAGAGTGAATTTTTTCAGCGGAAGCCTTATGCTTCTTGCACTGGGACCCTTACCCATGATGATATCAAGATTAAAGTCTTCCATTGCGGGATAAAGTATCTCCTCTATCTGCCTTGAAAGTCTGTGTATCTCATCAATAAACAGAATGTCGCCGTCACCGAGATTTGTAAGCAGTGCCGCAAGATCTCCCTGTTTTTCTATCGCAGGGCCGGAAGTTATCCTGATATTGACACCCATTTCCGCCGCAATAATTGTTGCGAGGGTAGTTTTACCGAGTCCGGGCGGGCCGTGAAGAAGGATATGATCCAGACCTTCTCCTCGCATCCTTGCCGCCTGCATGGATATATTCAGTTTTTCCTTGACTTTCTCCTGACCGACGTATTCGGAAAGCGTCTTGGGGCGAAGGGCGTTCTCGTTATCGCCGCCCTCGGCACCGTCCTCCCCGATAAATTCGGAGGACACTATTCTGCTTTCAAAATCGAAATCGTCGTCGTTGTATTGAGGTTTGCTGGATTTAATCAATTTTTTGTTCCTCCGGAATTATTTTTGATTTGAATAGATATATCATCGCCGATTTGACGGTATTCTTTATTTCATCAAAAGAGCCAACGCCTGACGAATAATATCCTCGACAGTAGCACCACTGCAAGCCTTTACCGCCTTCGTAGCCTCGGCTGTAGTATATCCAAGCACACAAAGCGCATCAATTGCCTCGCCCGTAACGGAAGAAGGAACATAAGCATTCCCCGCAGGCGAAACACTGTCAAGTACATCACCGGACATATCAAATCCTTTTGCGACTTTGTCTTTTAGTTCAAGTATTATCTTTTGTGCCGTCTTGAGTCCTACACCGTTGGCGCGGGATATAGCCTTTGCATCATTTGCGGCACAGGCGGAAACAAAGCTCTCCACGGAAAGTGCGGAAAGAATAGCCATAGCCGCTTTTGGTCCTACACCGGATACGGTAATGAGAAGCTTGAACAAATTGCACTCATTCATTGAGTAAAAACCGAATAGCTCTATCGCATCCTCACGCACCGCCTGATAGGTGTACAGCTTTACTTTAGTCCCCGATGCCTCACCGGATGCGGTCATACCGCCTTTTTTTACAAGTGTATCGTATGTTGTGCCGCTGATAGTCAGAAGATATCCGACTCCACCGCAGTCAATGACCGCCATATTAACGGAAAGCTCCGCAAGCGTACCGTTCAAATAGTAATACATATATTCTCACCGATTCCTGTATTTCTTAATTATTCATTCCGAAAAGCAAACTGCTTTGCGAATAACCGTGACATATCGCCATGGCAAGTGCATCCGCAGTATCATCGGGTTTTGGTACTTCACGCAGTTTCAGAATGTTTGTAACCATATACTGTACCTGATGCTTTTCCGCTCTTCCGTATCCCGTGACCGCCTGCTTTACCTGCAAAGGCGTATATTCGAATATCGGAACACCGCACTTGTGTGCCGCAAGAAGAATGACGCCTCTCGCCTCACATACCGTGACAGCGGTTTTTCTGTTATCGTTGAAGAACAGTTCTTCTATAGATAACGCCTGAGGCTTGTAAGTTTCGCAAAGCTCGGTAATACCGCGGTATATCTCAAGAAGTCTCTCCTCAAGAGCCATTCCCGCAGGAGTCAGAACAGCACCGTAATCTATGACCTTAAAGGAGCCTTTCACATAGTCAAGCACACCGAATCCGACGGTTGCAAGTCCCGGATCTATACCGAGTATTACCATGACAGAAAACCTCCTTTGGGTACATTATGGAATAATTATGCTATTTTATTACTCCATTATAATATAATACCATAACTTTATGTTGATGTCAAGAGGGATTTGTTAATCTTCAAAGATGATGTGTGAACAACAAACAAGGCAGACTCGCTATATAGTCTGCCTTGTCTGATACATAAGCTATGTTCTGCTATTTTGTCCAATATTCATATTGATCCTCGGTGAACAGTCCGCGGTCGATCATATCAATATACAGCGGTCTGTTTGTGTTCTTGCATTTTGCCGTAAGAGAAAGATATGACATATCCACCATTTCCGAACGATAAAAGGGGGAGGTATTCATTTGCCTGGGCGTGATACCTTTTTCGCAGGCAAATATCCATGGATCTTCGTATGAAAAATCCGGCTTCTGACCACTGCTTGAATAACCCAGAGCACGCAGCATGAATGTCAGATACATTTCCGGAGTACACGCCATATCCGAGCCGAAGGCCTTTTCCGCAATTCCGTTTGTGAGTCCGCATTCGTAAGCATAGGCGACATAACCGTCTGCCCAATCGGGAACATCGGTAAACGGGTGATCTCTTTTCTTATCGAGAGCTTCCTTTTCTCTGCCGAGAAAACGCACAAGCATTGTTACCGCTTCGGCACGAGTCGGTGTTCTGTCAAGATCAAACAGCCGTCTGCCGTAAGGTGATACTCCCGTTCCCTTCATAAGACCGAGATCGTAAAGTTTTATCGCCTTTTTCTCAAATCCGCTGAGCTTTTGGAATTTTATATTATTTGTCGTTGCATACTTGTGTGCTGCGGAATCCTCCATAGCGTATATCGTAAGCTCCTTTGTGTCGGCAAATGCACTTGTCCCGACTTTTGCCGCATTTATGAGATTGACTTCACGCAGCGATGTGCATCCCGCAAAGGAAAAACTGCTGATTGCCTGTATGTATTCAAGATTTATGCGGGAAAGCTTTTTCGCACCCGCAAAACAGTAGCTTGGCAGCTTGGTTATACTTTTCGGAAGCTTCACGGTTTCAAGCTCTTGCGTCCCCGTAAACATATCGTGTCCGATACTCTCTATCCCTTCGGGTATTACAACGTGCTTTGCGCCTTTAAGGTCAAAAGCCTTATATTGTCCGTCACCGTATTCGTTGATTATTACCATGTTGTTGATCTCGGTAACCTTAACGCCGTTTATCTCGGTAGGGAATATAACGGTTTCCGGTGCTTTGTCACCGACTATTCCCGATATATGTATCGTTCCCGTTTCCGTATCCGTAAAATATGTAAATTTTGTTTCCTCTGCCAAAGCCGAGAGGGTAAATATAATTGCCGCAAAGACAGCGAATATAAGTATTTTAAGAGTTTTCATTGATGTGTCCTTTCTTTTTTGTGTAATCACCCTGCAAAGGCAAGCGCATCCGGACTGTACGGGTCAAACGGGATAAGCATTTTATCAAGTCCGTCATAAAATTTGACTATTCTGCCTGTTTGTTTTTCTATAAGAAAATCCCATATTACGGGGATGTAATAGTAGTCCTCGTCTTCTTTTGTTACCTCAAGGTTTTCTATGGCATAGCGGAGATACTCGCTGTCGGGTACGATGCTTTCGGGTTCTTCGTAAAGCGGCATATAGTTACCGTAGATGTTTTCATAAGCAAATATCAGCTGATGCTTAAGTAATTTTAGCGCATCCTCACGTGAAATGGGGAGAGCGTAGTCATGCTCCATGAAATGCTCCCATGTAACACCGCCGTCGCTTGTCTTGCTGATGCCTTTTCCGTAACCGCCACCGCTGTAAGAAATAAATCCTTCCTTTTCCGAAGCAAACCATATTCTTTCAACGATTCCTTTGCCGAAATATCCGTCGGGGTTTACAAACCAGTTTTTACCTCCGTCGGAGGAGGTGCAGATATTGGTGTGGCTCTTGCTCATGACACCTTTTGTCGTAACTCCCGCCCAGAGAAAACTGTCTATCTTTCCGCAGAAGATTATAAGATCCGTTTTGCCCGGAGCTTTTACAAATGCCGGGAATTGTTCCGCAACGGCTGTGGGAATGGTCATGACAAGATCTCCGTTACCATCAAGAATATCCAGCAGTGAAGTATCCGAGGCATTTATCATTCCGATGTACATATCGGTGTTGACGTTGCCGTTATCCGTATCATTATCAAACACCGTTGCCTTCGGTGAAATGACCTCCGCTTCCGGAACAAAACTACCGATGATGCCCGAAGCGATGACGGCAACAAAAAGAAAAATCACCGATACCGCAACCGAAACTGTCAGAATGATCTTGCTTGTGCTTTTTCGCTCCTTTATAAGAGTAAATCTCGTTCTCAAAAGACTTTTGTTTCCGGTCATTCCTGTTGTCAGAGGAGAGCTTGAATTTTTCCCCGATGTAAGAAGTGACAGGATAGTCTCAACATATGCACGCTTTTGTTCTTTGTCCATGTTCTTTACTACCGTTGCATCGCATGAGATCTCACATTCTTCCGAAAGTCCTTTGCAGGCAAGATATACCGCCGGATTGTAAAAATGGATACAGCTTACTGCCATCGAAAACCATTTCAGAAGTATATCAAAACGTTTTAAGTGTATCGTCTCATGCTTCAGAACATATTCAAGCCTGTCTCCCGAAAGTTCTGCAGAGGGGAGGAAAAGAACAGGGAATAATACTCCCGTCATAAGCGGTGAAGAAAGGGAAGGGCATACCCTTGTGCGTATTTTTCTCTTTGTGTATTTCAGCATTTCCGGAATATCAATTTCTGCCGAATTTTTCATAACGGAAATATAAAAAATGATATATGCAATGACCTTATAAGCAAAAAGCAATGCCGCACATATAAACCAAATCCGTGAGACGTATCCAAGAATCATAGCCGGATTGAATCTGTTTTCGGAGTTTGTTCCGATATTATCGGTATTGTTGCCGCCGTAAGCCGTCTCATTGTCCGAAAAAACGGTCGTTTCGTTATGTTTCGGCTCGGATACGACAAATACCACCTCACCCGGAGCGGACTCATTTTTCGGGATATTGCTGTTTTCCGCCATTGACGGAAGCTCTATTCTCAAAGGCAATACCATCAAGACCAGTACTGCTGCCCACATATAATAAAGCCAATGAGAGGGGAAGTGCTTGCGTATGATATTTTTTGACATATAAATTGCCAAAGCAAAAACAGCTCCTACAGTACCGGTAACAGCAAGGGAAAGAAAGATATTTACCATACTTAATCCTCCTTGTCATCAAATATTGAACGCAACTGTGCAATGTCCTCCGAACTCAGTCTTTCATCTGTGAAGAGTGCTGCCGCAAGCTCCTTTACGGACCCGTGATACAGACTTTTTATAAGATTGTCTGTCCTGCTCTTTCTGTAAGCCTGCTCCGGGACAAGTGCCGTGTAATAGTACAGCTTTCCACGCTTTTCTGCACTTATTGCGCCCTTTTCGCAAAGACGGGTAAGGAAGGTTGCGATGGTAGTCTTTTTCCATTCCTGCGCCTTTACCGCTTCGCCTATTTCTATTGAATTCAGTGCCTCGGTGCTGTTCCATAAAGCTTTCATGATCTCCAGCTCCGCTTCGCTTATTGTAATGTTTCCTATTGACATTTTTTGTTACTCCTTTACTGCGTTCTACAATTGTAGTTTAATATATTCTACCATTGTAGAATGAATTTGTCAAGGGGTTTTGCAAAAAAATATATTTTATTTTCAATTTTACCAAATCTGTTGACAAATGCACACGGGCAAGATATAATATCAATAGGTTGAAAATATGAAAAGGAGAAAACAATGCGCTCGATAAATCCCGCGACATCGGTAATACTCCTGTCAATGGGAGCGATACTGCTTATGATCGGACTTTGGCAGCTTATAAAATACTTTATCTGCATAAAAAAACCATACGTCACGATTCAAGGCGAGATAACAGGCTGCGACAAAGAGATACATCACAGCAGAATGTTTACAAGGACATTATGCCGTGCAAAGCTCAGATTCGACTACGAAGGAAAGACATATAACGTCAAGGACGAAAATGCTGTCCCGGAGGATGTGTATGATAAGCTATACGGAGACAACATGACCTGCGGTATAAGACTTATAAACGGTGACCCGTACAGTGCTGCTCTGGATTGCAAAGAGAGTCTCGCAGCGGGACGCAACGAGGGATTGAAGATAATCGCCATCGCTGTTGTTGTAATTGTTTTTGCGTTGCTTTGATGGGAAAACTCAATATAATAAGGATTATTACGAAGGAGAGATACATATGGACAAAATTGTCGGTAAAATACATGACCTGCATTACACAAAATACCTTGAACGTTCGGGACGGATATCGGGAACTATACTTATAATCATCGGACTTATGTTCCTTTACAACGGTGTTCGCAAGATAATATCATATCTCCATGTGAGAAAGACAAAATACACCATAGTCCGCGGAAAAGTAACATCATGGGACAAAAAGGTAAGTCATGTTAAGCTCTCGAAAAAGACTGAGTACTTCCCGATACTTGAGTTCGAATACGAGGGGACAGCTTATAAGGTCAAGTCAAAAAGATCCTTCGGTGAGGAGACAATGACCGCATTTGACCTTGCAAGCAAAGAAAGCCGATTTGAAGTAAGAGTGCCGCTTGACGATCCTTACGATGCAGTTCCCAACTACGAGCTCGAAAGGAACGAAAAGCTGTATTCCGGACTTTGCGTAAGCGTTTTCGGACTTGCTCTCATCGGTATCGGCTTATTTTTCATTGTTACAAGACCGTCGGCAGATAACCTTTGATGACTGAAAATTTACTTTATGTTTATATATCAAGCCAAAATCCGTTGATTTATTAAAAAAAACGGTGTATAATATTCAGGTAGTTTATTTTTGAAAGGAAGTATATAAAATGACAGAGATCACAAAAGAAACAATAATCGGCGATATTCTCGATGAACACGCAGACTGCGCACCTTATTTTCTCGAGATCGGTATGCACTGCCTCGGTTGTCCCTGCTCAAGAGGCGAGACCATCGAAGAAGCATGCAATGTTCACGGCACAGATGCTGACGAGCTTGTAAGAAAGCTCAACGAGCACATTCAGAGCAAGTAAAGCGGTGACGGAACAGAAGATCCGTGTCGGAAAGAGACTATTGGCGGCGGCAGAATATGTCGCCGTTTCGTCTGTAAAGAATTCCGACGGAAAAAAGATTTGTGCCGATATAGGCTGCGATCACGGATATCTTTCGATATATCTTATCGAAAAGGGGATATGCGACTTTGTGTATGCATCGGATATCAATGAAAAGCCGGTAAGCATTGCAAAAAAGAATATATCCGCCCGTGATACAAGAGGTCTCGGACTTTCCGAAAAGATAGATATAAGACTCGGAGACGGGCTTGCGGGTCTTGAAAATAACGGAATAAACTACGTAATAATCTGCGGTATGGGCGGCGAAGTGATATCGGGTATCCTTGAAAGGTCTCGTGATTTTTGGAAGAACGGAGTAAACTTTATTCTCCAGCCTATGTCAAGTGAGCTTGAACTTAGAGCCTGGCTTTCGGAAAACGGGTTTTGTATTGATGATGAAAAGCTCGTGCGTGACAGCGGAAGGATATATACGGTCATGTCCGTATCCTATACCGGAGAAAAATATGAGTATTCACAATCCGAACTTATGCTCGGACAAAAGAATATACAAAAAGGCGGAGAGCTTCTCTTTGAACTGTGCGGAAGAAAACTCGGTCATGCAAGGAATCTGCTCCGTCAGCAAGAGGTGTCGGAAGAAGACAAAGCACTTGAAAGGGAGCTTTCCGAACTTCTCGAATCCTTGAAATAAGGGGGATAAAAATGACAACAATAAAAGATATAGACAGCTTTGTAACAGGTATCGCTCCCCGTGAGCTTTCCGAGGCTTGGGACAATGACGGCGTTATGCTCTGTGGAGATACCGATGCTCAAGTGAAAAAGGCACTTGTTTGTCTTGAAGTAAACCTTGATGCTGTGAAAAGAGCTTCTGAAATAGGTGCAAGCCTTATTGTTACGCATCATCCTTTTATCTTCAAACCTTTGAAGAACGTAAGAGGCGAATACTTCTCGCAGATAGAGCTTCTCATGAAAAACGGTATATCCGTACTGTCATATCACACAAGATTTGACAAAGCAAAAGGCGGAGTAAACGATATTCTTGCACAGACTATCGGGCTCTGTAATGTAACGGAACATGCGGAATTCCTCCGTGTCGGTGAGCTTGACCGTGAAATGTCCGGGGAGGAATTTGCGAAGTATATCCGCGAAAAGCTCGGATGCGGCACGATGAAAGCATACTTTGACAAAAGCGCAAAGATAAAGCGTGTGTCGGTGTGCGGAGGTGCGGGTAAGGACTTCCTTGCCGATGCCGCCGGAGTATCGGATGCTTACGTCAGTGCAGACCTTTCTCATAACACATTCATAGATGCAAAAGATATGGGCATCTCCATCTTTGATGCAGGTCACTACTTCACGGAAAATCCGGCAGTATATCGCCTTGCGGATATATTGAAATCAGAATTTAACGAAATTTCTTTCGAAACCTACGATGTAGGAAGCCCGTATTTCACCATTTAAGAGTTATTCTGCATTTTGCACTTAGAATTTTGCATTTCCTAAGGGGGACACAATGCCATTTGACGCAGGACTTACAGCCGCAGTTACCAAGGAGATATCCGATAAAGCTGCAGGCGCAAGAATAGACAAGATATATCAGCCGGAAAGAGACATAGTCGTACTGTCACTCAAGTGCGGCGGGGAAAACAGAAAGCTTCTTCTGTCGGCGGTTGCGGGAATGTCGCGCTTCGGCTTTACCGAAAATGACAGGGAAAATCCCGCAGAGCCACCCATGTTCTGTATGCTTCTTCGTAAGCACCTTGTGGGCGGTCATATAATGTTTGTAAAACAGCTTGGCTTTGAAAGAGCTGTTGAGATAGGTATAAGCTCTCACGACGAGATGGGATTCAAATCGGAAAAATCTCTCATTGTCGAGATCATGGGAACTTACAGCAATATAATTCTTCTCGATGAAAAGAGATGTGTTCTGTCTGCAATAAGATATGTGGATCTTTCCGTTAAGGCAAAAAGACAGATACTTCCCGGATTTCCCTATGAGCTGCCGCCTGTGCAGGAAGGAAAGCTTGATACTCTTGTTGTTACCAAGGAAGAGTTCATGGAAAAGCTATCAAAGGATATATCCGAGGGGTTCGGCGAAAATGCCGTTGACAAGTATCTTATCTCAAACTACAGAGGTCTTTCTCCGCTTATTGCAAGAGAGATATCCTTCAGAGCGACAAAGCAGACGACCTTCCGACTTGCCGACACAGACCGTGAGAAGCTGTGGTTCAATTTCAACGAGATCTACGGCAAAGTGTCCGATGGAGTGTTTGAGCCTTATATCCTTTACGATAAGGACAAACGCCCGATGGAATATTCATTCTGTGAGATACGTCAGTACGGGCTTTCCGCAATATGCATAAAATGCGATTCTTTCGGAGAGCTTCTTGACAGATTCTGCTTTGAAAAGGACAGAAACGAGAGCATAAAGAGAAAAAGTCAAGATATTCTCAAACTCCTGTCCGCTGCGAGTGCGAGGATCACAAAGAAGATAAGCCTTCAGGAAAAGGATCTCGCAGAATGTGCCGGAAGGGATAAGCTGAAGCTGTATGGTGACCTTATAACCGCGTATATGTATATGCTGAAAAAAGGTGATACCGAAGCAAGGCTTGTTGATTACAACGAGCTTGACGAAAACGGCAACGGCAAAGAAGTGGAAGTACCGCTTGAGATAAACCTTACTCCCGCACAGAATGCACAGAAATACTATAAGCTCTATTCCAAGGCGAAAACAAGAGAGATACAACTCACGGCGCAGATCAAAGCAGGCCGCGAGGAGCTTGAATATATAGATACCATTTTTGACAGCCTTACAAAAGCGGAGGGCGAAAAGGATATCGCCGAAATACGCGAGGAGCTTTCCATCAGCGGATACGGAAAGAAGCTTGAATCCATGTTCGGGTCCCGTTCAAAGTCGAAGAATGCAAGGAAGCAGAAGATGAAGAAGACCTATGACCTTATGGAGTTCCGTTCAAGCTCGGGCTACAGGATACTCTGCGGAAAGAACAATCTGCAGAATGACTACCTTACTACGGAGGTCGCCGATAAATTCGATATGTGGTTCCATGTAAAGGATATGCCCGGATCGCATACCGTCATGTTCTGCGGCAAAGATGAGCCTGATGCAAAGGACTATACCGAGGCGGCGATCATAGCGGCATACTATTCCAAGGGCAAGGATATGCCCGGTGTACCGGTGGACTACACAAGGATAAAGAACGTGAAAAAGCCTTCGGGTTCAAAACCGGGATTTGTAATATATGAAACGAATTATACCGCCTATGTTACAGCTGACGAGGATGTTGTGAATAAGCTCAAGGTCTGAGAGGGAAGATGTATGGAAAGAATGGAATATAAGGTAAAAAAGATAGACGGAGATTATGCGGTGCTTGCAAGAACGGATGACGGCTCAAATGACGAGATACTTGTCGCAAGAGCACTTCTTCCGGACTGTATAGACGAGGGGACAGAGCTTGTTTACGAGTTTTTGTCCTACAGCATAAAGGAATGATCTTTTAAAACGAAAGGAAATCCAAAGTTATGAAATACATAGCTGTGGACTTTGAGTGGAATCAGGCGCAAAGCTCAAAGCATACAATGATATTGGAGGACGGAAAACGCTTTTCCGGAGAGATAGTACAGATAGGAGCAGTAAAGCTCTCGGAAAATCTTGAGATAGAGAGTGTTTTTAAATCCGAGATAAAACCCAAGATCTATACTAAAATGAACAGCAAGGTGTCCGAGCTTACGGGCATTACCTCCGAGATGTTGGAAAATGCACCTTCGTTTTCGGATTGTATTACAAGATTTGTTGATTGGTGCGAGCCGGATGCGGTGTTTTTCACTTGGGGGATAGACGATATAAGGATACTTCGACAGAACTGCAATGTCAACGGTGAGAATTCGGAGTTTTTCAAGACCTGGTATAATCTTCAGGTGTTCTTCAATATGCAGACGGACACGGGTACAAATCAGAAGTCTCTTGCGGCAGCGGTGGAGTATTTTCAAATTGAGAATACCCTCAAGGCACATGATGCACTGAATGATGCTTACTATACTGCGATGATAGCTAAAAAGCTTGATATCGCAAAGGGGATCGCCGAGTATCCGGGAGCAAAGTGCGCACTTTGCGGAAGCGACAAGGGCAAGACCATCTTCAGCGGTCTCAAAAGCAGGCGTGCCGCACTTGCCAACCGTGAGATATGCAATCCGTCATGTCCAGTTTGCGACGGAAGATTTGCGGAGATCGCACCGTTTGTAAGGGCAAACAGATTCAAGTATCTCAGTCTTGCAAGATGCGAACAACACGGTGAGTTTACGGTAAGGCTCAGAATAAGCGATACAAAGGATCCTTCCAAGAATGTTACCGTTTACAGAACGGTGCGTGAGTGCAAGGAAGGGGTCAGGGAAGCATATGATGCACTTGTCATAAAGGAGCTGGAAAGAAAGCTCGGCAAGGAAAGAAGAACAAGCCGTGACGATATTGCATCAGAGTAAAAGGCAGATCGGACATAATAATTTTATTGCAGGTAATAATGGAAATTAAAACAATAACAAAAAACGGCGTTGAGGTATATGGCTACAGAAGTCCGTATCTTCATTCCTTCTGCCTTTGTCTTTATGTCAAAGCGGGACCTCTTTACGAAAAGGATGAAGAAAACGGTATATCGCACTTTTTTGAGCATACGGCTTTCAGAAGCATAAATGCTGCATTGGGCGGAGAGCTGTACAGACGTGCGGATATGCTCGGAATAACCATGAATGCCGTAACATATAAGGAATTCATACGGTTTACCATAACCGGGGCATATGAAAAATTTCGTGAGAGCGTAGATATACTCTGCGAGATATTCACTCCGTTCAATGTTCCGAAAAATGAGCTTGATATAGAAAGAAAAAGAATAAAAAGCGAGCTTCGCGAAAGCGACGAAAGAAATTCGCTGGAGTATTTTTCCGAGAAGATAGTATGGGAGGGAACAAGGCTTTCAAATACCATACTCGGAAAGCATTCCGCACTTGACAGGATAGGTATAAATGCTCTTCGCAACGCTCAGAAACGATTCCTTACCGCGGATAATATATTCTTTTATGTAACGGGAAACTACGGTGATGACGGACTTTCATACCTTTGCTCGGCAGTGGAAAGAAAGACACTCCCTGACGCATCGCAAAGTTTTGACAATAATGCTCCCATACCGAAGAATTTCGGAAAACGAGGTGCTCATATTGCCGTTAAAAGCTCAAGGGAACACGTTGTAAGATTTTCCTTTGATATATTTGCGGACAGATACAACAGCGCAGAGAGCTATCTTCTTTACGATATACTTTTTTCAGGTGAGTGCTCAAAGCTCTTTAAAGGTCTTTCCGATGAATCCGGAATGGTATACAGCTATGACGCGTCAATAGAAAGATATAAAAATATCGGTACTCTCAGCTTTTTGTACGAGGTAGGTGCAAAGGATGTTGAAAGATCCGTCGAAAAGGTGGTTGACATACTTGCATCGCTGAAAACGGGGATAAAGGACGAGCTTGAATATGCAAGAGCCTCGTATGTTGTAAATGCCGGTTGTCTGTTGGATGAGCCGGAGGAATTGAATTTTCAGCTCGGTTACGAGGAAAAGCTGCTTGGTAGGGAAGATGCTTCGTTTGAAAAACGAGTGGAGGCATACAAGGCGGTCACGCCTGAAAGAATGACACGGATAGTACGCGAGATATTCACAAAAGACAATCTTGTTCTTACCTTCAAAGATAATAAAAAGAGGATAGACAAAGCAAGAATATCTGAGATCCTGGAAAGACTCTGAGGACGGTACGGGATGAAGTGACGGTATGGTGCGGCGAAGGTGTCTGACAGGATATATTTGCCGCAGGAATACAGATCGGAGGAAAAGATATGATGAAAAAATTAATGACAGGTATCATCGCGGCCGCATCCGCAGTTGTGCTATCATCTTTTTGTGCTTCTGCTGCAGAATGGGTGGATGTCCTTGTCCCGGATTATCCTGTGGTGATCAACGGTATAAGAGTCAACAATATGCACAGGGAATACCCTTTTATATGGCATAACGGTATAACTTATTTTCCGATGACATATCATGACTGTGCTTTTCTCGGAGTCAGAAACGAGTGGACGAGAAAGAACGGCAATGTCATAACCACTACCGAAAGCTACGGAGAATACGAACCGTATTATGATGAGGACGGATTTTACAACAAGGTCCTGTTCGCAGTCGTTTCCGAAGGAAAGATAACCGTAAACGGTGAACGCATTACCAACAGATACAGCGAGTATCCGATCCTGAATTTTAACGACGTACTGTATTTCCCGATGACATGGGATTGGTGTACGGAATTTGGCTGGACTATCGAATTTGACAATGTAAAGGGACTTGCTGTAAGCAGTAACGGACTCTCATATGACGGAGAGCTTCTCGAAGCGAAAGACAGCGATATTGAACAGCTTGAAAGACAGCTTAAATACCTTACATACGCCATGAATGACAGCAAATATTCATCCTACAATTATGATTCGGCAAATGCATCCGAAAAAGGGTATGATCTTGTTGTGGGAAAGGTATATCCCTATCTTTATTCAGAGCTCTTCGGAACGGATCTTGCGACAGTAAAGACCGATCCATCCGGAAGATTCCAAAGCACCGGTGCGTACAAGCTTCCTGCCGATGGTGTTGAATGGATAATGAACAATATCCTCAATTGTTCCGCAACGAGGGGCTCATATAAGAATAACAGCTATTACCATAACGGATACTATTACCGCCCGATAGCTTCTGACGGAACTGTTGTAAATGACATTATTGTAAAGGATCTCACAATAGAAGAAGGCGAGAGATCGGGAACATACAAGATCGGTGCGAATATATGCTACTACAATTCCGCTCATACGAAACTGTATATCGATTCATATGCGAGCGCGACCGTCGGTATCAGAGAGGAAAACGGCATCAGATACTGGACATTCTTCAAATATACGCTTTCATTACAGAAAGATGAGCTGATCGATGCCTACATTCCAGAAAAAGACAAATGGTTCATGGAGATAGCGGAAGAGTATATCAAAACATCGGTATACGAAACTTCAAAACTGAGAGGGATCACAAGTATGTGGCCGGATATCGAATACAAGGACGGTAAGATGTACTATGTTATACATGCAGTTCTGAGAGTGTCCGATCAGGTATTCAGCCCAAGCGTATGGATATACGTTGATTCAAAGACAGGGGAATGTTATCATCATTGGTGATATCTTTCAGAGCTTCCGAATGAAAAAATTACCATAAATATTTTCTGTACAAATGCACAAACTATTCCCGAAGCCGAAAACCGAATGTCGGTAAGGGACAGTGATAAAAATTGCGGAGTCCCTGTATCGAAAGTTGGGATTCCGCTTCTTTTATGAGCATCCCGATCGTGTTTCCGACTTTGCTGTGCGTGAGGATAGCTGAGAGGATACTGTGGAATAATACGGCGGAGGATCGGATGACCGATCGCATCATTCTGTATCTTTGTTGCAGGATGAGGATGACACAGCTTTATGCAGTGTGATCTCGTGTGGCTTCGCTGACGGCTGTCTTGCAATTTCGGGCGTGAAGGATGCTTTTTATATAAATATTTTGCCGGGATATATGAAAGTATCTCGGTTTTTGTTTTGAATAAGTCAAATGTATTTGAAATATGCATTGATTTTTATATAAGTTTCGTTTATAATAAAAATGTCGGACAGTCCCGTTATTGTTATGATCTTTTTACGATAATATGTGATGTATGTTCTTTCGCCGTGGTATTGCGGTGAGATATTTTGGAAGAATTGTACAATCATTATACCTTCGGGAAAGAAAATAATGAATTGAGTATCGGCAGATGATATTGACATGAAAACTGCAATATTGTATAATATTTCTGCTGTTCCTTATGATGGGACAAAAACAGAAGCAAATTGAAAGGTGGAAAAACATGAAAAAGACTCTGTCCTTAATTCTATCCGCATTGATGCTCATGACAACATTTACCCTGACATTGGGTATGGCTGTCAGTGCGGAATCAAAGAGCATCGATTTTGTAACACTTAACCAAGGAGGCGACAAGGGCTTCGTTGACTCAAAGCCCTCGGGAAAGCTCGAGAAAGCAACGGAGGACGGCAAGCAGGTCCTCAAGTTTACGGTGGATCATGCGGCTTCCAATTCCGGAGCTATGGTAAACATTGAAGGTCTCAACTTTTCAAAGCTCGGTGTTGCATACGATACCTACAGATATATGTCTGTTGAGTATAAGTATGTGTCAAAGAATCCCGTATATAACGGACCTTTTGTTATACAGCTCTGTAATTCCAATAAGATGCTTGCGAACGGTGCAACGGCTGTAAACGGCAGTACACTTACTGCTTCAGGCAAGTGGGAGACTGCATATTTCGATCTCACAAATGCCGTTGACGGAAAGCTTGCTGCCGATAAGGATGTACATACAATAAACCACATCCAGTTCCGTCCTTTCGGCTCACTTGCGGGCAACAAGCTTGATCCCGATGATATTATTTATATAGGTAAGGTAACGTTCTCGGAAGAAAACCTCATGCCCGGCGGTACTACAAAGCCGGTTGTAAAGGTGGAAAATCAGAATGTTACATCCGATACATCCACAACAACTCCCGACAGCCTCGGCGGTTCGACCAAGGGCAAGGATCCCAAGGTCATGAGCGAAGGAGCTGTTATGACGGATGCTTCAAAGATGCTCTCCGGCTTTGTTGACAAGGTTGATTCCGGTACATTTGAAAAAGTTACCGCAGACGGAAGATCTCTTGTAAAATATACTCCCAATCCCGACGGTACCGGTAAGAACAAGGCGATAGCACTTGAGTGTACGGGTATAAGCAGCTCAACAGGTAAAAAGATCACCTTTGAGGATTATTCCTTTATTACCGTAGAATATTTCTATGCGGCAAAGACTCCCAAGCACACAGGCAATATGGGCATCTATCTTGCAAACTCCACAAAGGTGTTCAAGAGCAGCGGCTCTGTTATTAAGTCACAGCCTGTAATTGCAGGTGAATGGGATGTTGCATACTTCCATATCACAGATGCTGTCAAGCAGACTCTCAAGGCAGATATGCCGGAGCATATTCTCAACCATATCCATCTTCGCCCCTTTGAGGGTGCTACACCCTACGGTCTTACAAAGGATGATGTTATCTACATCGGTAAGATAGGATTCCACAAGACAAATCCCAATCCCAGAACGGAATATACCGTAAAGTTTGCAAAGAACGGTGTCGGCATTGAGGGTGAAGCTA
>SVQR01000047.1 GCA_015065225.1 Oscillospiraceae bacterium | reverse complement strand
TCGATATCAACGGTACCGTCACCGCATACATCGTCATAGTCGGACTTGATGTCACCGGGAACAAGCTCTATTGCGGACAGCTCATTTCCTGTCTTTACTTCTATCTCCTTGTCATATGTGAGATAGCCGTTCTTTGTCACAACTACTCTGTATGTCTTGCCAAGCTCGACTTCGACATTGAATTCAAGTGCTCCGTTCTCGGATTCCGCACCGCTGAATACGATGTTTTCGCCGTCATATATCGTGATCTTTGCCGCATTGTTGTAGGTCGTGCCGTCTTCGTATGTTACGCTGTAGGGTGTTCCTTCTTCTCTTGCGAGAACGACAATTGCCTTTACTTCAACGGGAGCTGTTACAAATTTTGCGATATATGTTACAGCGTTCTTTACTTCAACTTCAAGGCTCGGTGCATCGCCGATCTTTTCTTCGCCGATATACCATCCGTCAAAATTATAACCGAAATTAGGTGTCGCTGTCAATGTTATATTTGTACCATATTCGTATTTGCCAGCACCTTCGACAGCACCGCCCTCTGTGGGAACTGCGTTTATTTCGATGTCGTAGCTGTTCTTTGTGTACTTTGCGGTGTAGGTAACTTCGCCCGTAACCTTTGTGCCTTCTTCAAACTTCACATCACCGTTATACCAGCCGTCAAAGGTGTGTCCGTCAAGTGCGGGAGCTTCGGGAGCTGTGATCGTGCTGTCATATGCGAGAGCTTCCTCGGAAACCGTATCTTCACCGCTTACAAACTTAACTGTGTATGTCTTTGCTGTCCAGACTTCCGTAAATGTAACGTCTGCATTTACTGTGTATTCCGCACCGGCATCATATGTATTTTCACCGTCAGACCACTTGAATGTGTAGTGTTCTCCGTTTTCCTTTTCGGGTGCTTCGGGGAGTGTAATCTTTGCTCCGGGAACGTACTTTTCGGATGCATCACCGATTGTAACCGTGTACTTGCTGCCAAATGTTACCTTGTTTTCGCCTGCATTTTCAATAACATAAAGTCCATCTTCATTTGCTTCTGCAAGCTCGCCACCGATGTATACGAGATCCCTGCCTTCGGGAAGTGTGATCTCAAAGCCTAAAAGCTCGCAGTCCCAGTTATTTTCCGCTGTCGGCTCTGTTGTTACTGCCTGAGCGCTTCCGCCCTCTGCTACTCGGAGAACTATTGCAGCGGTATCTGCTACTTCAGTATCGCTGAGGACATTGTTGTTAAAGATTACAACTCTTGTAACATTCTTCCATGCTTCCTCGCTGTTGGGATATGCGTTTATCTTCTTGTAGTTTGCGGGCTCTGTATTACCCGAACCGCCTGTTGTGGCTTCGCCGCCTGTACGGTTGATTGTTGCGGCTTCATTGATTTCGATGATGTTTACACCGCTGTAGCTGTCGGAGGTAAGACTTCCGCTGTCACCTGTTGTATAAAGGTCAACCAAACCTACCTTGGCATTTACCTGAACGTAACGCTTACCGTGCTGTGCGGAAGCCTTACCGAAGAACAATTCTCTTATGGTAGCACCGCTGTTGAGAATATAGTTCTGTGTACCATAGAAATCGGCTCCCGCGGCTCTATAGCCGGCACCGAGAATGTGTGCTGTTGTTTTGCCGTTGATATTTATTGTTGCATTTCCCTTGACAGAGCCTGCTATATATGTTCCGAAGTCTATCTGGAAATTTGTCCATGTATCGGAGTCTATGTCTATCCTCTGGTCGGAGATCGCATTTTCACCGTTCCACACCTGTGTTATACCGATAATACCGCCTGTAGTCTTTGTGCCTTCACCGATAATAAGGTTGAAACAACGAAGTGCAATATCATAACGGTCATTGGCTGAAAGTCCCTTTACAAGGGTAATGTTTTCAAAGCCGAATGTTCCCGTACTTCCTGCGGTGGGAGCCGGATAAATTGAACCATTGGGGAGTTTAAACTGTGTAGTATCGCTTTCTGCGGTATATATTACCGTCTTGTTTGCGATACCGAGACCGCTGCCGCCCGTAGGCTGTGTATAGTCACTCATAAGGAATACCACAATTTTATCGGCCGCTGTGTTTTTTACTTTACCGAGAGCAGTTTCTATTTTGGAATAGGGTGCTTCCCGAGTACCGTTCTGTGCAGATACTTCAACGGTTGTTGACTGGTCAATGTAAATTGTGAGTTCCTCTGCATTTGCCATGACCGTAAGACTTATTGCCATTACGATGGAAATGATAATTGCCGTGAATAATCTTTTCATGATGTTTCTCCTTTATATATTATTTTTTATTTTACAAAATAAACCGTGGCTTTTTTATCGCCGAAAATATTTTCTATCGTAGCTTTTGCCGTCATATCGTATGTATAAAGATTACCTCTTCCGAGACCGAAATAACCGAGATTTCCTCCGACATTCTGAACGTAGGTGTTGCCCTCGTATATCGGGAGAGTTCCTTTGTATTCGCTTGTGGTATTGAGAAGATTATCTCTGCTGAGTGCGAACACATTGTTCTTTACATGATAGTCCTTGAAGATATTTTGATGATGGAAGCCCATGATGGATGTGGCATTGCCCTTGTTGGGTCTTTGTTGTCCGAAGCCGTAGCCGCAGTATCTTATGATGTTATCAACAACATTGATATTCTCACCGACTCTGCCGTAAACCTTTTCATTGCTTCCGTTCCATAGCTCCGTACCGTAGATGCAGTATTCTGCAACAATATTACTGAAGGTCGCATTCTTCATAGTTCCAACACTTGCCGTAGCACCGCTGCCGCACTGTACGGTAAAGCCTGCGTCGTAGCACTGATATATGTAGCAGTTATCTATGATGTATCCGTCACATCCGCCATATATCTCAACACCGTTTCCGAAGCGTATGACTTGTCCGTTTTTCGCATTGTACAGCTGTATGCCGCCGCCTATCCAGCCTATCTCGCAGTTTGTGACTGTCATATTTTTTATTGCCCTTGCGGTATTTTCCGTTGCATCCCAGGCATGAACGGCGATGCTTCCCGTGTATTTCAGACACAGATTGTCCACCGTTACATCCGGATTTGAGCCGAGCTCGATCAATTGGCTTCTTGTATTGAATTCTATGCTGTCATAGATCTCTCCCGGATTGCCCTTGTCGCATCGCAGATACAGCTTACCTTTTCTCTTGCTTACCCATACACCTGCGGGGATTATCTCGGAAAACAGCATCATGTCATCAAGATGCTCTTTTATGTCAAATTCCGTTTCCGGCTCGTCACGAAGCACGAACTTTTCATTTACATATGAGGGTATGGCTTTTGTTGTGTAGCTCTCTCCGTCGTTGAACACCATAAGTCCCACATCGGAAAGCTCCTTGTCGTACAGCCATATCTTTTTGCTTCCGTTCTTGTACCAAAGGCTCCACTTTGAATCATCCGCGCCGTTTTCCGGTGAGCCGTAAAGATTGGGTTTTGCACCGACACCGTATGCAGAGTAAGTGACACCTTCTTTTGCGTTTATCATGACGTTGCGCCATGTGTCACCTCGCTTGAAGAATACACCGTCACCGGGCTTCAGCTCTGCTTCACTTACTTTCACCGTAGTTTTCCACGGAGCATCGGGAGAAAGTCCGTCGTTATCATCGTTTCCATCGACGGATACATAATATTTTGTACCCGTTACCTTTACGGCAGTTTCCGTATTTCTTATTTCGGCAATCCTTTTGCTTGTTCTTTCGTCAAGCTCTGCCATGAATTTTGCACCCGCATCGGTATCGGGAACAAGATTACTGTTGCAAAGTGTCGAAATATCCGTAAGAAGCGAAATATATTTTCCGCTTTCCGTGATGTATACGATATCCGTATCGGCAAAGTCCTTTGTCACACCGCCGCAAAGAAGGTCTTTAGCTATCTGCGTATCATCTGCAAGACAATCCGACAAGCTTTTGGTACATATTTTCACATTGGGAGCATCCTTAAAGAACATCAGCTTTGCTGCATACATTACATCATCTGCAAAAAGCTCAGTTGCGGGAGTTTTACCGTAAGGCTGAATATACATCTGGCGCATTACAGCATTATTCTTATCAACAAGTGATGCCGCAACATCCTTCATATCAAAGGTGACAATGCTCCACTCACCGTTTTTGACACATCCGTCGGCATTTACCTCAACGGAATAATTTTGTATACCGTAGCCGTTCTGAGGGAATGGCAGCATGGGAGTATATTCCTTTGAGCTTTTGCCTTCATACTTAATTATGAGTGCCGCATATCTGTATACGCCGAGGTCTATCCTTGCCGCAAGGTAGTGATAGCCGTCAAGTATCACCGTCTCTTCTTTGGGATCATCCGGTGTGGGTACTATCTTCAGACACTCGATTCCGTCATGCGCGCCTTTTGCAAGTGTTGCCGTGGGCAGATGTCTGAAGAATCCATCGCAGTATGAGCATACCGAGAGACTGCACACATCCGGGCAGACATAGGTGTTATCCCACTTTGCAAGAAGAAAGGTATCATCCTCCGCAATATATTTATCACCGCTTTGGTATATCTTGCCATTCTTTTCGTCAAGCCAACCGGCAAAAACGTAGTTTTCCGGATCGTACAGTACGGGCATGGGAAGAATATATTCCTTTCCCTTTTCCGCTTTGAATCTTTGGGGTGCTTTTAGCATTTTTTCGTTCCTCGCTGTGTTTTTTTGGGGACATTATCGAGTAAACTGTCCCTTATATTTCGATTATAGCATAAGAATTTACAAAATTACAGTATTTTATCGTAGTATTTATATGGTAAAATCGTACCATGGGCGGGCGAAAAAATAACGCTCCCACGTAAAAAAACGAAAGGAACGATTACAATAATGTCGGATTTTTATACAGATTATGCAAGGCTTGAAAAATGTACCGCCGACAAGGATCCCGTAACGTGTATTCACTCAAAATTCGGATTGCACTACATATTATCCGGAAAAGGATATTTTGACGGCAAGTGTCTCGGTGCAGGTCAAGGGTTTGTGTGCTTTAAAAACGAACGATACAATTATTATCCGGATCCGGAAGATCCGTGGACATACTTTTGGATAGGCATAGTAGGAGATTACGAAAAAATATACGAATTCTTCAATTCCATCGGAATTAACGATAATTGCAGTACCTTCAGCTTTGATTGGGAAGAAAAGCTGCTCAAGCTGATACACGATTATTTTACCGACGGTATATATATAATGGAAAACGAGATGCATTCGGAAGGACTTGTCAAAATCATACTTTCCGAGCATCTCAATTCCAAAGAAAACGAAAGTCGTATGTCACGCCGTGAGATGCACGTAAAAAAGGCAAAGCAATTTATTCAAAACAACATTCAAAACCGCATAAGTGCGGAGGATGTGGCATCGTCATTGTTTTTGTCAAGGGCCTATCTCCGCAATATTTTCACGGAATATGTGGGAATTCCGCCGAAAAAGTATATCATCGACATGAAAGTGGAGCGTGCAAAGGAGCTTCTGCGTATAAAGCGGCTTTCCGTGACGGATATTGCAAACTCGGTAGGCTATGACGATGCGCTGCTTTTCAGCAGGGTGTTCAAGATTCATACGGGGCTTTCACCGCTCGGATACAGAAAGTCTGTGGTACAAAGCGGTGAGGATGAATGAACGGCATAAAAAACAGGGCAAAACCGAAGTCTTACCCTGATGTGTCATATTTGTCGTATCAATATCTTACAAAGCTTATCTCCCTGTCGGTCTCCTTCCACTCAACAAGTCCCATTGAGGAAAGATCGGAAATATATATCGCCGTATAGCCGCCTATGTTGAAGCTTTTTACCGTCTTTCCGAAGAAATATGTATCTATATCGGTATAGTAAACGTCACCTGCGATGTCACCTATGCTTCCGCTGTGCGGGGTGTGCTCGTAGGTGCTTGTTATTTCCTTTGTACCTTCCGTTATGCGCAGAGTGCGCTCATCATCGTTGTATACCACGTTGAAGCCGTAGTTTCTGAGGTCTTCCGCGATTATTACGGTGTATCCGTCTATGTTGTAGGAGCGGATGGGAGCGCCGTCTATTGTGGCTTTTATGTCTGTGGCAAGGTAGTTGGTTATTGCGTTGCCGGCGTATAGGCGGATCACTTGGGTGTGATGTGGAAGACCTCCCTTTTCAAATCTTTCTATTTCAAGTAATTCTTCGCTGTATGCGTTCTTTATGTAGACATATTTGAGATTGTCATATTTAGATCTGTCTTGTTCGACCCAATCATTGAAATCTATAAGCCATCCCCACAATCCATCGCCGGGAATATCTGGGTTATATGGAACCATAAATGTTTCAAGAGAATCGTTTCCACCAAAAAAAATTCCCCCTCCACTCGGACTAAAATGAATATTTACAATTTTTTCAACGCTTTCCGGAATATCAAAAACTTTGAGAAGAGGGCACTCACGTACCACGCAGTTACCGAGACACTTTAGACTGTTGGGAAGGCTTATGCTCAAAAGGCTGTCACAGCTGTAAAAAGCAAATTCTCCAACTGTGTGCGTACCGTAAAGGATATCCGCCACCGCCAACTTATCGCAATCGTAAAAAGCTCGGTGACCGACATGTCGCACATTTTCCGGTATGGTTACAAAGCTCAGAGAATCACAGTTTTCAAAAGCGGAATCACCTATACGTGTGACACCTTTTCCTATATTGATCGTATAAAGATTATTACAACATTGGAATGCACCGTCAACTATCTCCGTAACTGTATCCGGAATAGTGTATTCACCGTACCAGTTTTTTGCGGGAGCATACATAAGCTTTGTCATATCCGCGGAATATATCACTCCGTATTCATCCTTGCAAAGATAAGGGTTCTCCGGGTCTATTTCGATCTCAAGGTTTGTACAGCCGTAAAGTCCGCTGATGCCTTTGACTGAAGCCGGGATATACAGCTTTTTATAATACTCCAGCAATTCATGATTCTCGTACGGATTAGCAAGAGCATTCATAGCAACCACGGTTGTGCCATCCTTGATTTTAAGTTCTATGTTTTTTCCGCCGATACTCTTGTAACCTACAGCTGCAGTACCGAGATACACTAAGCCGTTCGGCTGAGATTTCCACCAATCGGTATGATCCCCGGGGGCATTACCGATTCCGAGATGCGTTACACTTGACGGTATATAATTGTAGTCATTGAAATACAGTTCGGAAAAAGCACCTCTGTAAATCTTCGTTACAGTATCGGCTATCTCAATGTTTTCTATTTGGGGATATACATTGAATCTGCACGAGAAAGCATCTATGCCTATAACGGTGACGCCCGGTTCAATTATCAGAGAACGAACTTTTTTATTTTCAAGATACTCCGAGTAGGGAGCAGTAGTCGTACCGATATAATCGGCATAATCCTCCATCTCCCCCTCTCCGCTTATAACAAGCGTACCGGAGTCATACATCGTCCAGATAACATTATCGCCGTATTTACCGCACTCGCCCTTGTCTATGACATTTCCGTAGTCCTTTGCCATGGCACAAACACACATAAGCGCTCCGAGAATGACTGCAAAAACAATGCCCGTAAGCTTTTTCATAATTATCTCCGTTCCGCCGTTGCTACGGCTCTTTATTTGGATAAGGTCATGCGCTTTACGATTCGTTTTTTTCCTCTATGGTTATCCGACGCTCGTTTTCTGAGATGCGTTCAAAGGTCACATCATATCTGCTTTCCGGCAGGTCCTCGGGTATCATCTCGCACCATTCTGCGGCAACTATGCCCGGACGTTCCAGATATTCGTAAAAGCCTGTGGAATAAAGATCGTCGCTGTCTGTTATGCGGTACATATCAAAGTGGTATATGTTGAGATCGCCCGTATATTCGTTTACAAGAGCAAATGTGGGACTTGTGACTCTTACATCGGGACACAAAACAGAGGCAAGTCCTCTTACAAAATTGGTCTTTCCCATGCCGAGACCGCCGAAAAAGGCGATAAAGTCACCGCTTTTCAGTTTTTTTGCAAGCTCCCGCGCTATAGCTTCCGTTTCTTCGGGACTTCGAGATGTGTATATTTCTTTTGCCATTTTATATTTCCTTTCGGATACAAATTTCGCATCGCAGCATAAAGACAGCCGCATATCCATAGATATTATACTCCGAAAGGGAGCATTTGTCAACAGCAAAAGGATATAGGCAAAAACATAAAAAACACCGATGCCCCCAAAAGAGCACCGATGCCTTGTGTCATTAATTATTTTTTACATCAACCTTAAGTACGAGTAATATTCCGCCCGTGATGGTAACGACTGTGAAAAGTATAATGAACAGTACATAGATGATTGCAGGAACCGTTACCATTCCCAGAGACATAATAGTCAGGAATGCCTTGATAACTTTGAATGTGGTATATGCGTAAAATGCTCCGAGAATAAGCATCAGAACGCCGAAAATCATTCTCTTTACTCTGTGCTGATTCGCTTGTTCGTTGTCGTAAACATATCTTCCAGAATTGTACAGCTCAAGTCCGGAAAAAATGAACAGCGCACAAAGAAGCAGAGTCACAAGGAGCGTGATTATATTCTTTCCTCCGTTGTTGACAAATGTTCCGATAAGTGCGAGCCCGCCGAAGACCGTGAGCAATATTCCTGTAACCTTTCTCATTGTGTCACCTCCCATAATTTGATCTTCTTCGATTATACGTTCAACATATTAACGCAAACGCATACATTTGTAAATATATTTCAACCTTCCGTCGCGTATCCGGAACGATGATCTCATATGATGCAAAAAGTACTTGAAAACTTCAAAAATACATGATATAATAAATATACGCACCTGTCAAGGCAATCGCGCAAAAGATGGAAACATCCGAGTGAGGAAAGTCCGTGCTTCACAGAGCAGGATAACGGATAACGTCCGCCGGAGGTGACTCCCGGGAGAGTGCAACAGAGATATACCGGCGATGGTCATATGACACAGCCAAGGATGGAAAGGCGAGGTAAGAGCTCACCGGGTCCTGTGGTAACATGGGACTCCTGTAAACCCTATCCGAAGCAACGTAACGCGGTACGCAGAAATGCAGGGCTTGCTCGGCTCATACCGTACACGGCAGAGAGTTTCATGGCAACATGAAAACAAGATAGATGATTGCCTAAAACAGAACACGGCTTATTGACAGATGCGTACATTAAAAGATAAAAGCTGCTCACAACATGAGCAGCTTTTTTTGTGCATGTAACGTGACCTGCTTTTTTTATTGTTCTCCTACAAGGGCATACAGTCGTGCCTTCGCCTTTTCCTCATCGGTGAATCTTGCCCTCACCGTCACGATGTCACCTGCGTACAGCTTCTTTTCACCGTCGTTGAAGTAACTGTCCCTGTAATCGGTGCTGTGTTCCACCGAGAGGACTACGCAGAAGTACGGCCACATTACATCACGCACCGTTTTTCCGCAGACAAAGCTGTTTTCATGTACCGTAAGTGTAAAGACGGCTGTTTGGTATTCAAGCCCCTTGTTCTGCTTTCTTACGGTGTGTTCAAGTACCATATCGTAAAATGGTTCCTGGCCGAGAAGCTCTGTTATAATATTTACTGTAAATACGACTATCGCAACATAGAAGAAATCCGTAAATGTTCCTGTAAGCTCCGCAAAGAGGACACAGGCTGTAAAAGGAGCTCTGAGAGTTCCGCCGAGAAAGGCACACATTCCGAGAAGAGTTGCCGAACAGCAGAATTCGGTGGGAAGTCCCATCATGCAGAGAAGCTCCGCGAATATCGCACCGAAAAGCGCACCGATCGCCAGAGTCGGGATAAAGATACCTCCCGTTGCACCGCAGTCGGTGACTATCAGCATCATTATGAGCCTTATCACAAGCACTATGCCCAGGAAAATAAGTTCTGAATGATTGTGATGCACTTCTTCTATCACATGATGACCGCTGTATATACCTTCGCTGAAGAAAAGTCCCATAACAGCTGTAAGCGCGAAAAGGAACACTATCTTCGCCCATGCCGGGATCACATTTTTTACTGTCTTTGTAAATGCCGCAATAAGATGTATCGATTTATCGAAAATTCCGACCGCAACGGCTGTAAATACTCCGAGAAGGACAAGATATCCTATATGCGAAAGCTCAAATCCCGATGTAGCTTCAAAGGAAAACAGGTTTGGACTCATGCCGCAAAGCCCACACAGAAAACGTGATACAGCGGTTGCGAAAAGTACCGAAACGGATACCGTCATGACAAGCATGGGAGTAAAACGCTTATGTATCTCTTCAAGAGAGAAAAGCATCGCAGTGAGGGGAGCTCCCGTCGCAACGGCAAATCCCGCACCTGCTCCGCCTGTCATCACATATCTGTCTATGGCGTATTCCTTTTTGGATAACTTCGAGCACGCACCGCCGATGCAGGTACCTATAAGCACCGCAGGGCCTTCACTTCCCACGGGAACACCGCACAGAAAGCTCATAAGGCTTCCGAAAAATGTACCGACAAGTGTGGTAAGCCATTTAAAAGGCAGAAGTCCGCGAAGGATGCCCTCACTTCTGGGGATGCCGCCGCCCTTTATCTCGGGAAGTCTTTTGTGCATAAGATACATCACCGCACCCACAGCACAGCAAACAGCTATAGCCGCAACACATCCCAAAGGATGCTCCGAAGCGACGGAGTATGCATATCTTGATATATTCTCTGCGTGCTTTGCAAGAAATCTGAAAAGAAATATAACAGCCCCCGTAAAAGAACCGCATACGGCACCGTACCAAAGGCAAGGCATTACATTTCTTATATACTGGATATATTTTGTATTTTTCAAACTTTATACCTTCTTTTATGTTTTGCTGACATATTATAAATCTCCGTATTTATTTTGTCAACGGCAATTTTGCATAAAAAGCAGACTTTTGTGTACCAAAATATTGATTTTTACGGTTTCTTTACAGCAGAAGCTGTTCTCTGTTCATGTTGTCTATGATCTCCGTCTTTTTCGCGGTCATCTGCACCCATGCGGGAACAAATCCGCTTTTTATCGCATTTCTTGCGGAGGCTACATTCGACCATGCACAGCAGTAAAAAGGCACTTTACCCGCATACATTATCTCCTTTGCGATTCTCGCAGTAAGAGTGCAGGCGATACCTCTGCGTCTGTATTCGGGAAGTACATCTATACCTATCTGCCACATATCATCACAGTCACTGCTTGCACCGGAAAGAGCCACAAGTCTTCCGTTATCAAATGCACCGACGGCAATCATATCAAGATGCGATCTTTCTCTGCACAGGGCGTTGCTCCATTCGGGAAGATACAGATCACGGAACTTGTCCGGATACATCACCCGAAGCTCAAGGTCACATCCGCATTCCGGCATATCCTCACCCTTAGGAAGCCAGTACTCTGCCATAAAGCAGATATCCGCACCTTTTTTGCGAAGCTCCGAGGAATAGACGTGCATATTGGGTGTCTCAAAAAGGTGATAGGCTGTATAGCTGTTGATATATCTGTCGGTAATGTCGTAAAAATCCTCAGATACACTTGCAACGACACCGCTTCCGTAGGTCGTGATATCGGCAATAAACGGCAGGGACAGGTATTTTCTCGCCTTGTCATTCGGCTTTGATATTACTGTTTTGTTCTTTCCGCAGGTGAGATCGGATACATCACAACTGCTGTCAATTGCCGTCTGAGCCATTGCGATATCAAGCATTCTTTTGAAGGTCATGACTTTGCTCCTTATAATATGTAAATATCACAAGACCGCCGAAGCTCCACCCCGACGGTCAGTTATTTATTTGAAAAGGTATTTGAAATAGTCGCTGTCAGGTGCATTTCTGCAGTAATTGATCTTGTTGCTGACAATAGACTTTATACTCTTGACATAATCCTCGGGAAGCTCGACATCCTCATATGTCGGAACGAAAGTGCCTTTCGTATATGTGCCGTAGTCCGTCTTCCATTCGTAACCGGTATTAAAGACAAGCGCGGGAGCATCGGAGAATACATCTCTTCCGGGCATAAGACGCGAATCGAATTCCGTACCGAAAAGATTTGAGAGCGTGGGAAGTATATCAAGACTGAAGGTGGGAGAGCTTACGATAATGGGATCGTATTTTTCCAGCTCACCGCACCAGAGAATAAGCCTTGAATGGTCTCTCTGAAGGTTACTGTCGGGAGTATAGCCGTAAAGCTCGGCAAGTTCGTTATCCTCAAGTCCGTAAGGGAAATGGTCTGCGGAGATACAAATTACCGTATTGTCCGCAATTCCCGCATTTTCAAGCTCGGTAATAAGGTAAGTCATAGCATCCTCAAGCTCAAGGTTCGCCGCGATATAGCCTTTTACAGCCTCAGATCCTTCAAGATGCTCGACTCTCGACCAGTTCTTTTTCGACATTGCGTTGCCTGTCTTTGAATAAGTTCCGTGACCGCTGACAGACATATAGTAAATGTTGAAGGGTTGCTTGTCAATATACATCGGAAGTGTTCCCTGAAGCATCTCAAGGTCGCTCTCCGGCCACTTTTTCTGCACAAACTCCTCCATGCCGTTGCCGTAACCCATATAGCCGTCGGAATAGCCGAGATTTACATGAGTCTTATGGCGGTCATAATAGGCATAATCATGGTTGTGGAACGCTTTGCCGTAATATCCGAGTCTGTCAAGCTGACTTCCCATTGTATACCAGTTGAACCTGTTTGCCATATTTTTAAGGGATTTACCACCCGACATGGGAAGATATCCGAAGATGTTCTGATATTCACCGCCTGTCGTACCCGCACTTGCAGGCTGATAGTAATCGGTAAAATTAATTCCCTTTGTCGCCATTCTGTAAAGCGTTGGCGTAAGCTCCGGATCTATTACCTCCGCAGAAAAGGCTTCTGCGGATATCATGATAAGATTCTTGCCTTGGAATACACCGGTATACGGATTCTTCTTTGAAGGAGTAAGTCCCGCAACATAGGCATTGAGCTTCTTATGTGTCTCGTTGCCGCCTGTAAGATTTGCGTAGTCGATATCCAGAGAATTGAATCCGTAATCATCCTTCTTCGGCATTTTGTCGGTTATGTGATCGAACACCTCGGGTTCATTCGGATCTGTCTGCGCACCGCCGCCGTCATCCGGTACTTTTCCGTCGGTATTCACAGGCTTTATGTCAAGATTGTTTATATCCATGCTGCCTTCGAATTCGCTGCTTCCGACATTTCCTCCCATAACAAGGTCAAGACGCATACTGCGAAGAAGTCCCATATTCTCCATTGCTGTCTGGAAGCTGTATTCACTGCCCTGCATATTGCGAAGCCGAGGAACAAAGGATACCAGCAGTACCATCAGGAGATAGCACACAGCCGCAAAGCATAGATTTCTCATCCTTCTGTCTGAGGAAGGTCTTTTTGAAAAGCCTGCCAGCTTTCCGCAGCACGCAAGGACCGCAACCGGAAGAAAGTACAGGAACAGCATTAAAAGTCCCAAAGGACTGAACACAAGTTTTATTATATCGCTCGCAAAGCCTGTCATGGCATCCTGCGCACCGCCTGTCAGTGTGTTTATGTCGTAGAATATCTTAAAGGCTCTGTATATAAAATACTCCACAAGATACGGCACGGCAATAAGTCCCGTAAGCACCGAGCCGACAATAATGTTTACCGCAGTCTTTTTACACAGCGTAGACAACGCATACACCACGCCGCCGACAAAGGCAGCATACATTATCATTACAAAGGAGCCCATGCAGAACAACGGGTTTCCGACAGCTATTTTGAAAATGATTTCATAATATATTATTGTAAACGGAAAAAAGAGCGCTGTAAGAATATATGATATCTCGAGCTTTTTATCTGTTGCGTGCCTCGGCATACGTCCGGGAGCAACGCCGGCATTGATCGTTTTGTTCAACTGTATTCTCCTTTCGGGATATTACATAATATATTATAACACGCAAAATGCACTATTTTATGTACGAATATCAAAAACTGTTATAATTTGTGCATTATCGAAAAAATATATACGCGCCACAGACAAAATAATCTTTTTTGATATTTTATTGCATCAAAATTGCGTTTTTTGCTATTTGCACAAATCGGGAATATCTTTTTTGTCATGTGTGCCGAAAATTGTAAACTATCGGTCAAAGCTATTGAAAGATGGGGCGTTTTCCCTTATAATAACTAAGATAATTTTTTAGGCAGAATATCCGTGTTTCGTCTGACAGAACAAATTATTTATATATCTGTATCAATTATTTGTAGACAACAACGGTCTGTATCTGTTATTATATTATCATAGAATAATCCAACTCTTGAAAGGAGCAAACAAATGAAACTTAGAAAGATCCTCTCCGGGATGCTTGCTGTCATGATGACGATGTCGGCATTTATCCTCACGGCAGGCGCGCAGGAGGCTGCGGAAACGGAAGCTCCCGCACCGAATCCCGACGAGCTTGTCATCCACTACTCGAAAATCCAGAAGAACAATGTTGACAGAAAAGTCAAAGCAAACGTTGATGCCGCATACAGCGATCCCGATATGGGTGCTGTTGTCAAAATCTCTCCCGTTCCGGATACCACGGAAGCAGGTGCCGTTGCAATTGACGGCTACGGTCTCGACAATCTTGGTATTGACGTTACGAAGTTCAATTATGTTTCAATGGAATATAAGTTTGTTTCCGACTTTAACGGTGATGTAAAACCTTATATTAACTTCCTGCCCGGCACTGCAAAGGTGCTTGCTAAGACCGCAAAGGTCGATGCAAACGAAACACTCAAAAAGAATGAATGGTCAACCCTTACATTCAATATGGGAAGTCTCGTGAAGCCTATTGTCAATGATGGCAAGCAGTTCCTCACACAGCTTCACTTCTACCCTTTCGGAACAATTACGCCTTCAAGCTTTGAAGCAACGGATTACATCCTTATAAGAAATGTTACATTCTCCAAGGATAACCCCAACGGTGACGTTTACTACACTGCTACCTTTGAATCCGGTGACAAGGATGCTGTCGGCACAGCTTCCGCACCCATAAAGGCTCGCTTTGACGATACCTTTACTCTCCCCGAAATCCCCTTTACCTGCGAGGGCAAGACCGCAGGTGGTTGGATTCCTCAGGCGGGCATGAAGGTATATCAGCCCGGTGATACATACACAATGCCTGAAAATGATGTTACCTTCTCCGTTATCTGGCAGGAAGATTTTAAGACACAGGATATTCTCACCGTTCTTCTCCCTCAGTACATCAACGGTATCTGTAACCGCGTTGACACTGCGGCACTTAATATAATTGATTACGAGGATCGCGAGGTCGTAGAGGTCGTTCCCAATACAGCGTCTACGGCAAACCAGGCTATCAACCTTGACGGTTGGAGCTACACAGGTGCAAATATCAATGCGGAAGCATACAAGACGATTGTCGTTCTTTACAAGTATGTTTCCGATTCTCCCGTAACAGGCAAGCAGAATCTCAACATCATGAAGTCCAACATATTCTCAAAGGCTGTAAGCATGAAGAGCCGTGAGGACATTGTTGCAAACCGCTGGGCAGTTGCTTCCTTTGACCTTTCCCCCGCAGTAGAGGCGATCCAGCAAGGTATTGATCCCATTATCAAGCAGATGCACTATTATCCTCTCGGAAGTAACAAGCCCAATGATATGAAGGATACCGACAGAGTTTATGTTGCAAAGATGTATGTAATTCCCGAAGTGACAACAAAGGTTGAAGTTCACGAATCCTTTATGAAAGGCTATGATGACGGTACATTCGGCATTTCGGGCAACATGACAAGAGCAGAGGCGTGCACAATAGTCGCAAGACTTACAGCAGGCAGCGACGCTTCCGTTCCCACGGACAAGACATCCGCTTTTGCAGACGTTGCAAAGGATCAGTGGTACTATAAGTACGTTGCATATGTTGAATCACTCGGTTATCTCTCCTCTTACAGCGGAAACTTCCTTCCCAACCAGGCAATAACAAGAGCAGAATTTGTAGAGCTTGTTTACAATATGGGACTTCTTCAGGATGCAGGCAAGAACGGTACATTCACCGACGTTGCGGCTGATCATCCCAGAGCAACTGTTATCGCAGCTGCAGGTAAAGCAGGTCTTGTAAACGGTTATGATAACGGTAACGGCACATTCTCCTTTAAGCCGGACGCCACCATCACAAGAGCAGAGGTAGTTAAGGTCATCAATAACGCATACGGCAAGAACATCACTGCCGATGGCGTTTTTGAAAGTGCAAAGAATACATTCTCGGATGTAACTTCTGACCACTGGGCATTCGCAGACATTATAGATGCCGCTGTAGGTCATATCGGTTATACAACATCCGAGGGTACAGAGACATGGATGATCCTCACCGGTGCAAACGCAGTTACAGAAGATTTCGCTCCCGACTATGAGACAGGCAAAGCAAAGCTCTCGGAAACACTCTCTCTTATGGAAAAGAGAATCGTCGAGATCAGAGGAACAGAATCCGCAAAGTTTGACATTACCGGCAAGACCTACTATGTATCCGCAAGCACAGGTGACGACTCCAATGACGGTTTGAGCGAAGCGAAGCCCTTTAAGACAGCTACAAAGGCAAAGACAGCTGCAAAGAGCGGTGACCTTGTACTCTTCAAGCGCGGCGACGAATGGCGTGAAAGATGGAGCACTTCAAACGGTGTAACATACTCAGCTTACGGCACAGGTGCAAAGCCGATATTCAACGGTAACGTATACGGCGATGCGGCAGATGCTTCTCTCTGGAAGCTTGTTCCCGGCACAACAAATATCTGGGAATATGCAAACAAGACTCCCGATGTCGGCAACATCGTACTCAACGACGGTGCAAAGGGCACGATCGAAAAGGTTGTTACGGCTGTTGAAAACGATCAGCTTCGTGTAAACAACAAGCCCATTGACATAACAACCGTACTTTCAAAGGATCTCCACTTTATCAGCATCTATGACAGCATAACGAACGGCAAGCCCAATATCGAAAAGAACTCCACAACATATGTAAGATGTGACGCAGGTAATCCCGGTACAATCTACGATTCCATCGAAATTGTATACAGAGGAAACCTTGTAAGCGTTACACACAACTCCACACTTGACAACATCCACATCCGTTATTCCGGCTCTCACGGCTTCGGCATGGGTACTGTAAGCAATGTAAGATTCCAGAACCTTGAGGTGGGATACATCGGTGGCTCGGCACAGCACTTCAACAACAAGACAATGACACGTTTCGGCAACGGTATCGAAGTATACGGCGGCTGTGACGGCTACTACATTGACAACTGCTATGTATATCAGTGCTATGACGCAGGTATCACACATCAGCGTTCCACAGGCGGTACGGATGACATCATCGAGCAGAATGTATTCTATACCAACAACGTAATCGACAAGTGTATCTACAACATCGAATACTTCATGGGTAAGGGCGACCACGAAAATGTTGTAAGACTTCTCAAGAACATTGAAATGTCCGGTAACATTCTCGCCCGCAGCGGCTACGGCTGGGGTATGTCTCCGTCACGTTC
>SVQR01000046.1 GCA_015065225.1 Oscillospiraceae bacterium | reverse complement strand
GCATTGGGACACAGGTCTGCGGGATGCTTACCCTTAAGACCGAACTGACGTCTGATCTCGTAAAGTCTCTGAACCTGATCCTCGGAGAGCTGCTTGGGGCCTCCCAGCATCTTGGACTGGTAAAGGAGCTGTGCATAGAATTCAAGAGACTCCATCTTGTGATAAGCACTGAGAAGTGAATCGGAGAATGCAAGAGCACCGTGATTTGCAAGGAGCACTGCATCGTAGTACTGAAGGTACTTGGATACTGCATCCGGGATCTCTTCTGTGGAGGGTGTGCCGTATTCAGCTATCGGAACGCAACCGAGAGCGATAACAGCTTCGGGCATGATCGGCTCTGTAAGCGGAATACCTGCGATAGCAAAGCTTGTAGCATAGAGAGGATGTGCATGAACTACAGACTTAACGTCAGGTCTTTCCTTATAGACTCTCATGTGCATCTTGATCTCGGAAGAGGGCTTGAAGCCTTCGTAAGCCTGGATCACCTTGCCTTCTGCGTCTACCTTACAGATGAATTCGGGAGTCATGAAGCCCTTGGATACGCCCGTAGGTGTGCAGAGGAATTCATTATCGTTGAGCTTTACGGAGATGTTACCGTCATTGGAGGCAACCATTCCCTTGTCGTAGATTCTCTTACCGATCTCACAAATTTGTTTTTTGATTTCGTACTCTGACATTTTCTTTATCTCCTTCTGATAAAATTGATTTACTATGTTTGTTTTATGTGTATTTCTACACTTTCATATATAAATAATACCACATTCACTTGGTTTTGTCAAGCAAATACAGTTTTATTTTGTGGTTTTTCTTTGATTTGTGTGTGGTTTTGTGTTGTTTTTCTCGCTTGATCGTCGTTTTGTGACCGTAATGTGAACAAAACTCTTTATTTAAGATATGCCAGAAGCTCCTCTATCCCCTGCTTCTCTTTTGATGAAGTGAAGAATATCGGATCGCACCCGCACAGCTCAAGTCGCATTTTGGCAAGTTCAACATTTGCATCCGGTTCATCGCATTTTGTTACAATACCTATGACCGGTCTGTTGGCAACAGGAGCACACGCAGGCGGAAACACACAAAAATCATCTGTGGCACACAGCACAAGTCCGACAACATCCGCTTCATATGAATACACAGCCAATGCCCCTCCGAGATCATTACCTTCGGTGTATTCGCCCGGAGTATCCATAAAAGTATCGGAATAATCTATGTACTGCGTTTTGCGGTAAACAAGCTCTTCGCCTCTGAGGGCTTCGATGAGTGTTGTTTTTCCGCTTCCGCTTCTGCCCATGAATATTATCTTTTTCATGATCAGGTCTTTGTTATCTCACAGATGGTAAAGCCGAGTTTTTTGTCTGCGTATTCTACTACTGCAATAAGGGCAGATTCAACCTCGGAAACAGATCCGACAACAATAAGCGTTCCGGAAAATCTGTCCACAAATCCGACTTCAGCGCCGGATGATTTAAGCGACAAATCTGCAGCAATAATTGCATATTCCGACGGACACATGGTAACTATGCCGATCGCAGACTTTGTACTGTAATCAACAGACGGATCAAGTCCGAGCTTTCTGTAGAGTGTACTGTCGGGGTTTGCGATTATATGTGCGAGTGTTATCTGTTTTCCCGGAACTGACTCCTGGATTATTCGCTGTTTGGTTTCGTATAGTTCCATTTCATCCTCCGATTATCGCGGTAAGTCCTGCCGATTCTGCGACTTTTCTCAATGTCTCCATCTTTTCTTTTGAAGGTGGAGGTACATCTCCCATTTTGTAATCCCTGTCAAGTCCGACATATTTATCATAGCCGAGACGGTGATCCGGGTAAAGATGTATTTCATGCACACCGGGAAGTGTTGTCGCAAAATTTGCAATACCAAATATTTCTTCTTCGGTGTCGTTAAACGTGGGAATGACCGGAACTCTCACAGTAAGGTTTGCACCGCTTTGGGCAATCCTTTTCGCATTGTGAAGAATAAGCTCGTTCCGAAGCCCCGTGTATTGTTCATGTTTTATACTGTCTATGTGCTTTATGTCCATAAGGATATTATCCAGAAGCGGAAGTACCGGCTCTATCATATCCCAAGGAAGGCACGCTGTTGTTTCCACCGCAGTGGTTATGCCGTTCTTTTTACATTCGGACAGGAGTGCCTTCACGAATTCCGTCTGGCAAAGAGCTTCTCCGCCCGAAAGAGTGACTCCTCCGTGACTCCTTCTGTAGTACGGCATATCCTGCAATATTTTTTTCATTACCTCGCCGACGGTGGTATCATATCCTATGACCTTTGTGCCGTCCTTTGTCTTCATTCGCTGTATGCGATAGCTCTGAGACTCGGGGTTACAGCACCAGCGGCATCGGAGTATACAGCCTTTGAGAAAGACTATAGTACGTATTCCGGGACCGTCATGGGTGGAAAATTTTTGTATGTCGAATATTCGTCCGACTACTGAGTTGTTATCCATCATTTTTCCTTTCGGATAATTTCAAACTATATTGGAGAAAACGCAGTATTCAATCTAAATTCCGAATTCCGAGTTTTAAAATGCTGCTTGCTCCGTTCTGTTGATGATATCATCCTGAAGCGATTTTGAAAGCGTAGTAAACAGCGCACTGTATCCGGCAACACGGACAACAAGACTCTTATATTTTTCGGGATTCTTCTGTGCATCGTAGAGAGTCTCGCGGCTTACGACGTTGAACTGCATATGGCTGCCCTTCATCTCAAAGTAGGTCTGAACGAGAGATGCAAAATTCTCAAGTCCGCTGTCGCCTGCAAGGGCACTCGGATGGAACTTCATATTAAAGAGCGTTCCATTAGAAGCGATACCATGGTCAAGTCTTGATACGGAGTTTGCACTTGATGTGGGACCGTTTACATCACGTCCCGCTGTCGGTGATACACCGTCGGCAACGGGGGTATATGCAAGTCTTCCGTCGGGAGTTGCACCTGTCTGTGCTCCGAGCGGTACGTTTGCCGATACGGGATAAAGTCCCGCCTGGAACTGCCCACCTCTGGGATTCTTGTAATCAAGCATCGGTCTTGTGTATGTATACGCCGCTTCCCTTGCTATTTTATCAACTTCTTCGATGTCGTTACCGTATTTCGGAGCATCGAGTATCATCTGCCGTATCTCGGCATAGCGTGCGTTGCTGTTTGTTGCCTTTATCTCACCGTAGATCTTTGCAACTATCTCCTCGGTGACTTTCACACCGTTCTTTGAAAGTTCAAGAGCGATCTTTTCCGTCATCTTGCCCGCATCCTCCGTACCGTTGCCAAAGTTTGCCGCAAGTGCATCACGAAGCTCGGAAAGTGTAAATTTATTCTGCTCAAATACAAGTGTCTTTATTGCGTATAGAGCATCCGCGACATTTGCAATACCAAATCCTTGCGGACCTGTGAAATTGTAAATACAACCACCCTGTTCGGGAGTCTTACCTCTCTTTACGCAATCATCAAGCATGGAAGAAAGATAAGGAAGCGGACATCTTTCTGCATGAGCGACATCTATTGCATTGTCAGCGTTCACAAGCAATGAAATGCAGTAGTTCATCTGTGCTTTATATGCTTCAAAGAAATCCTCATAGGTCTTAAAGGATGCAACATCTCCGGTTCTTACACCGACCTGTTCACCTTCAAACACGCCATTGGAAAATACAAGCTCCATAGGCTTGAGCATATTGAAAAATGCGGCATCATGCCACCCCCATGTCTTGCCTGCGACCTGAGGCTCAACACACCCTATTATATTGTAATCTCTTGCATCCTCAAGGGTAAGTCCTCTGGACATAAGAGACGGGATTATAACTTCATCGTTGTAATATGCGGGAAGTCCTACTCCTGTTCTTGTAAGCTCCGCGGCTCTTATAATAAACTCGTGAGGAGTTTTATTCCAGATTCTTACTGAGAATGAGGGTGCAGGGAGCATAACGTGCATTGTTGCATCAATACACATAAACGAAAGATCGTTTGTTGCGTCCTCGCCGTTTCTGTCCTGACCTCCCGCAATGAGATTCTGGAAAAGTGAGTAACCAGCAAATCCTTCCGCACTTGCGGCATCACGGCATTTATTCAGGTCATTGAGCTTTACCCAGATACAATCCATAAGCTCCTGAGCGAAATCTCTTGTAATTCTTCCGGCATCAATATCGGCTTTGTAATATGGATACATATACCTGTCGAAACGGCCGGGAGATATCGAGTGTCCGCTTGACTCGATCTGAAGAAGCATTTGAACGAACCAGAAGCTCTGACATGCCTCATAGAAAGATGAAGCACCGTTAGCAGGAACTCTCTCACAATTTTCCGCTATCTTAATAAGTTCGGCTTTTCTTTCGGGATCAAACTCATTTGATGCCATCGTGCGTGCGAGCTTTGAGTATCTCTCCGCATAGGTAATAACCGCTTCACAGCTCATGATTATCGCATCAAGCAGAGCCTTTTTGGAAACATAGTTTTCATCACCGAAATCCATTGTTTCAATTTCAGCTTTTACCTCGTTAATTATACCCTTGTATCCTATAGCAAGAACTTTATCGTACTGTACCGTAACATGACCTACGCCATTGTAGAAGTAATTGCCCGGTGTAAAGATATTGTGTTTCATTGCAAGCTTGGCTTCAGACGCCATAAGAGATGTAGCAAGCTCACTTGTTGTCTTTCCCTTCCAGTACTTATATACCGTTCTCAGCGTATTCTTGGTCTCTTCGGAAATATAGAAAGGATCTGCGAAACGCTTTTCAACAGTATCAAATTCCGCTTCAAGCCAGTCATAAGAGAACTCCGGGAATACCTGACAGCTTCTCGGTCTTATTGTCGCACTTCCGACTACAAGTTCGTATGGTCTTATTGTCACGGGAATATTCTCAAGTATATTTTTAAAGGCTTTTGCACGTCTTGTAACGATCGGCTCGCCTTCCGTCTGCATATAGCTTTCCGTGAGAAGCACTGCTCTGTCCGCTTCTATCTGCGGCATCTTCTCAAAGAGATGCTCCTTAAGCTTTTCTATTCTTGCGCTTTTTGTGCACTTTTCACTGTTATATCTCGGCAAGAAATCACGTCCTTTTTATTATTTCCGGAACGACATCCGGATCCTTTTTTGTATTATACTATATAATAGTGTGTTTGTCAAGAGAAAACAACAACAAAATTTCCGTTTTTCTGCGATTTTGATGTTATTTTTGTTGGTTTTGTGTTGTTTTTGAATCCATCCGGTATTTTAACTCCCATGATCATCCCTTTAAAAAACAAAGTGCTCTATAAAAAAAAGAAACCGACATTGCAACTCCGAAAAACGGAATCACAAGTCGGTTCATTATTCTTTATTTCCAATAACAGCTATAAGATCATCCAAAGCACTTACGGCATCATCAAATCGATATGTACATACATCTTCAAGCTCTTTACAGCGCCTACCGATACAATATGAAAGCTTTGCACCTTTCGCCATACATACATCGTTACCTCTGTCACCAAATACTGCGGTATCATATTTTGTCAGCATCAGACGCATCTGAAGGTCCGAGAGTGCCGTTCCTTTATTGCAATATCTGTTTGCGTACTGAGCTATATTATACCTGCCGCCGTCCCAATGTGTGCGTAGAGAACAGTACTCGGGAAGCTCCAAGCTTTCACCGTAGGATGTGATCTTGAATATCCTATCCCTTACCTCATAAATACCGCCAACAGGCTTGCTGTTATAAACTGCGGCTTCCGTGGGAACATCCCCGAAGCTGTAATTCTCAAAAGCTCCGTGAAGTACAAAGGAAAAAGATGAAGACGCATTTCTGAAAAATCTTTCAAGATCATCTGTTTCGATTTTTCTGGCATATAAGACTTTGCCATCCTTTACGGTCAGCGCACCGTCACAGCAGGTAAAATAGATCCTGTCCCGAAACATCGGAAGAAAGGATTCAAGCTCGCCGTAAGTTCTTCCCGATGAGATCCCGAACACCATGCCGAGATCAAGTATTTTTTCAACGGAAGTTATAACTTCATCGGATACCTTTTCATCACCATAAGGCAAAAGCGTTCCGTCAAGGTCGGATACTATAAGCTTAAACATACTCTTCATCACTTTTTATCAAAAAGAGAACGGAATCTCTTCTTTATCTCGTTTTTTTTCTTTTTTGTCTCCGTATTGTCGGAAGCGATCTCTTTTACTTCACCGTCCTCAAAGGAGACATATACTATATCATTTTCGTGAAAAACCGCAGGATGCTCATCGGCACGAACAAGAAGTTCCGTGTCATCCTTGCAACTCAGCAGTACAATAACTCCGTTTTCTATCCTGTCAATTACAAACTTTTCTTTTTTCATAAAAATCTCAACCTGATCAATATGATATATGTATCTCGGAAAGACCGTCAATTCCGCTGACATAATGCTCAACAGTTCCGAGTGCTTCAAGAAGATCCCTTGTTTCACGGTATATCTCCCCTGCTTCCGTACCTGCACGCAGAATGTCTTCCGGAGCACTCCAAAGACAAACATCCGGTGTTGCGTGAGCATAAATCTCGGAAAGCGTACTGCGTATGCCATGATTTGCCATTTGTATCATATCGCAATTAAGCTCAGATTTATAACGTTCAAGCAAAGAGATCGTAGCCTCACGCATTATATCGCCGAGGAAAAGTATTGACGTACAGTACATATTGAATTTATATACAGCACTGGTATTGTTAAGATAATCCTCGGTAAATTCACCGTCACCGCCTGAAAATACTCGTATCATCGTTCTTCCCAGCTTTATTCTGTCACCGGGATGGACATTGACTGTAGGTATGCCGCTTCCCTTTATCAACGTAATGCAAAGAGCCGCAAAAGGTGCGGATTCAGGCTCGAATCTTTCTACTTTTTCAAGATTTACATGAGAATAGAATATTTTCAGTATCTTGATATCCTCAGGCATATCCGCAAGAATCGCTGTCAATGCTCCGGCATGCCCCGGATGAGGATGAGTAAGGAACCAAGCCGTAACTTCCCCACCGCATTTTTCACGGATCATATTAAGCAAAAGGTCTGCATTATCCGCATCGCCGCCGTCAATTACGAAGCTACGTCCGTCGGCAGCATTTATTATATATCCCATTCCCGTCTTTCCTTCAGAGCACGGAAGCTGCCAGAGAACATAATCTTTATCGGGTACAATTCTGTATTTTGGAGACATTATCCGCACTCCTTTCGTCAAGATAGTAAACCGGTACGGTCGCATTTATAATATATCACCATTTCAAAGTAAAGATAAGTATAGCACCGCTTTATGACTATTTCTCCGATATTTTGTTTACTTTGTGAACTCTAAGTAAATAATGGGCACAAAAAATGCTATTTTGTGCTACGAGCCGGCATTTTTGTTATTTCCGTGACAGTCAAAGTACCGTTTTCAACGAAAAATCTGATATTATAACCATAGAATTCAAAAGAATAAACTCTGTCTCCGTCAGAAATATATGCAGGGCGGGGATCCTGAGACAAAATCCCGACAAGCTCATCCCGATGCTGTTCCGGAAAGACATCAAGAATAGCTTTCGGGATATCTGTATGCAATGTAACTCCCACTTTCTCATAGGATGTGTCCGAAGCAAAGCCGGAGGTAGCATTATCTATCCTGTCAGATATCGGGAGATACGGTTTAATATCGATAATCGGTGTTCCGTCAACCATATCCGCACCTTTGACATGAAGGATAGTTCCCCTCTCGGGCGTATGCTCCACAGAGACAAGCTCAAGAACAGACATACCGATAAAGTTCGGGCGAAAAGGAGATCTAGTTGCAAACACTCCCATTCTGATATTGCCGCCAAGCTTTGGAGGTCTTACGGTCGCTCCGATTTTTTCGGAAATGTTCTCGGAAAAAAGCCAAAGCACCCAGATATGTGAAAAGCCCTCAAGTCCTCTTGTCCAGTCAGCACAGGAGTATTCCTTAGAAAACACTATCTCACCCTTGAGCTGTGATACAATGCCGCTTTGTCTCGGTATACCGAATTTTGATGAAAAGCCGGTTCTTATTTCGGCAATGGGAGAAATCTTATATTCCGTATTGTTCATTCGGTGCTTTTCTCCTTTTCAAAAAGTCCCGAAAGAGCATCATAGCCGAAATCATTACGAAGTATTGACACAAGTCTTGAAAGAGGAAGACCGACTACGTTGTAATAATCGCCTTTGATCTCACTCACAAACGCTCCTGCAAGAGACTGTATTCCGTATCCGCCGGCTTTATCGTAGGGATCTTTTGTCGAGATGTATCCGTTTATCTCACTCTCGGAAAGCTCTCTGAAGGTCACCTGGGTTGTGACGCTCTCGCATACCTTTTTTTCTTTGGAAACAACGCATATTCCGCTTATGACATTATGACTCCTGCCGGAAAGCATCTTCATCATTTCATATGCCTGCATTTTGTCATGCGGCTTTCCGAGAATATTCTCATCGCAGAATACGAGGGTATCGGCAGCAACAACTATAGCATCATCGCAGATATTCTTCAGTACATGCATCGCCTTCTTTTCGGATAGATACCTGACTATCGCACAAGGATCTGTAATATCCTTCGGTACGGTTTCATCCACATATGCCGGGATACTTTCGGCATCTATACCGTATTTTGCAAACAGCTCTATCCTTCTCGGTGATTTAGATGCCAGAATTATCTTCTTCTTCATCTCAGAATACCTTTCTTCCGATTATAAGAGCAACAAAAATGAATATGATGCAGGATATAGTAAGGTTTATGGACAATCCGAAATCAAGCGACAGTACACCAAGCTCAAGGCTTATCGGTGTTTTTGTTCCGAATACTATACCGTAAGACAGCCATCTAAGAAAGCTTATCCCCTTTGTTATCTTCCCCACAAGAGTTCCGACAACTATGCCGGAAAGGAACATTATAAGATATATCAGACCTTTATAATTCATTATGCATACCTTTCCTTTCTGAATATATTACAATATTAATTACAATGATCTTAAAAGCTTAACACGTTCTTTGTAATCCGGCATATACTTCTCAATGAAAGCGTAAAACTCTTTGCTGTGATTATGATGCTTTATGTGCGCTATCTCATGCAAAACAACATAATCTATACATTCATCCGGATACTTCATAAGCTGATATGAAAAACAAAGTGAGTTTCTGCCGCTGCAGCTTCCGAAGCGCTTCTTTGCACTTGTTATCTTTATACCTGTCGGGACAAGTCCCGTGAGACTGGAATAGTATTCAACCTTTTGAGGCAGGATCTCTTTGCCTTTTACAATAAGCTCTTTTATCTCAGCTTCCGATGGTTCGGGATAGAGCAGATTTCTGGTCCTCTGTCTTTCTATCGCTTTTTCCATCCAGTGTCTGTGCTTTTCTATCATGGCGGAAAGCTCGTTTCCCGGAATATGATAAGGAGCTTTTACCAGTATTGTGAGCTCCTTTGTGACTTCGAAGGATACTGTTTTTCGCTTTGACCGTTTTATTGTGATATCGATATCTGTCACCTCCGATTTGTGCTTTATATATTCTACATCATTTTTCTATCTTTGTCAAGAATATCATAAATATCGTTTCAAAGATCCGGTATATACTAATTAATGTTAAAAAAGTTTTCAAAGAGTTCCAATATTTCATTATAGTTTATGTTAAAATCATAATATCAGGATAAGTAACTGCCACGGAGAAAAGGAAATGAACAGATTCAAGATATATGCGTCAGACCATTATAATGAAGCACTGGATATTTTGCGAAGATTGTGCGTTATCCCTGCTCCATCTCACCGGGAGGAGCAGCGTGCTCTGTTCTGCAGAGATTATCTTCTGAGCTTAGGTGCCGAAAATGTTTATATTGATGACAAACTGAATGTGATATATCCCGTAAACTGCGACGGAAGCAATGAAATAACCGTTTTTGCGGCTCACACCGATACGGTCTTCCCGGACACAGAGCCTTACCCAATGAGTGAGGACGATGAAAAAATATACTGTCCCGGTGTCGGTGATGATACTGCAAGCGTTACGGTGCTCTTACTTCTTGCAAAATATTTTATTGAAAACAGGATAATGCCCGATAAGGGTGTATTGTTTGTAATGAATTCCTGTGAGGAAGGGCTCGGAAACCTTGAAGGCACAAAGGCTCTCATGAAAGCATACAGCGGCAGGATCAAAAGATTTATAACCTTCGATTCGGCAGATCCGAATGAACTTTGCGACAAATGCGTCGGTTCGCACAGATACGAGGTCGAAGTACAGACACAGGGCGGTCATTCCTTCAGCTGCTTCGGAAGGAAGAATGCTATTCGTGAGCTTTCACAGATGGTTACGGAAATATATAATATACAGGTACCACAAATCGAAGGCTCAAAAACAACATACAATGTAGGTATTATTGAAGGCGGTACGTCTGTCAACACCATAGCACAAAATGCAAAGATGCTTTGCGAATACAGGTCAGATAACAGAGAATGTCTCGCATATATGAAGGAAAGATTCTCCGGGATATTCGAAAAAGCCGCCAATGATGAAGTAAAAGTAAATGTAAAGCTCGTTGGTGAAAGACCATGTATGGGAGATGTTGACCCGATTCTTCAAAAGAAGCTCTGTGATACCTGTGCGGATACGATAACCAATATCAACGGCAAGGACGTTCAAAGGAAGATCGCTTCCACCGACTGCAACATTCCTCTCTCGCTGGGAATACCTTCTGTATGTATCGGAGTATTTCGTGGAGGCGGAGCACATACGAGAGAAGAATATGTCATAAAATCATCCCTTTCGGAAGGCTTGGAGATCGCACTTAACGTTTCTTCGTGTCTTCTGAAATCAGATGGCCTTATATTTAGCTGAAAGGAGTATTGAATTGAAAGCTCTTGTTATAATCAATCCAAACGCGGGAAACGGTGAGCTGATAAAGAACACATCATGGATTATAAAGCGTTTTAATGACCGCGGCATAGAGACGGATGTCATGCTCACAAGCAAACGCGGTGACGCAACAGAGTATATAAAAAAATACGCTGAAGGAAGAAAGCTGGTAATATGTGCAGGCGGTGACGGCACACTTAATGAAGCAGTTAACGGAGTAATGTCTTTTGAAGCAAAAAAACGTCCCGATATAGGATATATTCCCTGCGGAACCACAAATGATTTTGCTAAAAGCCTTAAGATACCTCTTGATATCAACAATGCGGTAAACAGCATCATCGGCGGCAAACCTGTTCCGTATGATATAGGCAGCATCAATAACAGGTATTTTACTTATGTTGCAGCGGGCGGTGCTTTTTCTTCATGTTCCTATGCCACTTCGCAGGATATGAAACGTATCTTAGGTCATACAGCATATGTATTGGAGGGAATCAAGGAGATACCTGCCATAAAAGCTCATCATATGAAATTCGAGTTTGATTCCGGAAATACACTTGAGGGTGATTATGCTTTTGTTGCAGTAAGCAATTCAAAAAGCTATGGCGGTATAATTAATCTTGATAAGCTGGGCGTTGATACCGCAGACGGCCTTTTTGAGATGACACTTGTCAAGCTCCCTAAAAATATTCTTGAGGTAGGAAAGATAGCGATCTCACTGTCATCGGGAGACTACGATAAAAGTGTTATAGATTTTGTTCGCTTTTCTTCCTGTCGGATGACCGTCGAGCCGAATGAGCTGAACTGGACAATAGACGGTGAAAAAGGTGATCTTTCCGGTACTGTAGATATAAAGAACGATCACAATGCTGTTCGGTTTGTAGTCAAAGAGATGAAATATGATATTCCGACAGACATTCCGGATTGAGATGCGAATTTTAATATTTTGCAAATAATAAATACTATTATGCAAATACAAAATAATACGGATATGCTATAATTTTTTTTGTGAAGTATGATGACGTGGCAAGTCCCTTATTGAAAAGCTACTTATGTATTTCTCAATATATTTAAGAAAAAAGGAGAAAAAAATGAAAGAAGTAAGGATCATCACAAAAGATCAGCATAAGACGATCGTCTTTGCGGCTGAAGAACTTAAAAAGTATCTTATTATGATGAACAGCGATCTGTCAGTTGAAACATCCGAAAATGAATGCGCAGACATCGCGCTCGGTCTGCTTGACGAAACAAGCTTTGATATTGATACTGTATCCGTTGACATAAAGGGACTGTGCGGTACAATCAAAGGCTCAAATCCCAGAAGTGTACTGTACGCTGTATACAAATATCTGGAAAAGCTCGGTGTAAGATGGCTTCGTCAGGGGGATGACGGTGAGTACATACCTAAAAATCATAATTTTGACAATGATGTTGTTTCTTTTACCGAGACCGCAAAGTATAAGCACAGATGTATGTGCAGTGAGGGTGCGATGTCCCTTGAGCTTTTCCTTGCAAATATAGACTGGTGCGCAAAGGCTGGATTTAATGAGTATTATCTTCAGGGATTTATACCTAAATTTATGTTTGATCGTTGGTATAAGCATATCGGGAATCCCCTTTTGGAAAAGACAGAGCTGTCCGAAGAGCAGATGCAGGAATACAAAGACCGTATAGAGGAAGAGATCAAAAAGCGTGATCTTATATACTATACTGTCGGTCACGGCTGGCACAGCGAGCCTTTCGGAATAACATCACTGGTTGAGACGGATAATGAGGATCTTACCATTCCCGACGGTATTGAGGAGCTTCTTGCACAGTTGAACGGCAAAAGAGGAATACACAACAAGAGAATGGCAAACACTCATCTTTGCTATTCAAATCCGAGAGCAAGGAAAGGTATAGTTGACTTTGTCGTAAAGTATTGCAAGGATCATCCGCAGATGGACTATGTGTTCTTCCCTCTCGCTGATAATGCAAACAATCACTGCGAGTGTGAAAAATGCTCGGTAAAAACACCTTCCGATTGGTATGTAACGCTTATGAACGAGCTTGACACCGCACTCGAAAAGGAAGGACTTCCCGCAAAGGTAGTTGTTGCCGTATACTGTGATTTTCTTTGGGCACCTACTGAGGGCAAGTTCAATAATCCGGACAGATTCATTTATACCTATGCACCTTTCCACAGATCCATTTATATGCATAAGCCGTCAGAGAGACCTTTGAATGTAAAATACAAGGACATGGGAAAGCTTTACAGCAAGGATGAGCTTCAGCCCTATGTAAGAAACAAGCTAACCATGCCTCAGTCAGCGGAAGAGCTTATATCCTTCCTTCGTGCATGGCAGAATTGGCAGGACTGCGATTCCTACGCACACGAATACTACAACTATGTCGGCGAGCAGTATTATGATTTCGGAAGCGTGGAGTTCTCCGAGATAATTTATGATGATATAAAGGTACTTCCTAAATACAAGCTCAACGGTATGCTTGCCTGCGGAACACAGAGGATCTTTCTTCCCACAGGACTCGGTATGTGGTCTATGGCAAAGGGACTCTGGAACGATGAGCCGGAATTTGAAGCTGTGAAGAAGGAATATTTTGATGCGGCGTTCGGAAGTGAAAGCAAGGCATTCTCCGACTACTTCACATATCTTTCAAAACTTGCACATACACTCCCGGAAGTGCCTTTCGATAAGGTCATCGAGGCTTGTACGAAGATGAAGGACTACATCGGCACGCTTGATCTTGAAAGTATGGAAGAATGTCACAGTGCTTCTATAAAATACGCTCTTTTCCATTGCGATCTTATCATAAAGCAGATGAAAGCCGAGCTTGCCACAGCCAAGAACGACGGAAACATAGATGCCGCAGAAAAGGAATGGAAGGATCTTATCCATTATGCCCGTGCAAACGAGATGACAATTTACTACGGCTTCGATGTGTACCAATACTTCCTGCATATGGGAGCGAGAACCGGTTATAACGGTCTGTCTAAGTGGTGGAAGGATTGGGACGAAAAAGATAAATAAGAAATGAATATGATGGTAATTTATTTCATTTGATAAATGATTAATTGACATTATCCTCCTATGGTACAAGTATTTTTGATACCGTAGGAGGATTTTTTATACAAAGAAAACTCGGAGCTGTAATCAACGCTGTGAAAAAATTTTAAAATCACAAAACACAATTAAACTTTAATTATAATCGTTTTATACAAAAAAACCATGGTATTATACATTTAAAAAAAATCATATAAAGAGTAAAATAGGCTTGTAAACCAACCGATCAAAAGGAGATCACAAATGAAAAACATTACCGTTTGTATTAAAGGCGAGCATCCCACTCTGAAATTCGCAGCCGAAGAACTCATTAAATACCTTTCCATGATGAGCAGCGATATCTGTGTTAAGCAATCATTCGATGAGTGTGGTGAAAACACAATTATACTGGATCTGCTTGACGAAACAAGCTTTGATATTGATACCGTGTCCGTTAACATAAAGGGACTATGCGGTACGATCAAAGGATCAAACCCGAGAAGTGTACTGTATGCGGTGTACAAGTATCTCGAAAAGCTTGGTGCAAGATGGGTAAGACACGGTAAGGACGGAGAATATATTCCAAAGGATCACAATTTTGAAAAAGATGTCGTTGAATTTTGCGAGACGGCAAAATACAAGCACAGATGTATGTGTACCGAGGGCGCTCTGAGCTTTGAAAATCTTTTGGATAATATCGACTGGGTCGCTAAGATGGGCTTTAATGAGTATTATGTTCAGGGTATTCTTCCGGAAGTAAACCTGAAACGCTGGCATTCTCATATAGGCAACCCTCTTCTTCCCGCAGAGGATATATCCACAGAGAGACTTTGCGAGATAAAAAAGTGTCTTGAAAAAGAGATCAAAAAGCGTGATCTTATCTATTATACCGTCGGACACGGATGGCACAGCGAACCGTTCGGAATGACATCTCTTGTAGAAACGGAAAATGAAAATATCACTGTTCCGGAAGGCGTTGAGGAATTACTCGCCATGTTAAACGGCAAACGCGGAATATACAATAATTCGGTAGCGGTAACTCATCTTTGTTACTCTAATCCGAGAGCGAGAAAGGGGATTATAGACTATGCTGTACAGTATTGTAAGGATCATCCCGAAATGGACTATCTGCTCTTCCCTCTTGCAGATGGTGCAAACAATCACTGTGAATGCAATGAATGCTCAAAGTACCGTCCTTCGGACCTGTATGTAAAACTCCTTAATGAGCTTGATGAGGTTCTCACAAGAGAAGGAATACCCGCAAAGGTCGCCATTGCTGTTTACTGCGATTTTCTCTGGGCACCTACACAAGGTAAGTTCAATAATCCCGACAGATTCATCTATGTATATTCCCCTTTCCACAGGACATTATATCTGCACAATCCTCAGATCCGTAACGGTTCCGGAGCATATAAGGACATTGGCAGGCTCTTTACGACAGAGGAGCTTCCGAAGTATGAGAGAAACAAGCTCAAGATGCCGGAGACCTCCGAAGAACTAATCTCGTTCCTGAGATCCTGGCAGGAATGGCAGGACGTTGACGCATTTGCTCATGAGTATTACTATTACGTCGGTGAACATTATTTCGATTTCGGAAGTGTATACCTTGCAAGAGTCATATACGATGACATTCGCGAGCTTCCGAAGTACAAGTTGAACGGAATGCTTACTTGCCAGACACAGCGTGCATTTTTACCTACAGGTATCGGTTCATATGTTATGGCAAAAGCTTTATGGAACGATGAGATCCCCTATGAAGATATGGAAAGGGACTATTTTACAGCGTCCTTCGGAGAAAAAGGAGAGATGTTCCGAAAGTACTTCAATTACCTTTCAAGGCTTGCTCATGAAAAGCCGAACGTACCTTTTGACACGGTAAAGGAGACTTGCAACAAGATGATAGAATATATCAATGCACTTGATATTGATGAAATGGATGAATGCAGACGTGCTTCCATAAAATATGTGCTGTTCCACTGCAATCTTCTTATAAGACAGATGGAAGCCGAGAAAGCTACCTACGCATACGGCGATATAGACGGTGCGGAAAAGGAATGGAAGGAGCTTATTCACTATGCCCGTGTAAACGAGATGTCGGTACAGCCCGTATTTGACCTTCAGCTTTATTTCACACATCTTGGCGGAAGAGCCTTCGGCAAATATTCTTCCCATTACGGTGCTCTTTCAAAGTGGTGGCAGGACTGGGACGAAAGTGACAAATAATTCCGAATATTTATGAGTTTTACACCTGTCGGTTATCCGATAGGTGTATTCTTTTGCGTATTCGTACAAAAATAAATTTCTTATTGTGAAATTGCTTGACATTGTGAGAAAAAGAGTATATAATTCAATATGTTACTATAATTACAAGGAGCAATTTTGTAATGCTTGATCCTATATTTAATTCTTCTTTGATGGAGAATCTTCTGACTCTTCCGTGGTTCCAGCTCATATTTACAATTATAATTGCTGCTCTTGCAAGTACAAAGGCTACTCTTCAAAGCTTTGTATGCAAGCGTCACATCAGAAATTCTCAGGACAGTATTCTTTATAACACGATGTTCTTCGTGTTTGTTGCAATATTCCTGTCCATGACTCTGAATACGATGATCCCAAACACCGAAATCATTATTTGGGCGTTATTGATGTCCATAGGCTCCGTTCTTTTTCAAATCCTTTATTCCATTGCCCTATCGGCAGGACCTGTTTCAATCACGATACTTATTATAAACTTTGCTGTAGTTGTTCCAACCTTTGCAAGTGCAGTTATTTTTAAAGAAGAAGTATTTGTTTCGCAGCTCTTGGGTATCGTTTGTCTTCTCATATCCTTTCCCCTCAGTATCAAAGAAGGTGGCTCCGGTCAGCAGAAAGCAAACAAAAAATGGCTTATTTTTACAATACTTACACTAATCTTTGATTGTCTTGCAATGACAATGCAAAAAATGTTCTGCGTTACCGAAAGCTATAAAGTCCACGGTGCTATCGCTTCAAACACTTTTCTTGTATTTATTTATGTATTCGGAGCGGTATTGGCGTTTGGCATATATTGGTGTATAAGGATGTTTGGCAAAAAAGACTACGGAGCAAACAAGCATACATTCAAATTTGGTTTAAGTATTCTTATGTTTGCTCTTGCTATGGGGCTTGATCTTGCTGTATATCAGAAATTTTACATGACAGCAAATCTGAAGATCGACGGATCGTTTTTCTTCCCCACCTTCTCGGGGCTTCAGTCTGTATGTATGACCACGATCGGTATTCTTGTATTTGGAGACAGACTTAACAAAAGACAACTGCTTGGTGTAGTTTTCGGTATTGCAGCTGTAATATTACTTAATGTTCAGTTCGGTGCTGCCTTTACCATAGCATAATATAAATATTAACTAATCGCAAATTTTCAAATTTGCTCTTGCATTTTGGGAAATTATATAGTATAATACTTCTTACTGTGACGAAAGAATCGGCAATACGGAGCTTTCAAGAGAGTCTGCGGCAGGTGTGAGCAGATAAGATCCTTTGCTTTTCCGCTTTCGGAGTACCACGGAGAGATCCGTGAGGGTTCGCCCTTTACAGCGTTTCGAGTGACCGTAAGTTTTACGGTAATTTGGGTGGCAACACGGAGTCTTTCGTCCCATTTTTTGTGGCGGAGACTCTTTTTTATTGTAAT
>SVQR01000249.1 GCA_015065225.1 Oscillospiraceae bacterium | reverse complement strand
TTCATGTCAATAAAGCCGCACAGGACGGTGAAGGCACACAGAAAGCATATTGCTATTATTGAGCTTCTGCTGTAGTGCGGTCTTCCCGTAAAATTAAACAGGTTCATGTTTATGACCATTCCTTTCCGATAAAGTTGTGCACAAAACCTTGAGTATGTATTGCTGTAAAGCAGTACACTCTGTTTCCGGTGACATCATCCCGTAATATAAAAATGCCGAACGTGCGTTATTTGTCCGTGCTGTATCTTGCCGCTCTGTATTCGGATGTACCGAAGAATGAGATTATAAGGAGCAGCAGGTAATAGGACATTACAAATCCGGCCGCATAGATGAGTATCAGTACGCCCGCGGCAACACCTTTTGATAAAACTCTTGTTAATTTTCCGAATATCCTTCTTGTACCGAGGATGAGATATCCCGGTAGTACGACAATGAGAACGCTGAGTACTCCGCAGGTAAATGGGGATAATCCGCTTTCGAAAAGTATTGAGAACATTATTACAGTGGCCGCAATGTTGAATACGATATTTGTAACACCGGTGATCTCGAATCTTCCGAAAACAGGCTTTTCCGTGATTCCGAATACGGTTGAGATACGATCCGCAAGCCTTGTAAAGATATACACATAGAAGAAATTGATCGCACACATTAATGCAGGAGTCAGAGCTATTACGGTGGCAAGCATACTTTCAATAAATTCCGCATCCTGCATTGTCATGGCGACGCCCTGAGTACCGAGCATGGACGTTGCCGAGTTCATAGTTTCAATATATATGAGCTTTACTTTCTCTATATATTCCGAGAGCGAATCAAAAAGTATTGTTCCTATGCTAACACCGATTTCCCGGGATACGGTATAAAGTGAAAGTACAGTTTCAAGTGCCGTAAATACCAGCATCAGAAACGAAGCGGAAGCACAGGCGGAGGATCTCTGACCGTTAGTCTTCCCGGCAATATATACAGCAGCTGCGGCAACAGTTGGTGATATTACCCCGAAGACCGCATACAGCACCGATCCCCAGCTTTCTGTCATATAACCGATTATCGGGCATAATACAACAGGAATGATAACGGCAAGTGCTCCTTTATTTGCATTTTCGCCCAGTGAGTGAAGATACAGGTAAAAAAGGAGCATTGTCAAAAAGGGGATGGCGATCCCTGTCGCGACAGTCATTTCGACTCTTGCGGCAAATACTCCGCTGACGGAGAAAATTACCGCTGCACAGGAAAGCACCGTATAGAACAATGCAAGCAACGCAGAGTACTTTCCGCGATCATTACCTTCCTTATTGTTTGCCTCGGTTATTCTTTCTTCCGTATTGTAAATTTCGGGCATTGTCAGTTCTCCATTTTGGTTTGGTTATATATCAAAGCTTATCTGAAGCTGAGATATGTCGAATTCTTCGTAAAGTGTTCCCGTTGAGGGGAGCTTTGACTTTCTGTAACGAGAGAAGTGCTTCATCTGTTCACTGCCGTCGTCAACAAATTCCACAACATCCGAGACGATCTGTCCCTTTTTCTGCGTAAACACTATAACGCCGGAAGCTGTTCTTGTAGCTTTTTCCGTAAGCTGATCGCTGTTTATTATGACCGCCTTGCCGGAGGATGACTTGAGCAGGAATTCCTTTACAGGCGCTCTGCCTTCCTTTTCCGGGAAATAGAATATTGCCGCCGCGGGACTGTCGGAACTGAATGCCTTTGTAAGCTTCTTTCTGTTCGTCTTTGTGGAGTATTCCGATACCTTTATCTTTACCGCTTTGCCGTTTTCAAAGAATATTCCGATATATCCCAAATAATCCTTGGTGGGCATTGTCATTATGACATTTTCGTTTTCATCGAAATTAAGAGCCGCAGGCAGGTAATCTCCCAGCATTGAAGGCTTGGAAAGATCAAAATCATCAAGCTTTGCCTTATATACCTGAGCCTGATCGGTAAACACAAGGATATCGTAATCGTTTGCAACATCAAACTTGCCTGTGATAATGTCATTGTCTTTGAGCTTCTGCGCATCTGTCTTCGGAAGATTGCCTTTGGGAAGCAGCTTCTTTATATATCCGTCTCTGGTGGTGAGCATTGTAACGGGATATACCTCTATCGCAGGCTCTTCGAACTTGGGAGCTTCCGTTTCCTCGATTATCTGAGTCTGTCTCGGCTTTGCGTACTTCTTCTTTACTTCCGCAAGCTGTTTTATAATGACATTTTTTACCTTTCTGTCGCTTCCGAGCACATCCTCCAGCTCTTCTATCTCTTTTTTGAGCCTATCTCTGTCATCAATACGCTTCAGAATGTATTCCTTGTTGATATTTCTGAGCTTTATCTCCGCAATATATTCCGCCTGAATCTCATCTATATCAAAGCCCTTGCACAGGTTCGGGATAACATCCTTTTCCTGCTCGGTCTCACGGATTATCTTTATCGCCTTGTCGATATCAAGAAGTATCTTTGCAAGGCCTTCCAGAAGATGAAGTCTTTCCTTAGCCTTCTGAAGGTTAAAATAATACTCACGCTTGACACATTCCGTTCTCCAGGCGATCCATTCCTCAAGTATGGAATAAACACCGAGAGTTCTGGGGCTTCCGCCTATTATTATGGTGAAATTACAAGGATAGCTGTCTTCGAGAGTCGTGAGCTTAAAGAGCTTCTGCATGAGCTGCTCCGGATCCGCACCGCGCTTGAGGTCTATGGTAAGTCTGTTTCCTTCAAGACCTGTTTCTTCACGTATATCCGTAACTTCCTTTATCTTGCCTTTCTTTGCAAGATCCACAACCGCATCGATTATATCCTCGACCTTGGTGGTGTAGGGGATCTGTGTAACTTCTATACAGTTTGCCTTTTTGTCGTATGAATATCTTGCACGAAGCTTGAATGAGCCTCTGCCTGTTCTGTATATCTCCTGAAGCTTCTCGCGATTGTAAAGGAAGAATCCTCCGGAAGGAAGGTCGGGAGCGATAAGAATATCCGTGATATCCGCTGAAGGATCCTTTATAAGAGCCGTTGTAGCATCACATATCTCCGCAAGATTGAAGGAGCATATGTCGCTGGCAAGACCTACCGCGA
>SVQR01000248.1 GCA_015065225.1 Oscillospiraceae bacterium | reverse complement strand
GGCGGTGAAACATGGGATATTGACAATGTTCTTTACGAGCAGCCTCACAGTGCGGATATCGGTTATCCCGCAAGCGTAGAGCTTAAAGACGGAAGTCTTATGACGGTGTTCTATGCGAAGGAGCATGAGTTGAGTCCCGCAGAGATATACAGTATAAAATGGAATTTTGAAAAATAAAGGTCAGTAAATGACCGAGATATAAAAGAGGAAAACTATGAAAAAATTCACGGGCGTAATGCCGGCACTTGTAACACCTTTTGACGAAAACCAAAATGTTAACGTACCTGTTCTTAAAGAGCTTACCGAGCATCTCATCGGTCAGGGTGCATACGGCTTTTATATAGGCGGTGCTACGGGCGAAGGTGTATCAATGGCAAGAGAGCAGAGAGAGCTACTCGCATATGAGTCGATAAAGCAGATAAATAAGAGAGTTCCTGCGATAGTTCACATCGCATCCATCAACTTTGAGGAAGCAAAGGCTCTTGCACATCATGCGGAAGTTGTCGGTGCGGATGCGATTTCCGCCATTCCTCCCCTGTTCTACAAGTACAGTGAGGATGATGTATTCGATTACTATAAAGGTATCGCAGCTTCGGTAAATATTCCCGTGATGATATACTACAACACAAATGCAGGCTTCAATATGTCTGCGAAGTTTGCGGCTCGTCTTTATGAGATAGACAATGTCACCGCAATAAAGTGGACAAGCTCGGACTATTACGGAATGATGATGGTTAAAGAGCTTACGAACGGTGAGATGAACGTCATCAACGGTCCTGACGAGATGCTTCTCATGGGACTTTGTGCCGGAGCAGACGGCGGTATAGGCTCGACCTACAACTTTATGCTTCCAACCATCAAGGCTGTTTACGAAAACTTCAAGGCAGACAACATTGACGAGGCAAGGCGTCAGCAGATAAAGGCTACAAGGATCATTTATGCGCTTCATAAGTTTGAGGGAATTCCCTTTACAAAGGCTATGCTTGAAAAGCAGGGCTTCAAGGTAGGCAACTGTCTTGTACCTTTCAAGCAGTATTCCGATGAGGAAAAGAAGCTGATGGTTGAGGAAGCCGTTAAGATGGGTATGGAGTTCTGATCTATGGAAATTAAAAAGTATGTTGTCTCAAACGATCCCGAAATGTATGAGGCATGGCCTGATGTTGTTCTGACGGATGGCGGAAAGCTGATATGCGTATTTTCCGAATGTAACCATCACGGCTGTCGTGACGATGCGAGGATAATGATCACGGAAAGCACCGACAGAGGTCGTACATGGAGCAAAAAACGTGCTCTTACGGAAAAGACCGTTGACGATGATTTCTTCAACTGTGCAAGAATCTCAAAGATGAATGACGGTACACTTGCAATTGTTTGCGACAGACTAACTTACACAAGAGATGAAAAGGGAAACAGGATATCAAGAAAGGCTGTCGGATATCTCTGGCGTGCCGATGCCGAGGGTGAGAACTGGAGCGAGCCGGAAGTACTTCCGTTCTGCGGTATAGTCCCGGATAAGCTGTTACAGCTTAAATGCGGAAGGCTGATATATGCCTCTCACTTTGAGGGTGAAGGCTCGTTCGGATGCGACGGTAATCTTGAACAGTATATGTGGTACAGCGACGACAACGGCAAGACATGGTCGGACAGGATCACAATTGCAAAAAGTCCCGACTACAAGCTGTGCGAGGTATCAATCCTTGAATTAAAGAACGGTGATCTTGCAGCGTTTATGCGTGAAAACTCATTTATGGGTATTGACTGTCTGAAGTGCATATCTCATGACAAGGGTGAGACTTGGGAAGGTATTTACAGAATGCCTGTCCCCGGCTGTCACAGACCTGTTACCGGGTATCTCAATGACGGCAGGATACTCATGACATACAGATACGAAAATGCGGCAAACCTTCCTTTTATCGGATGTGACAATGTATTCATGTCATATTTTGATGACAATGCCGCCCTTGAAAGGGAACGCGGAAAACAATGGGTAAGAACTATTCCGCTGGATCACGATTTCAATGATGTTCCCGACCTCGGATATACCGGATGGGTGCAGTTTTCCGACGGTGAGATATATGTCGTCAACTACATAAAGGACAATGCCGAGAAAGCACAGATCAGAGGTTACAGCTTTTATCTTTAATAAGGATCGGATGCAAAATTTATCCGGGTAATAATTTCCGACGAAAAGAGTTGATTACGATGAAAACTACAATTTCGACATTAAACGATCATAAGACAATTACATTCGCTGCCGAAGAGCTTAAAAAGTATCTTTTGATGATGAACGATTCATTATCGGTTGAAACAGCCCCGGACGGTAACGGTGACATAACACTCGGTCTCCTTGACGAAACGAGCTTTGATATTGACACGGTAGCTGTTGACATTAAGGGACTTTGTGGCACAATAAAGGGATCAAATCCAAGAAGTGTACTTTTTGCTGTCTATAAATACCTTGAAAAGCTCGGTGCAAGATGGCTTCGTCACGGCGATCACGGTGAGTACATACCGAAGGATCATGATTTTGAAAATGATGTTGTTTCTTTCACCGAGACCGCAAAATACAAGCACAGATGTATGATGAGCGAGGGTGCGATGTCCCTTGAGCATTTCCTTGCCAACATCGACTGGTGTGCAAAGGTCGGCTTTAATGAGTATTATGTTCAGGGATTAACTCCCAAATTCATGTTTGACAGATGGTATAAGCATCGCGGAAATCCGCTTTTGGAAAAAGTTGAGCTGTCAGACGAGCAGATGCAGGAATACAAGGAGCGTATGGAGGAAGAGATAAAAAAGCGTGATCTTATCTATTATACGCTCGGTCACGGATGGCACAGTGAGCCCTTCGGTGTCTCATCACTGGTCGGAACGATCAACGAGAATCTCACCATACCCGAGGATATGAAGGATCTTATTGCAATTGTCAACGGCAAGCGTGAGATCATTGGCGGAAGAATTGCGGACACACAGCTTTGCTATTCAAATCCGAGGGCAAGAAAGAAGATCGTTGACTTCACCGTACAATTCTGCAAGGATCATCCGCAGATGGACTATATC
>SVQR01000045.1 GCA_015065225.1 Oscillospiraceae bacterium | reverse complement strand
ATTACATATATCAAATTGTACAAATCGTCAAAAAATAGTATAATTCAAGCAACAACATTGTAGCTTAATACCAATAGTGCACTATAAAAATGTAAAAAATAAAGACCTTATTTAAGGTCTCTTGAGTGCACACACTGTGCTATCGGCGAACCGACGATTTGAAAAAATTTTTATTTGAACGTGTAGTGTAATTTATTAAGGGACATAAACTACATAATTAATATATCATAAAAAACAGGAGTTGTCAAGATGGAAAAGCAAAAAAACACAAAAAAATATTACATTGGCCTGGACATTGGTACAGATTCTGTTGGATATGCCGTAACAGATGAAAATTACAATCTTCTGAAGCATCGTGGAGAGCCTATGTGGGGTGTTACCGTTTTCGATGCAACTATCCAAGGACAAGAAAGACGCTCATTCAGAACCGCCAGAAGAAGACTTGACAGAAGACAACACAGAGTTGCTCTTACTGAAGAGCTTCTTGCTCCGTATATCGTACCGCAGGACAGAGATTTCTTTAAGAGAATTCACCAAAGTGCGCTTATTAAGGACGAAGTTGATAACTCATACTTATTTGACTCTATCGAAAAAACAAAAGAATATTACAAAAAATATCCCACAATTCATCATTTACTTTGTGCGCTGATGAACGGAACCGCCGAAAATGATACGAGACTTTTATATATTGCCTGCGCATGGCTTGTCGCACACAGAGGTCATTTTCTATCTGAAGTGGATAAAGAAAAGATTGATGCAGTTACTGATTTTCACAGTGTATACTTTGATTTTTGCAATTTCTTTGAAAATAATGATTCTCCTGTACCGTGGGATGCCAACTGCGTCGAATCGAATTTTGAGTCTGTTATGAAGCAGAAGCTTGGCATGAACAAAAAACTCAAGCTTCTAAAGGAAGCCGTTTTCAAAAACGGAAAAATCCCTCAGAATGACGAAGATTGTATAGTCTCGTGGGAGCATGCATTAAAACTCATTTGTGGCGGAAAAGTCAAGTTGGCTGATTTGTTTAGTAACGACTCATATTCTGAATTCGGATCACTTTCTCTTGATTCGGATGATGAAACCATCGCTCAGGCTGTTGCCGATGTTGACTCCGACGGAGAAATACTTGTAAAGCTCAAGATGCTTTACGATTGGTCTGTACTTGTAGACGCATTGAAGGGTAAAAACAGCATTTCAGAGGGAAAGGTTGAGGTTTACAACCAACATAAGAAGGATCTCGCAATGCTTAAAATGCTTGTACATAAATATCTTCCGACAAAGTACAAGGATATATTTGATGCTACGGATAATCCTTTAAATTACGCTGCATATACATACCACAGCACAAAGGGAAAAGTGAACAAGAAAGCTTCAAAAACGGATTTTTGTGATTACATAAAAAAGCTTTTCAAAGAAGTAAAAATCGATAGCGATGATGTGGCAGCTTTCGAGGATATGTCATCCAGACTTGAAACAGAGTCTTTTATGCCAAAGCAAAGAGATGGTGATAACAGGGTTATACCTTATCAGCTTTATTGGTATGAGCTGAAAACAATACTTGACAAGTCATCGGAAAAGTTCCCGTTCCTCAATACAAAGGATGACGACGGAATTTCAATAGCGGAAAAGTTGCTTTCTGTCTTCGAATTCAGAGTTCCGTACTATGTAGGTCCGTTGAGAAACGACGGAAACAACAAGAATGCCTGGATGGAAAGGAAAGCCACAGGAAAGATATATCCCTGGAATTTTGATAAAATAGTTGACCTTGATAAAAGCGAAAATGCATTTATAGAGAAAATGCTTGGCAGATGTACATACCTTTCAGGAGAATCTGTTCTTCCAAAAAACTCATTGCTGTACAGCTCTTTCACGGTGCTCAATGAGATAAACAATCTTAAAATCAACAATGAGCCGATTTCAGTAGAAATAAAACAGGAAATTTATTCTGAAATATTTATGAATCCGACAAACCGACGTGTTTCTCTGAAGAAAATACAAAATTACCTGCTGTCGAGAGGATACATAGAAAAAACAGATACTTTATCCGGCGCAGATATAAATCTGACATCAACACTTAACCCCTATCATTTATTCAGAAGACTTCTTGAAAAGAACATACTATCCGAAAACGAAGTCGAGGAAATCATCACCCGTTCCACTTACACAGAAGACAGAAACAGATTTGAAAAGTGGCTTCGCGAAAACTATTCAAAGCTTTGTGATGATGATATAAAATATGTTCGCTCACTGAAGCTCAAGGATTTCGGAAGGCTTTCAAAGAAGCTTCTTTGCGATATGTTCGGTTGTCCCGATGATGAGACAGGCGAGGCAAGGTCGGTTATCCGAGCAATGTGGGATACAAACCTGAATATAAATCAGCTTATTCTTTCGGATAATTATACCTACAAGGCTCAAATAGAAGCATTCAACCATGATTATTACTCGCGTCATCCGAAATCCCTCAACGATCGGCTCGACGATATGTATATCTCAAATGCAGTAAAGCGTCCTATTATACGTACTTTGGACATTCTTAAAGACATAACAAAGGTTATGAGAAGTGCACCTGAAGCTGTATTTGTTGAAATGGCAAGAGGTACTAACGAAGATCTTAAAGGTAAGAGAACCCAATCAAGGCTTGCTCAGGTGAAGACACTCTATGAAAAAATTGACAAAGAAGAAGTCAGACTTTTGAGTCAGCAGCTCGACTCTCTCGGAGAAACGGCAGAGAACAGACTCCAGAGCGACAAGATATTCCTCTACTTTATGCAGCTTGGCAAGTGCCTATATACAGGAAAAACAATTACGTTTGAATCAGTTCTAAAGGGTGACGGTACATATAACATCGAGCATATATACCCGAGATGCCATGTCAAGGATGACAGTATAATCAACAACAAAATACTCGTTGATTCAAAAGCAAATGAAGCAAAGGGCGACAGTTATCCCATAGCTGCAGAAATTCAAGCGGACAGAGCAGGCTTATGGAAGTATTTGCACGACAGTGAACTTATAAGCGACGAAAAATATAAGCGTCTGACAAGAAAAACGAGATTCACCGATGAAGAAAAGAACGGCTTTATCAATCGCCAGCTTGTTGAAACACGCCAATCGACAAAGGCTGTTGCAACCATTCTCAAGGAAAAATATCCGGATACGGAAATATGTTATGTCAAAGCAGGACTTGTTTCGGACTTCAGACAGCAATTCTCAATGCTTAAATCCAGAGCGATAAATGACCTTCACCACGCAAAGGATGCATACCTTAATATAGTTGTCGGCAATGTTTATTATTCGTATTTCAACAAAAACTACTTCAGACTCGATGATGATTACAACCTAAAAACCGAGATTATGTTCTCAAGAGAGGTAAAATGCGGAAGCCGTGTTGTTTGGGAAGGCGGAAAATCCGTTGATATGGTGCGTAGGAATGTTGCGAAGAATACGGCGCATTTGACAAAATATGCCTTCTGCAGAAAAGGCGGATTCTTTGACCAGATGCCATTAAAGGCAAATGAAGGCCTTATACCGTTGAAAAAGGGAATGCCTACGGAAATATACGGTGGTTACAATAAACCTACAGCATCGTTCTTTGTTCTTGTGAAATACAAAACAGCTAAAAAAGAAGATATAATGGTAATGCCTGTGGAATTGCTGTATGCCGATAAATTTATAGCGAACGAAGACTTTGCTAAAGAATATTCTTTAAAAACAGTTGAGTCGATTATCGGCAAAAAGACAGAATCTGTGGAATTCTTGCTAAACAAACGAATCTTAAAAGTCAATACTATGTTGTCACTTGATGGGCTTCGGGTTTGCCTGACAGGCAAGTCCGGCGGTGGAAGCAAAATTATGACAATGATTATGTCCTCTTTTAAATCCACCTATGAAAATGAAAATTATATAAAAAAACTCGAATCATTTACCAACAAAAAAAGGAATAACGATAATATTGTTTACGATATCCGCTATGATATTATTTCAAAAGAGAAAAACGAAGAAATATACTGTCATTTTATAGAAAAATTCCAAAGATGGCCATATAATAAACGACCGGCGAACCCGGTGAACACGCTAACAAAAGCAAAGGAAGAGTTCTTAAAGTTGGACGTTTCAACACAAGCCGACGTCCTTTTGCGAATTTTAGGATTATTTGGAAGAATAAATAATGCTGATTTAAAAATCATTGGAGGAAGCGGTGCAACGGGTGTGGCAACATTATCAACATCAATGTCAAATTGGCGCAAAAGCTATACAGATGTCCGCATAATAGATACATCCGCTTCGGGTTTGTTTGAAACCCAATCCGAAAACCTTCTTGACCTCTTATGAGCTGGAGAACGGTTGTAATATCATCCAGATGCAAGCTTGACTGTAAAATGGGATTTATGGTCGTACGGGGCGAAGAAACAAAAAAGGTTTTTCTTGATGACATCGCCGTTGTGATTATAGAAAATCCCGCAGTTGCACTTACGGGATGTCTTTTGGAGGCTCTTGCGGAAAAGAAAATCAGAGTTATATTCTGCGACTCCAAAAGGAATCCTCAATCGGAGCTTGTACCTTATTACGGTTGCTATGACAGCACAAGGAAAATTAAAGCCCAGACAGAATGGGGTGACTCTGTGAAGGGTGCTGTATGGGCGGAAATAGTATCTGAAAAAATCAGAAAGCAGGCGGAATTCCTTCCGGAGCTTAATTGTACAAAGGAAGCCGCTCTGCTTGGTTCGTATCTTCCGCAGGTTGAGTTTCACGATGCAACAAACAGAGAAGCCCATGCCGCAAAGGTTTATTTCAATGCTCTTTTTGGCATGGACTTTTCAAGAAGCGAGGAAAATGTCACAAATGCTGCGCTGAATTACGGATACGGTATTGTTTTATCAGCATTCAACCGTGAAATAGTCTCGGAGGGGTATCTTACTCAGCTCGGTATTTTTCACGATAATATGTTCAACCATTATAATCTATCCTGCGACCTTATGGAGCCGTTCAGGATTATTGTGGACCGTGCCGTAAAAAGGTATGATTTTCAGAGCTTTTCTTCCGAGGAAAAGCATCTCATGGTTGATATACTAAACAACAAAGTGACAATAAAACGCACGAAGCAAACCGTTTTGAATGCAATAAAAATTTACTGCAGAAGCATATTTGAAGCTATGAACAGCGGTGATATTTCCGCCATATCCTTGTTATTTCGATGACAATGAGGTGAAAGAATTTATAAAAAGCGCAACATCTCACGATTTCAAGCTGCTTTTGTTGGAAAGTACCGCATTTTCTTCCATGCCCGATGTTGTTCGTGTAATAATAGACGAAGATCTTTGCGAAATATGATTGACAAGCCTGAATTTAAATGTTATAATATATTTGCACTTGTCCCGTACACACTCTCTGCAATTTGTAGGATTGTTTCCTCAAATTTGGATTTGAGGTTTGAGAGTAGTGTAATTTAATAAGGGACTCAAACGGTGATGTAATGAGCTACAAATATTCGGGGGTTTGAGAGTAGTGTAATTTAATAAGGGACTCAAACATAAAAAGAAAAAGGAAGGTAAAACACTATGTTTGAGAGTAGTGTAATTTAATAAGGGACTCAAACTCGTGGACGGCGATTACTACGATGCATGGGTTTGAGAGTAGTGTAGTTTAATAAGGGACTCAAACTCTTTCAAAACAGTACACCGTCATAGATTCGTTTGAGAGTAGTGTAATTTAATAAGGGACTCAAACCGAATGGAAAGCAATCAGCAGACAATCTCCACAATTTCATCCAATACTATCTAATCCTTCAAACTATAAGACCGAATCAAAAACCTACAATTCTATCCTGTTTTTCCCTGTATCCCCTCGATAATTTTCCCCCGACTCCCAACCTTTTCGCAACATCCTCCATCAACCACACAAAAAACGATCCCCGACTTAGCAAGCCAAACCTTACCGAGTCGGGGAAAACTGTAATTTTATTCCGGATGTGAAAAAGAATGGTGCGTACCGAGGTGTTATCGGGGCGTTTCACGGTGAGAGTTATATCATTGTCGGCAAAACACTTACATCCCTGCTCTGCCGCCTGCTATCCCTGTAACTCTGCGGACTCATCCCCATCTTCTTTCTGAAAGCAACATTAAAGGCAAGGGAAGAATTATACCCGCACAGAAAAGCTATCTCCTTTATCATGTGTTCCTCATTCAGAAGATACTCACAGCCTTTTCTTATGCGTATATCCGCCAGGTATTCCGCCGGTGACATTCCGAAACGATTTTTGAACTTCCTTGAAAAATACTTTTGCTCAAGACGCACCGCCGCCGCTATGTCACTTATACGAAGCTCCTTATAATAATTGTTCTCCATAACAGATGCCGCAAATTCCACATCCTCGATCTTTTCACGATCGGGGACTTCTTTTTTGCATAGGGAAAGAAGTGAAAAAAGCGACGTCATGGCAAGCTGTTCGCTGTTGGCAGAGCGACACAGCTCAAAGGTCTCTGCCATATATTTTGAAAAATGCTCCCTGTGACCGACATCAAGTATACAACCCTTTTCACTGTCTATCCCGAAGACCTTCAGAAAGCTGTCCGCCTTGTATCCGGAAAAGGCAAACCAGTAATGGTCGTAACCGGGAAGAGCTTTAAAGCTGTATTTTGTTTTCTTCGGGATGAAAAATGCCTGCCCCTCAAGAGATATTCTACCGAGGTATTCTGTCTTGCCTCGAAGATTGAAATGCAAGAGATGGTCGTTAAAGCTGTACGGACCTACATTTTTGCCGGCTTCAAGGTATGTATGTCCCCATTCGGATACATAAAATGCTTCATCACTGCGATTGAAATATATGATGGACATATGCATGCCTCCCGTCACTTAATTATATTCGGATTATACCGGAAAAACGGCGAAAAGTCAAGAGCAAAGACTTTTTTTGCCCATCCAAAAGAGAGATTTTTATATATACAAGTGACATATGTATATTTACACTTTTTTTCATGCAATGTATAATTATTATAAAAAGCAATAACCCAAGGAGCCAAAAACATGAGATACGACAGCAGAGAGAACAGCAGAAGCTATTACCCGGTCTTTTGCGGAAACGGAGATATCGCATTCCCGGTAACAAGCGAAGGCATGATTAACCACAACATAGACGATTATCCACAGTACGCCGCTCAGATGTGTGGAGATATATTCAGAGCGGGCAGAAGAGTAAAGGACAAGAATCACAACCTTGCAAATCACGGCAAGCTCTCCTTCTGGGGACTCGGAAAGCCGGTGCATTTCACGCAGGAGCTTCATCTACCCGAGGTTCGTCAGTGCTCAGATTGCGAATACAAGGACGGAAGCAGTGTCGGGTCGGAATACTTTGTTTCACCGGTGAGGAATATGTACCTCATAAGAAAAACATACCACGGCAAACCGACAACACTTTCCATAGTCTACGCAATGACTACAGGTGGTGCAACGCCAAATATTCTTGATCCGAAATTCACGGTAAGGGACAAACGCAATGCCGAGATAGATTATATTCTCTACGGCAGAGACAAATATACCGGCAGAGTAAGTCTTTTTACGGATACCGACAGCGACATAACCTTAAAAGACAGAGAGGTCAGATTCTCATGGCATGTCTCGGACGGTGACACATTCACATTCGGATTCTTTATGGAGGATGATTTTTCCGGGCTCGACTATATAAAGGAGAGCAAAAACGCCGTACTTGACTTCCACACCAAAGGCTACGATAAGCTTTTCCGGGAAAGCAGTACCGTCTGGCAGAAATACTTTGACGGATATTTTGTAAAAACAGGCGATAAAAAAGCCGACGATATATACATGACAGCACTCTATCACATGAGAGTCAATACCACAAAATGGTCTATCCCCGTAGGGCTCAACGGTCATGTATGGAGCGGAAGATACTTCGCCTTTGACGAATACTACTGTATGCTCGGACTTCTCACATCCGGAAGGTTCGATCTTGCAAAGCGTGTCCCGACATTCAGGCTTTCAAATATCGAAGCCGCAAAAGTAAGAGCAATGGGCAGCGGGATGCTGAGGTACGTTTGGGAAGCCAACGAATACTGCGAGGAGGGAGCCCCTCCCGGACATTGGATGGATCATGTATTTCATATGGCGGTAATAGCTCTCGGAGCATTTGAATATTACGAATATACCCTTGATAAGGATTTCCTTGCCGAGTGCTATCCCATGATCGAGGGATGTGCGAAGTTCTATACGAACATGATGCTGTACGAGGACTCAAACGGCAAAGTGTTTGTGGGAAAATGCACCGATCTTGAAAGGCTGGGAGCTGCAAGACTTAATCCGTTCATGACAGGATGCGGGATCATAAAAACTCTTGAGGTAACATATAAAGCCGCAAATATACTCGGCATTGACAGCGGATATGCCTCATACTGCCGTAAAACGGCACAAAGACTTCGCGAGAATCTTCCGCAGAACGATGACTTCTATCTTCCCTATGATAAAGCGGAAACAAAGAGCATCGGCATCCTTGCCTGCAAATATCCCTTTGATGTTCTCGGAAAGTCCGACGAAAAGATGATACGCTCAATAAAGGACTATACCGACAATTCCCACATATACGGTAATATGTATGAGGTCGGAAAAGGGACGTGCCCGTGGTATGCCTGCTGGGAGACAATCGCATATTCAAGGCTCGGCTACAAAAAGGAGGCATACAAGTCACTCAGGAAGTGCTACAGCTCGGTGGGAGTATTCAACAACATGAATGAGATAAACGAGGAAGGCAGACAGCATCACCCTTGGTTTGCCACAGCTGCAGGCGCATTCCTGAATGCCGTAAATGAAATGCTTGTCCGCTGTGACGGAGACTTTGACGTTAAGATACTCCCCGCATATGAAGCGGAAAACAAGGATATATCCTTCAGGCTTCCCATAAAAGGCAACAGAACCATAGATGTCGAGATAAAAAGCGGAAGCCTTACAAAAGCGATCATAACCGACAACGGATCGGGAATTGATATAACTGATAAATTCAATATCACATTTTAAGGAGGAAACAATTATGAAAAAGCTTACGGCAATACTCTTTGCAACGGTAATACTTGCTATTCTTTCGGCACTTCCCGTATTTGCGGCGGATACGGAGCTTATAATTTCCGCCTCACAGTTTTCCACGGTCGGTATGCTTCCGACACAGACAAAGACAACAGGCGGCCGCACATTTGTATATTCAAGTCCCGATACATCCGTCACCGGAAGTGCTTTTGCATTTAACCTGAATACAAATATAGAAATGAGCAAATATACCTATGCAAAAGTATCATATTACAGCAATACAGCATCGGAAAATGCAAGGATAAACTGGGATTATGCCACCGCCACGGCGGAAACGGTCTCCCTTACTTCAGACGGCAAGATCACAAAAGTAATAATCCCATTAAAAAGCGGACTTTCGGATAAGAAGTCTCTTATACAGCTTCTTCCTTTTGGTACGGCAAAGGCAAATACACTTGATGCGAATATTGAGTTCGGGCTTGAATATGTCGGACTTTTTGCAACCCTTGAGGATGCCGAGAGTTATGATCCGGAAATAGAAGAAACAGATGCCTCCCCTATCGTTCTTACATCCGACAAACTCACATATGTAGGCTCTAAAGAGACAAGCATCGCAAGAAGGTACGGTCACACGTTCACGGTAATGTCTCCCGATACAACTATCACAACAGGCAGCGTGGCGGGTAATTTTGCAAATCTTGCGGCAGAAATGTCACAGTACAGATATGCCAAGATAGGCTACCGTTCAAACACGGCTTCGGAAGGCTACCTGAGATGGAACTACGCAAACTGTACACCGGCTATAGATTTTGAAAACACAGATCTTGCATACAGCGAGATAGTAACGACACTTAACACAGGACTTATTGATACAAAAAGCCTTCTCCAGATATTGCCTTTCGGTACATTCAAAGCAAATACTCTTGACGGTAATGCGGAATTTCATCTTGAATATGTCGCTCTTTTCGGAAACCTTGCCGATGCACAGGCTTTTGCAATAGATCCCGTTTACTATGTAACGACAGATGAGTCGGAAGCTGTCATAGATATTGCTTCCGGTGCGGAAAACAGTATATATACCGATGGTGATGTTACATTTACCATTAAAGCCGAGGAAGGCTATATCGCCGAGAAAGTTGCCTATACCGTTGACGGTGAAAGCGAAACGGTGCTTACAGCTTCAAGCGGCATTTATACAATAGAAGCAGGAAAGATAACAGGTGATATTTCCATTACAGCATCATCAAAGGAAGAAAAATATACCCTCTCGGGTGAAGTTACTCTTGAACGTGAGAACAGTATTCCGACCACCTCTAACCTTGCAAAGCTTACCATATTAAAGGACGGAAGTATTGTATATGAAACAGAGGAAGAGGCAACAAACGAAAACGGCAGTATTTCCTATACTTTTACGGGAAAGCCGGGGATATACACACTTTCTGTAATAAAGAACGGATATATTTCCTACAGCGCAGACATTGATCTTTCCTCAGACAAAACACTTGACATAAAGCTAATCGCAGGTGATATCAAAGGAGCGTATACCGATACCCACGGCGACGGTATGGTGGATATTGATGATTTCATAAGAGTGCTCAGAGGCTTCTCACTTGATAGCTCGGATGAGCTTATCTCTGCCGTCGATATAAATGAAGACGGAGAGGCAAATGTTACGGATCTTGGATATGTAAAGACTAATTTCGGTAAAAACACCGCATCATACGAATAAGGAGACACAATGATTTCTTCAAAAAAGCTTTTTAGATATCTTTTTATAACTATCTTTTCTTCATTGCTTTGCTTAATCGGTTCGCTGTATGCAAGTGCAGAGTATTACGAAGAACCCGACAGCAGAGTATACACCGGTGCATCCTACATAAACAGTGCATCCGCCTGCAATTATTCAATAAGACGACTTGAAGGCAAGGAGTATATCCACATAACTCCGGATCTTACAAAAGCTTCAAATCCCACTCTGGAAAACACCACCATGGATATCCTGACGGACGAGTTTGGATATATTAAGGTGTCATACAGAACAAACGTAAGCTCGGGAGTTCCGATAAGAATCGCTTCAACAGATACATGGGAAATGGTAGCGGAATTTATTCCGGAAGCCGATGAGATGTGGCATACTGCCGTACTTGAAGCTGTCCCCGGCAGAAAGATGAATCCCGCAACAACAAAAGGGATAAAGATATTCTTCACTCCTCTGACCTCCGTATATGCGGAGACCCTCTTTGAAAATTCCTATACGGATATTGAATATATAGGCTTTTTCAGATCAAAAGAGGCGGCAGAGAACTATACCGCTCCGACTGTCAAGGAAATACCGGGAAGCCTTGCGGTAACGGATGAATTTGTATCCAAGCTTCAGAATCTGGATATGACAAATGAGCTTGCATACATAAATGATGAGCCGATCGCATATATGCACTTCACTCCAAATCTTGGCAGCTCATCAAATCCGACTGTCACCAACACCTCGCTTGATATTGATACAAATACATACAGGTATGTGACCTTCAAATACAGAACAAACGTAAACACCGGAAAAAATATAACCCTTTCCTCCACCGATACATGGTCTGCTGTTGCAAGCTTTGCACCCATCGTCGACGGACAATGGCATACCGCAGTATGTGAAATGAAACCCGGAAGGATGCTGAACCCAAAAAGCAACAGAGATATCGCAAATCTTCGTATCATGCTGACACCTCTTACATCCATAGGTGCTGATAAGCTTCCCACGGATGCCTATACCGATATATCATCCATTGTCTTTACGATGGATAATCCGGTTGTAAGAGTAAATCTCTATACGGACTATCCGGGGATGGAAAAGTATACTCCCACAGCACTTGAGCTGAGTGTCGGAGATACATATACGCTTCCCGAAAATCCTTACAATGTTCCCGATGGGGAATTTCTCGGCTGGCTGTATCTCAAGGATGCAAAGCTTTATCCTGCGGGAACAAAGCGTGAGACGGTCGTAGGCGGAGAACTGAAATACGCGGCTGTGTTTAAGCTCGACAGAAAGCTCCCCGATGTAAAGAAGCTGGATCTTTTTGAACAGGGCTACTATGCTTTTTCCGGAAGCACCGATATACTTGAGCATACCGTATACTGCGGGAAGAGCGCAATGAAGGTAAAGTTAAAGGAAGGAACAGACCCCACAAAGGCATTTTTCGGTATATACGACATAGGAAACAGCGGCGTTGACCTTTCCGAATACAAATACATGGCAGTCGGATATTACTATGATTCGGAAAAATTGCCGACAGATACAAAAATGTCGGTAAATCTCCATACAAACGGAACTAAAGCCACAGGGCTTCCTCTGATGCGCTCGAGTACAAGTGCGGAATCGCAAAATACCCTTGTCTCCGGCAGATGGGACTACGCTGTCTTTGATATATCCGAATGCGCACAAAAGCTGATGCCTTCCACCTACCCTGATCTTCAGTCCATGCAGCTTCATCCCTTCCGAAAGACAGGAGAGCCGGAAAACTGCTTCGGTACTCTCTATGTTTCATCAATGATATTCTTTAAGGAAAAGCCGGATATAAAGCTGTACGCAAAGTATATGAACGGCTATGACGGCGGCATCTTCAAGCCTGCGGGAAATGTCACCCGCGCCGAGGCCTGCACTATCGCCGCAAGACTTGCGACAAACGGAAAAATCCCGAAAGCGCAGGAGTGTGACTTTACGGATGTAGCTCCGGACAGTTGGTATTACGATAATGTGGCATACTGCAGGAATATGGGATACCTTTCATCCTACAGCGGTAATTTTAACCCTGATACAGCGATAACAAGAGCGGAATTTACCGAGCTTGTCTATAACATAGGCTTTATAAAGGAAATCGGCGGAGAAGCAAGAGCATTTACCGATGTTGATACCGCACACCCGAGATATAATGTAATATGTGCCGCCTCAAAGACCGGACTTATAAACGGCTATGACAACGGCGACGGCACCTTCAGCTTCAGACCCGATAACACCATAACAAGAGCCGAAGCGGTAAAGGTGTTGGGTAACGCAAGAGGAATAAAGGTAACGGTTGATGACCTTTGTGCGGATCTTCGCTATCTCTACCACGATGTTGATAAATCACACTGGGCTTATGCCGATATAGCGGCGGCATCGGTAGACCATTCCGAAACAGACGGACAATGGATAGAGCTTCTTTCCGACCCGTCGCTGCTTCTCGGAAACGCCGCAAGGCTGAAGACCTCCGACGGTGAAGCATACCTCGCAGAGCTTGATATAAAGACCGCCCGGAGAATAGCGGAGATAAGAAACACCGAAACAAAGATCGTTCCGGCGGGAAATGTATACTATGTTTCATCCACAGACGGAAACGATGAGAACGACGGCAAGACCGAAAATACACCGTGGAAAACTGTCGCAAAGGTCAACAAGGCAGAGCTCGCATCCGGTGACACGGTGCTTTTCAAAAGAGGCGATCTGTTCCGTGAAAGGCTTACTGTAAAAGAAGGTGTGACATATTCGGCATACGGTGTCGGTGAAAAGCCAAGGCTTTACGGCTCCCCCGAGGACGGTGCGGACAGCACAAAATGGTCACTCGTTGAAGGAACGACAGACCTCTGGGTATACAGCACCGAAATGACGGATGTAGGAACTCTTGTCTTTAATGGGGGCGAGTCCTATGCAATAAAGGCAGTTCCCGATCTTATCAAGGATGTATATTATGTTCACGGATCAAACAGGACAGAGGTCTACGATCCTGTTCTTCACATGAAAGAAAACGAAGTGTTCAGCGACATAAAGTCAACGCAGATAGCCACAGCCAAGGGCAAGATATATTACCGCACCTCAAAGGGAAATCCCGGCGAGATATTCCATTCAATAGAATTCAATACCGCAGGCAATATAATAAATGTTGCAAACGAGGAAAACGTCACAATAGACAATCTGTGCCTTAAATACGGAGGCTATCACGGCATCGGAAGCGGCAGCACAAAGAACCTGACTGTCACAAACTGTGAGATAGGAAGCATCGGCGGCTGCCCTCTCAATTTCAAATCCACGGGAGAGCAGGCAAGATTCGGCAACGGTGTGGAGATATACGGAAGTTGCGAGAACTACACTATTGACAACTGCTATGTATATCAATGCTACGATGCGGGAATAACTCATCAATACAGCGGCGGCACGAACAAGCACAACTCCATGGTAAATATAGTTTATTCCAACAACGTCATAGAAGATTGCGTATACTCCGTGGAGTATTTCAACAAAACCGACTATGATCATTATATCCGTGACGGAAGAGACTATGTTATCGAGAACAATATCATGCGCAGAGCAGGCTACGGTTGGGGTAAGCAAAGACCCGACAACGAAACAGTCGAGCACATAAAAGGCTGGACGGGACTCAATCATTACGATAAGGGTACATTTATCATAAGGAACAACATTTTTGACAGATCCACAAGAAGTCTTATACAGATAAACCCCGCTCTGGAGGAATGGCTGCCGATAATGGAGAATAATGTATATATTCAGGTATACGGCGGATATCTCGGCGAGTTCAATCGCAGCACCGACTACAGAGCAGACTATACGGCGGATATCATCGTAAAGGAAGCTTTCCGTGACAGCGGTACGGCTTATATTGTGGGAAATGATATGGGGGCATAAGAACGAAGTATACTGTTTGGCTTTCCCGACAAACATATGATCATAAAAGATCCGGCAGTAAAAACGTGTAGGTAGTGGCAAACCTTCTCCCGGAAAAACGCATCAAAAATCCACTCCTGTTTTTACCTGTTTATCCTCGATATTTTCATCCATCTCCCCAACCTTTTCGCAACTCCTTCCATCAAGCAGACAAAAACGAGCCCCGACTTAGTAAGCCAAACCTTACCAAGTCGGGGAAACCTATAATTTTATTCCGGATGTGAAAAAGAATGGTGCGGGCGAGGTGTGACCGGTGAGTTTCACATTGAGAGTTATATAGATATCGTCAGCAAAAAGTGAAAGGTCATGACGTAAGCTCCGATTCCTTTCCCACATCCCGTCCCATATCACAGCTGTAAACAAATTCGATACGGTCGCCGTTTCTCACTTTAACATCCGAGCATCCGACACCGGGAAACTCTCCGTTGACACGGAACATCCAGCCCGAAAGCTCTCCGCAGTCGAATTCGTAGAGATTTCCGATCCCCTCTATATAGGCATTGTCGTATACAGGAGTCATGGAATACTCAAGATGTATCTTATTGTTCCGCATCTCACGCTTCAATACATCAAATACAGTATCACCTTCATTGAAGGGTACCTGCGTTTCTTCGTAAATAATACCGTCCGGCGGCAGGATATCCTGCTTTTCATCGAATCTTCCTATCGCTGTTTTACATTCGACAAGAAGAGTACACATCATTTCATCGGATACTTGGTCAGAAGTGTTCTCCTCGGCGATATCCGTCCGCTTTTCGGAACAAGCCGACATTATAAGCAGGCATAACGATATTGTCAAAACTGTAGTTAACAACCTTTTCATGAAAGCTTCGCCTCCTTCAGCAGACCATACAGCATATATGCAACCTCGCCGCGCTTGATTGGAGACTTTGGAGAAAGTGCTCCCGAAGAAGTATATAAAAACTTGTTTGATGCACAGTACGCAACGCCGCTCCTTGCCCAGGATGATACATTTTTGCTGTCGGAATACTTTGAGATGAATGAGCTTATTTCCGATTGAGAAAGAGTATTGCCAAGTCCGCAAAGCTTCCCCGCACGCTCTATCATAATGCAGGCTTGCTCTACGGTTATTGTTCCTTCGGGATCGAATCTGCTTTCCGAAACACCGTTGACTATCCCGAATTTATATGCTGTTGCGACATAGTCCTTATACCACGCATTCTCGCTTACATCGGAAAATGCATTGCTACCGACCTTGCCGAGTCCCAGTGCACGTACAACGATAGTCGAAAACTCGGCTCGCGTCATAGTTTTATCGGGACGAAATTCCGTGTCCGTTAAGCCGTTTATGATGCCTCTTGCGGACAGCTTTTCTATCTCATTTCTGTATTTACTTTCTTTTATATCCCCGAATGTCCTGCCTGGATATACTACCGGCTGCACCTTTACCGAAGCACTTTTTCCATTGACTCCCGTGTACAGAACATCGCTCATATCAAAAAGTGATGTCTTATTCTGCATGAGTCGGTCTTTTGCCGCAAGAGCATAAAAGCATTGCTCCGTTGCCATAAGATCCGACTTCGAGGTGTGTGAAAAGCTTCCGTCACTTTTTTGATACTTCATGAGCGCCACCACAAGACTGTTTCCGTTTTTTACAAATCTATTGTCGGAGCAGGATATTCCCAACGATGATATTGCAACAAGTACCTGTGCCGTACTCTCGGATGTCTTTTCTCCCGAAAGTGAGTATCCTCCGTCGCTGTTTTGAAGCTTTGAAAGAAGTGCGACACCTCTGCCGACGGCATTTTTTACATCTGTTCTGTATGTATACCGTGAAAGTGCCGTAAGTACCATGGCAGTGATATCCGATTCGGGATCGGCTGAAGATGCGGAAAGTGACCAGCCGCCGTTTTTCTTTTCGCGACTTAAAAAATAATCAACGTATTTATTTCTTATATCCGCATTTCCGTAGTCGCCGCAATCAAGTGCTATAAGTGCCCATAATGCTCCGTTTATGCCCTGCTGTGTGACCTTTGAATAATCGCAAAGCGGCTTTACAAGATCGTATCCCGATACATTTCGGGGATCTTTTCCGATAGCCGTAAGTGCTATGACAACTCTTGAATATTCGGTATATTTTCTCTCGTGAAGTACGCCCTTTTGTTTTTTTACAACAGAAGTCACATTTGCATAGTAAGTATCAAAATATGATCTTGGAACATCCGCACCGCTTCTTGCAAGCCCCAATACCGTCCACTCACCGCCGACAGAAGCGATTGTAGGGGACTTTACCATGCCGATGAGATAGTTCGCAGTCTTATCCGTATCTGCGGCTTTTGCAAATGACGGAAAGCATGACAGCATTATGATCGTACATAAAAGTATGGATAATAATCGTTTCATTTCAGTATCTCCTCACATGATCTCTGAAGGATAACCGCAATTTCGGCTCTTGTGAGAGTATCCTTCGGGCAGAGCATATTGTTTCCTTTGCCCTTTATCACGGCATTGTCGATTGCCCATTCCACAGCTTCCTTTGCATAGTCGGAAATATCTGCGTGATCGTCAAAATCCTTTGCATTTATTCCTCTGTTGATCTTTCCTTCAATGCCTAAAGCTGCAACATATCTGTGAAGTATGGTCAATGCCTGCTCTCTTGTTACTTCATCGGAAGAACCGAACTCGGTTTCGCTTATACCTTTGACGATACCGTTTTCATGTGCCCAGCATACCGCATCAAAGTACCAATCTTCTTTTTTGACATCGGTAAAGTCGGGAATCTTGGCAAATTCCGGTGAGCCTGCCATTCTGTATACAATTGTCACCAGCATGGCTCTTGTCATTTTTGTATCCGGCTCGAAGCCCTTTTCCGTGCCGCTTATGAGTCCTTTTTCATATGTGTACTTTGCGGCATTGTAATACCAATCATTCTCGGATATGTCTTTGAATGTGTCTTTTGTGAATTCGGGGATTACGATTGTTTCTGTTTTTTCTTCATCCTTGTCGGGATCTTTAGCCGTATCTTCGTCATTGTCATCCTTCGACGGAGAAATCACCGATGAGGATGATCCGGAACCGGTCTTTGATCTTTCGGAAGTATAATCATCCG
>SVQR01000044.1 GCA_015065225.1 Oscillospiraceae bacterium | reverse complement strand
CCCATCATGGGTGCTGTAGCGTTCCTTATGACAGAATATACCGGTGTATCATATCCTGTTATTGCAGTATCTGCCATCCTTCCTGCCGCTCTGTATTTTGCGGGAATATTTATGATGATCCACTTCGAAGCAAAGAAGCTCGGTCTTGAGGGACTTCCCAAGGATGCTATCCCGAATTTCTTCAAGCTCCTTTTGAGTAAGGGTTATCTTCTTCTTCCGATCGTTGTACTTGTTGCTATGATGTCCGGTGGAAGCACTCCTGCTCAGGCTGCTTGTATGGCTATCGTTACAACGCTCTTTATCATGTACCTTCTTGATATTTTCAAAATTCTCAAGGAAAAGAAAATAAAGAAGCTCGCAGATATTGAGATATTCCTTCCCATAATCTGTTTTGCGATACTCATCGGATTTTTGGGATTTGAACTTGAAGGTGCAGGTCTCCTTTCAGGCTTCTTCTATGTTCTTATAGCACTTGGCAACAAGAATACTGTTGAGTCCGGAAAACTTGCTGTGGATGCCTTTGAATCCGGTGTGAGAAACACAATGGGCGTTGCATCCGCCTGTGCTATCGCAGGTATTGTTTCCGGTGTAGTTTCCACTACAGGTCTTGCATCCACGCTTCTTACATTTATCAAGAATGTATCCGGCGGCAATCTCTTTATCGCTCTGTTCTTCACCATGATAGCTTGTATTATTCTCGGAATGGGTGTTCCCACAACCGCTAACTATGTAATCATGGCGACAACAACGGCACCGATACTTATAGAGCTGGGACTTCCTGTCCTTGTTGCCCATATGTTTGTATTCTACTTCGGTATTGTTGCTGATATCACACCTCCCGTTGCTCTCGCAGCATATGCAGGCAGTGCCATAGCTGGTTCCAATCCGCTCAGGACAGGTGTCACGGCTACAAGGCTTGCGATAACCGCATTTATCATACCTTATATATTTGCTTTCAATCCCAAAATGCTGTTTATCGATGCAACAATTGTGGAGGTTGCACTGATTATAGTTACATCCTGTGCAGGTATCTTCACGCTTTCTGCGGCTCTCGAAGGATATATGTTCAGAAAACTTAAAGTTTATGAATCGCTTCCTCTTATAGTCGGCGCACTTCTGATGATTTATCCGGGTATACTTACAGATATTATAGGTTTTGCAATTGCGGCACTTATCATAGCTGTCCAGATAATCGAAAAGAAAAAGGACGCACAGAAGAGCCTTGCAAAATCAAAAAAGTAAGATTTATTTGTCAATATCGGAATACAACAAAATAAGATTTACGGCGGTGTATCTACCATAAAGATACATCGTCGTTTTTTATGTATAAAACGAGAAAACAGTTAATGCCAAAACTGCAAATAAAAAAGACGGCAGTCCGAAAAGTACCACCGTCATTCAAGCAGTATTCAATTTATTCCGCAGTGTTTTCTTCGGCGGGAGTATCGCCAAGCTCCATTTCTCGAACTTTTTCTTCAAGCTGTGCTATTCTTTCCGCTTCTTCTTCTCTCTGAGTGGATACCTCGTTGAGAAGTGTGAGCTTTGAAGCCACAACTGTCAAAGGCTCGCTTTTTTTAACCTCCGAGTATACTTCGAATTTTACATGCTGATTTTCGCGAAGCTCAAAATTGTCTATCACGGTATTTTCATCAAACTCGACTATTACCCTGTAATTGAAGTTAACTCTGAAATCGGGTGAATATACAAGGATGCTTCCGTCGTCGTATATTTCATCTATCGTTCCTGTGAAGTCGTAGAGCTCCGAGTCTGCATAATTGTCGTTTATAATTATTTCATGCTGTTTGTTTTCACCTTCGGGCATGGAGATATTGTCTTCCGCACCTGACTGAACAGGCTGCTCGGTATTATTAGGCGTCTCATTTTTGCCGCAGGAATACAGAGCTGACATCAATATAAGCAGTGAGACGGTAATGGCGGTATATTTTTTAAGTTTCATGATGTTATTTCCTTTCGTTTGTTTCAGACCAGAAGATCCCAGTGCCTGTGAGTGTCTTCTGCGGTGAAGTATCTTGAATAATCCTTATCGTCAAAAGCCTTTGTGTCGAATGATTTGTCGTTAAAGCTGAAGTCTGTCATATAGGCGAAATCATCGCTTTCAGAACTGTCAAAGCCGTAGAACCTTATTCTTTTGAAGGATATACTGTCATACAATGATAAGTGATCGGCGTAGCTTCGGCACATTTCTTCAAACTCATCGGCTGTATTAAACTGATAGTAAAGTGCGATCTCATAACAGCACTTGTCCGCATATTCGGAATAAGTCGCATCGGCAGTGATGATATCATCCGAATCTATTATGTCATATCTGAGTGCAAAATCGGAGTTCTCATAAGCAAAGGTGGAAAGACCTCTGCGGATATGATCAAGCCCGTCTGTCAGTATCTCATGCCGCACAAGATCTCTGTAGCCGTCTATAGGTGCTTTTCCGTTCTTGTCGGCACTGACTTGAGCCTTGTATCTTTCTCTTGCCGTAAACTCAAAGTCCGTGACATATCTGCGATCTTTTAGGCTGTAGTATGTGCTTCCAAGTTCAAAGTTTTCGGATGGATAAGTCGCTTCAAGGTATTCTCTGTTCGTATTATTAGACGAGAGATTGCCGAAAAAAGTTCCGAAACAAATTATGTAACCGGTTAAAGCAAGAATAAAAAGCAATGGGAAAACAACTGTATTTCCGGTTTTTTTGCCTTGAGTTACCGCTTCGGATATATATTTGAATGTATATGCCGAAACAAGAGCCATTACAGCACAGAAAAGAGGGAAAAGTGCTATTTCTCTCATATCACCCGAATAAACACACTTGAACATAAATGCGGCGAGAAGTGTAAATCCTGCAAGATGAAACGGCTTTTTGTATATAAGATAGCCGATTCCCGGAAAAACAAGTACAAAGGGTAATGTTGCGATTGCACCCAATTGCTTTTCGGAAAGATATGCAGCGGCAAAGCAAAGCAAACCCGCAATGAAAAATCTAACAAATGAACCTGTTTCATTTTTTTGCATTGTCTGTTATCTCTCCTTTCATCAAGAGTGATTTCTCTTTAACACCAAAATATATTTTACCACACTGTCATCGGATTTGTGTTACTGATTTATTAATTGTTTTGCTTAAAGTGATTTTTTAATGGAAATAAGACGAAAATAAGGCGATAAAAAAAGTTTTTGAACTAATTTGAAACAAAAATGGGAGACATAAAGCCTCCCATATCATTATAATATATTCATCGACCAGAGATCACATTCCGACATTTCTATCCTTAACCTTACTTCTTTTCCGTAGAGTTCCGAAAGCGGCTTTTCAAAGTCGACAGGTCTCTCAATGCTGTCACCGAAAAGGGAAGTGCTGTCGTAACCGGAGAGTGGTATTCCATCCTTGTTACAAATGATGATACGAAGCGATCCGAGTGCCGATGTAGCAAAGTTTATGTCCATTGAACTGCCTTGCCACACAAAGGATCTTGTGAGGATACTGCCGCTTGTGCTGTCTGCATGCCATGAACAGAAGCCGTCCAGTCTCAAAGCATATCGGACTATTTTTGACTCTCTCATTCCGTAATCCCGTACCGTGTAAAAGGCAAGCTCGTTTGGTTCGTTCGCAAAATCCGAAGAAGTCTCGATATTGCCTCTTGATATATAGCAGTCTCCGTATATCCAGTTGATACCGTTCTCGATACCGGGAGTAATGAACGGCTCACTGCTTCTTGTAAACACCTTACCGTCACAGGAATGGATAAACGTTGAATCCGTCACCGCAGAGCCGATACGTCCGAGCTTTTCGATCATATCCATACGCTTGCCGTCAAGATCTGACAGATGACGAAAGTTTTGCATATCATTGATCCTGTCCGCATACCTTGTGGGGATACCGTAGTAAGCATCTGCACGGTGATATTTGGTTATTCCGCTCGTATAGTACTGTATGCTGTCTTTTCCGTCGCTGTATGCTATCCTTACAGGCTCGGACCATGTTTCGAAATCTTCGGATTCGGTATATCTTATGTCACGGAAACCCGTGGACTCGTCAAATTTTTCATCCTTTACAGGCTCACTTCCATCCGTATGGTGAAAGTATCTGAAATATATACGGTACTTTTTTGTGTCCTTATCCCATGTTATGAGATTCAGCGAGTCAAAAGTACCCGTGACGGGGATAAGTCCCGCAGGTAAAAAATGCAGTCCGTCGGCACTCTTGTAATAGGCAAGACACCTGTTTCCGCAAAGAGATAATGCCTTGTATCTCGCATCCTTCGGACAATCAGGATTTTCGTCAAGCCATACGGAGAAGTTATCAATATACTCTCCTCTTGTAAATACTATATTATTGTCCTTTGTTCCGCCGTAATCATATATTCCGACATTGGGCCTTGTAAAGATCTTGCCGTCACGGCTTTCGGCAACGCATACCACGCCGTGTCTTTTGCTGTTCTCAATTCCCGGAAAACCGCTTTTTGCACTTGATGCACGGTAATACAGACGGTATATATCACCGTCCTTTACGGCAGAGATATAACAACATGTCTCACCCTCCCAGGCTTCCGTACATTCAAGAGCGATATTTCTTCTTTCAGGTCTGTGGTATCTTAGCGATATTCCATCGACTTTGTCGCAGATGTCAAAGTTCCACAGTACCGTTCTTCCATGTTTCAGCACCAGATTTGCTCCTTATTCAACATTGATGGAATACAGATCGCACTCTGTCATTTTTATCATAAGACGTACTTCCTTGCCGGAAAGCTCGGAAATCTGCTTTTCGAAATCGACCGGTCTTTCAATGCTGTCACCGAAAAGGGAAGTGCTGTCATATCCGGGAATGGGTGTTCCGTCTTTATCACAGATGATGATACGAAGAGAACCGAGTGCGGAGGTTGCAAAGTTCACAGACATGGAATCACCGCATAGGCTTATTGGTTTTGTAAGTATATATCCGCCATCCTTATCCGCATGCCACGATCGGAAGCCGTCAAGCCTGAGTGTGTATCTTACAACATCAACCGGGCGATGTCTGTAGCCGTGGCACTTGTAGAAGGACATCTCATTCGGCTCGAAGGGATAGTCCGATTCCGTTTCAAAAAGACCTCTGCCGAAGTAGCAGTCACCGTATATCCAGTTTTCGTTGTTTTCGATTCCGGGTGTGCAGAACGCTTCGCCGCTTCTTTCAAACATATATCCGTCACGGGAGAATATGGCAGTGCAGTCTGTGACCGCAGTGCCGCCTCTGCCTTCACGCTGTATCAGTCTTTCACGGAAGCCGGAGAGTTTTGGGAGATACTTATAGTTTACAGCATCGCTCGCTCTGTCGATATATCTTACGGGCACGCCGAAATATGTGTTTGCCCTGTAGTATTTTGTAATACCGCTTGTGTAATACTGAATGTTTTCCTTGCCGTCTGTATACCGAACTCTTAAAGGCTCGCTCCAGACGTTGAAATCCTCCGACTCGACGTATCTTACATCTCTTATAGAGGTGTCGTCGTGCTTACCGAGCTGTATGTCCGATCCGTCGGGGGCGTGAAAGTTTCTGAAATAGATGCGGTACTTTTTCCTTTCACTGTCCCAGACAATAAGATTGAGTGAGTCGAAGACACCTTCCAAAAGCAGAGGTCTTACATATTCAAAGTGATATCCGTCGGCACTTTTGTAATATCCGAGCTTTCCGAGGCATTGGCCTGTCGGAAGACAGCTTGACAGTGCCTTGAACCTTTCGTCGGCGGGACAATCGGGATTTTCATCGTAATAAACCGAGAAGTTATCTATCCTCTTGTCAAGCATAAATACGATATTGTTGTCCTTGGATCCGCCGTACTCGTAAATGCCGACGTTGGGCTTGGTAAATACCTTGCCATCCGGACTTTCTGCAACACAGAACACACTATGGTATGCACCTTCAACCTTCTCGGGACCATTGTTATAGCCTGCTCCTCTGTAATAGAGTCTGTATATATCGCCGACCTTTACAAGCGAAATATAGGCACCGTGCTCACCTTCCCAGGGGGCATCAAGGGAGAGAACAATGTTTTTCCTTACAGGCGTATGATTCTTTATCGTGATGCCGTGATTTTCATCTGCAAGAAACATATCCCAAAAGACCTCACGACCGCAAAAGTTATACATGATTGTCACCTCATTTCCTGTACAGTATACCATATAAAAGGCACATTTTCAATATCCCAAACGGACAACTTTTATGAAAAGATGTTCTTTAAGGAAATAAAAAGTGCGCCCCGATATGGAACGCACAAATTATATTAAAGTGCCTCAAGAAAACCAATGATCCTGTCCGCAAGAATAACATGTCCCGCATCGTTGGGATGAAGACTGTCCGGAACATACTTCTCACGGATAACGGGAGAATTTACGGAAAGACCGCTCATGCTCCAAAGATCGAGAACAGGGAGGGAATAGAACTCCGCAACCTCCATAATCATATTTCTGAAGCCGAGCAGCGTAGGCCTGCCGTTACGACTGATCATGTCTCCGCCGCGGTGCAGGGGCGTTGCAATTACAATCACAGCCTCGGGATACTTCTCGATAAGTCCCTGCATGAGATAGTGAAGTCCGCCGTAGAAGGTGTCGGGCGTTCTGTCTTCAAACGTGCCTATCGGAGCATCACCGTGACCGAAATCGTTTGTACCGCCGAATACAAATACTATATCCGCACAGGGTGCCATGCCGTCAAATCTTCCGCAGAAATCAAGATCATGTCTGGGATTGTCGCTTTTACCTGTCTGCTTTGCGATTCTTGTGCCTCCGATTCCATAGTTGTTTGCTGCCGCCAGCTTGCATTTCTTTCTGATAAGCTCGGAGAACTTCTTGTCGGGCGCACTTGTGCCGTGTCCTTCGGTGATGCTGTCACCGAGGAAGTTGATTACTTTGTTTTCGAGTTTCATTTTGTTTGTCCTTCTTTCTTTATAAACAATGTATAAGAGTCTTTTTTTATATATTCATATCCCGGGAGCGGGAAGAACTTATCACTTGTCAGCCACATATAAACATTGTGGGAATTCGATATTTTGGCGAAAAGCTCTTTATCTTCGGATATAAGCATCTCGCATCCGAATGCAGCGTATAATATTCCGTACTGTGCAAAATGCTTTATCACAAGATCTGAGACTTGGTCTTTATAAGATAAGATCGTTTTGTCGGAAAAATCATCCGTACATTCAAAAAACAAACTGCATCTATAGTTGTGCTTTTCTTTTTCAAAGAAGATCCCGTTTCGAAGATTCTCCGAATATACCTGTACTATTTTCCCGGTGTCAAGTATGAAATTTAAGTCGCAATCGGAGAGGATCTCCGTTTCATTTTCGTAGTTCCAATTGTCAATGGAGAATATCCTACAAAGATCTTGCTCTTTAAAACAGGACAGAACCTTTGATATATCTATGCTTTCTACAGATATCTCGATCTCAAATTTTTCTCCCATGATCAAAGGCTCTCCATTGCCGTTCTGTTTGCGAAATCCATATCCGGCATATCCGGGAATACCCTGTCCTTATCTTCAACGGTAAGGAACGCATCGTAATATCTGAGCCCAAACTCATAAAGTCCCTTTGCACTGAAATGAAGATTATCAGGATTGCAGGGGAGACGGTTGTCCGAAACAAAAGCTGTTCTTTCCATTCTTCCTGCCGCACGTTCAAGTGCCGCATTTATCTTTGTATAATTATCCATTATCTCGGAACTATTTGTATATCCCGAAAGATAGTCACCCAGCGCACCGAGCATTGTCGGAACACCTTCAAGTCCCGCGTCCTTCTTGAATTTTGCAAAGAAATCAATAAGCCTTTCCTCATATGTCTGCCAAAGACCTTTTCTACAGTCGCCTTCACCCTGATGCCAGAGTATTCCCGCAACTGTTGAAGTCCTCTTTGCAAGTCTTGTCTGATATACCGCATTATCATAAAGAAGGCTTCCCTGTTCCCACTGATCAAGACGTGTACCGCCATCCGCACAGGGGATAATACCTACCTTTACTCCATGTTCTTTTGCATATTTTTCCGCAAAGCTCTCGATAAGAGAAACACCGGAAAAGGACCTGTCATTATTAATCGGTCTGTAGAATGGTTGCCACCTGCCGTTGCGAAGGACAAGGATATCCTTGCCGTCAATGGTCTCCGCTTCTGGAATAAAACCTCTGCCCGCTGCGTTGGATTGACCTATGAGAAGAAATGAATGTATTATCATATTTTTACCTCAAAAGGATTTTTCTGTATTATAACACATCAAGGAAAGAATTTCAATATCAAAACAGGAATTTTGCCAAAAATGCAAAAGAAAAACGTCGGATCTCTCCGACGTATAATATGTCATTTCTTCCTCGCCTCAATTATCTCACAAACATAAACCGTATGATAATCTTTAGCCGGATACCATGTGGAAATGAGGCTCTTATCAACAAAGGAATCCTCCGTTATATCCTGCGCAAAGAGCTTTCTTCCGACAAGTGTCAGCTTGCTTTCCTCATAATCAACCTCACCGTTCTTGCCTATAACGGGAGTAAGTCCCGCAAGTGTCAGCTTGTCACAGTCACGACCGCTTTTGCTTCCGCAAATTTTGAGTGCATCCTTTTTATCATCGTCAAAAAATGAGAGGGTAATGGTGTCGGAAGCATCCGTAAAGGTCTTTGTAAATCTCTGTGGTCTTACAAAGCAGAAGAATACATTCTTTCCCCAGAGTACGCCCGTACCGCCCCAGCTGACAGTCATACCGTTGCACTTGCCGTCCTTTGAGGCGGAAAGAAGCGCCCAATCCTTACCTATCTTGTTGAAAAAGTTGATGTTTTCACCGTTCAAGTCTATAAGGTTATAGTTCATGATTTCCTCCTGAAAAGTAATCTGTCATACATTAATTATATGACAGATATATTACGATTTCTTCCGATTATGGAAAAATTTTGTTTTTATGCGATCTTGTCAAGTGTCTTTTTGAGATTCATTTTGTCAAATGCAAGGGATGCTATCACAAATATAACGCTTGCCGTCAGAGACTGAACAAGATTTCCGGGGATTGTGTGAAGTCCGTAAACAAGTGTCGCCACAAATCCGCCTGCCTGAGGATACATGATAAGCTCGGTAATGTAATATCCGACAACATTGACAATTCCCGCAATAACAAAAGCGACAATATTTCTGACCGTGAACAGCTTTTCTGCTTTGCTTGAAAAGAATGCTGCCATGACAGCTTTAATTACAAATGTAAATGGTGCATATATCATATATCCGGACAGAACATCCGCAAGCCCGGCACCGACACCTGCCGCAAGCACCGAAAACGGCATGGGTAGAAATGCCGCCGCAAGATAAATAAAGGAGTCACCGATATGGACATAACCGTTTACCGACGGCACCTGAATAAACATAGTTCCCATAAGTATCAGTGCTGCAAACATTGCCGCAAAGACATAATTTTTGTATTTTGTCGTGTTTTTATTCATTTTATCGCTTCCTTGGTATGATTCTGAGCTGTTGTTGTATTATGACTATATTATAGCACTTGAATATGATAATGTCAATTCATATTTTGGTGGTTATAGGTGATAAAATAGAAGCATATTTATGCAGAACGCCGAAGATACAGCGATCTTCGGCATTTGTGTTGAAGTATTAAATATCGGAAATTGAAACAGACTCAAGAAGTATTCCTTCGCGTATGGGTGTTCCGAGCCTGTGTGTAAGCTCTACTGCCGAATAAACATAGGAAACGGCAGAGAATACAGCCTCACCGAGATTTCTGCCCCGGAGCAACGCACCGAGAACGACCGATGAAAAAGCGTCCCCCGTTCCCGGATATGATACATCAAGTTTTTTGGTGCTGTGATTACCGAACGCTCCCGTTTCACGGTCAAAATATCTTGCACCGATAGTGTTTTCACCGTTCCCGATACCGGTTATTACAACACTTGTTTTTCCGCTGTTGGAAAGAGATATCAGCATATCCTTTATCTCATTGTCGGGAAAATGCTCGCGGTATGGGATATTAAGAAGTATGCATGCCTCGGTAAGATTCGGAGTTATGATATCCGCCTCTTTTGCAATCTGTCTTGTAAGCATACACATCTCGTCGGTATATGTCTGATACTTGATCCCGTCGTCGCCCATAACAGGGTCAGCGAAGAACAGTGAGTTGTTTTTCTTACGGCAGTAATGTGCAAAATCAAGTACAAATTCTATCTGCTTTTCATCACCGAGAAATCCGGAATATACGCTGTCAAATAGGGTATCCATGCTGTGCCAATGGCGGCGTATCTTTTCCATTTCATCGGTAAGCTCAAGAAAAGAGAAGCCTGTGTATCCTCCGGTATGACTTGAAAGAAGTGCAGTGGGAAGCGGTATTACCTGCGCACCGAGCTGTGAAAGTATCGGTATTACTACCGTAAGTGCACATCTGCCGATGCATGAAAGATCATGTATCGCACAGACTTTTTTCGGTATTCTGTCTGTTTGGTTGATTTTGAGATTCATATAATTCTCCGTTCCGTCCTGTAGACAGTACAGTTTAAAAATGTTTGCTGATAAACCAACAGGCAACCGCAAGTCCGAAAAGGACCGAAGCTGCCCGCAGTTTTTTATTGATCGTTATCTGACTCTGACACGTTATTACTGTCGTTATCCGGCTGAGCATCACTTTCGGGAATATCGTCAATTTCATCGGAGAGAGGAGTACCGTTCTTTTTTACCTTAAAGGTCTGTTTACTTGAATTTTCGGTAGCTTCTCTGCTCTTTCTGCGCTTTTCCTCGGCGATCTCAACAAGCTCTTCGTCTGTGGGTTCTCCTGCCATTACCGCCATGAACTGTTCTTCTGTCATGGTCTCGTACTTTATAAGGAAGTCAGCGATTCTGTCAACCTTATCCTTATTCGCCTTAATGGATTCCGTGGCCTTGGTATAAGCTTCGTCGATGATGCGTCTTATTTCTTCATCTATAACGGATGCAACCTTTTCCGAATAGTTGGGCGTACTGTTGAAGTCACGGCCGAGGAATACCTCTTCATGACCGCTTCCGTATACTATCGGGCCGAGCTTGTCGCTCATACCGTATGTGGTTACCATCTTTCTTGCGATGTCTGTAGCTCTCTGGATATCGTTTGATGCGCCTGTGCAGATATCATCAAGCATAACGCTTTCCGCAACACGACCGCCAAGTAAGCTCACAAGATTGTCTTCCATCTCATGCTTTGACATATGCATCTTGTCTTCCTTCGGAACATACAGCGTGTAACCTGCCGCAGCACCTGCGGGAATGATGGAAATCTGGTGAACGGGATCATGATGCTTGAGGAAGTATGAAACTACCGCATGACCTGCTTCATGGATAGCGGTTATCTTCTTGTCGTAATCGCTTATTACCTTGGATTTCTTCGCAGGACCTACGATGACTTTAATGGTAGCCTCCTCGATTTCGTCCATGCCGATATATTTCTTGTTCTTTCTTGCTGTGAGAAGTGCCGCCTCGTTAAGAAGGTTCTCAAGATCCGCACCTGTAAAGCCTGCGGTGGATCTCGCTATTACCTTGAAATCAACGTGTTCTTCAAAGTGCTTGCCTTTGCCATGTACCTTGAGTATCTCCTCCCTGCCCTTTACATCCGGGTAGTTTACGGTTACTTGCCTGTCAAAACGTCCGGGACGAAGGAGAGCAGGGTCAAGGATATCCGGTCTGTTTGTTGCCGCAATGACAATAACTCCGTCATTGTTGCCGAAACCGTCCATTTCAACGAGTAGCTGATTGAGTGTCTGTTCTCTCTCATCATGTCCGCCGCCGAGACCTGCACCTCTGTGACGACCTACCGCATCTATCTCATCAATGAAAATGATTGCGGGTGAAGACTTCTTTGCCGTATCAAAAAGGTCACGAACACGGGATGCACCGACACCGACATACATCTCAACAAAGTCCGAGCCGGAAATTGAGAAGAAGGGAACGCCTGCCTCACCTGCGACAGCCTTTGCAAGAAGTGTCTTACCTGTACCGGGAGGGCCTACGAGCAGTACACCTTTCGGTATCCTTGCACCGAGATCCGTGAATCTCTTGGGATCTTTGAGGAAGTCAACAACTTCACGGAGTTCTTCCTTTTCCTCGTCTGCACCTGCAACATCTTTGAAAAGTACTTTCTTCTTTTCATCGGAGCCCAGCTTTGCACGAGCCTTTCCGAAGGAATTGATCTTTCCGCCCTTGCCCATAGCCTGGTTCATCATAACGACATACATGATAATTACAGCCGCGATAATGATAAGGTAAGGCAGGAAGGACACCCACCACGGAATCTCGGTCTGAGCTTCAAAGTGGTATTTCTGAAGGTTTCCGTCTTCTGAGGAGTATTGTTCGTCTATAAGTTCACCGAGATCCTCCCAGAACATATCAACACTTCTGAGAGTATATGATAACTCGGTACCGTCTGTTTTGGTAATGGCAAGTACATTATCGTTTGTAACGACAAATTCCTGTACCTCTCCTTCGTGGAACAGATCCACGATATCACTGTATACAAGCTCTTTTTGCTTGTTCATGCCGCCGAGAAGATAAGTACTGAGGCTTATCATGGTCACGATAACAATGATGTAAAATAATATGCTTTTAAGATTACTGTTCTTCTTCATTGTCTGTAAGATCACTCCTTATTCTGAAGTATATACAATTTTATGAAAATGTCCGATTTTTCCCAATGCTCGTGCTGACTGTCACATACACCGACATAGGGGAGGGAAAGTATTTCACCGGTTGCTGAATCCACTATTCTCGGAAGAAATCTGCGAAGATCCACCGGGATTCTTTTTGCCGAGTACATCTTCCTTACATCCTTGGACATTCCGCTGATACGGATCTTATCTCCGGAAATCCCCGAACGCAAGTGAATTTTTCCCTTTATTATATCTGAAAAAAGCCTTGTCTGCATAAATAAACTGTAAATATTTTGATTATATTCCGTTTTATCGTCAAAGCCTTTATTGTTTTCGTGATTCATTTCGCATACGACCAGCATCTCGCCGTTACAGAATGACGTTATACCTTCCGTAAGTTCGAAATCGTATTCGGTATAAGTCTTTTCTTCTTGGAAGGAATGCATAATCAACTTTCCGCATTCAAACCTTACGCTGATGCCTCCGGGAAGATCAAAGCTCTTTTTTTCTCCGCTTGACTTTTCTGATGTGCGATATATCTCATCACAGAGATTGTCAATATGATCCATCCCGGGAAGATATCCGGTCTTTTCCTTATAAAGAATACCGATAACTCTCGAAAGTATCACTCTGTCAAGCTGTGCAAGTGCGGAAAGCTTATCCGTCATGCTGCTTCTTGCAATACTGTCAAGATATTCATTTTCTCTTTCGGAAATGGTGCTGAGCCTTGATGCCTGACGGTGAAATGCGGGATTTATCCTGCAAAGCTCCGGGATGACATTGAGCCTTATGATATTTCTCGAACAGTCGCAGACAAGATTTGTACTGTCCGTAACATAGCTTTCACCGATACTGTCGAGATAATCCTCAACATCCTGTCTTGAAAGTGACAGGAGCGGTCTTATTATTCTGCCCCGTCTTTTCGGTATCGCACAAAGCCCCGATATTCCGCAACCGCGTGTAATATTGAAGAGCAAAGTCTCAGCATTATCCGAGGCTGTGTGGGCGGTGGCAATATAGTCGGCAGCTCCGTTTTCGCAAAGCTCATCAAAGTATGAGTAGCGTATATCTCTTGCCGCTTCCTCAAGGCTCTTTTTTGTTTCCTTTGCGATAGTCGGAACATCATATTTCCTTGAATAGAAAGGGATACCGAGCCTTTGACAGAGAGCTTTTGCAAATTCTTCGTCTCTGTCAGCCTCATCTCCTCTTATCATATGATTGATGTGGCACGCCGATACACGAAATCCGTATTTTTCGGATAACGTACAAAGTGCACACACAAGGGAGACGGAATCAGCACCTCCGGACAGACCTGCAAGTATTGTCTTGCCTTTAAGCGCACTCTCTGGCAGTATCTCCGTAAGATTCTTTTCCGTTTCCCGTATAAAAGAGTGTTTTAACATTGATTATTTCCGTTTTTGTTTTTGTTATTCCGTATGGTTTATCTTGTCTCGGTATGATCCGTATCAAGCTCCGCAAACTTTGTATATTGTCCGTACCATCCGAGGTCTGCCTTGCCTGTCGATCCGTGACGGTTCTTTGCGATAACACAGCTTGCGATATTATCCTTTGTCGGATCATTTTCATAGTAGGAATCACGGTAAAGGAACATTACTATATCCGCATCCTGCTCGATCGCACCTGAGTCACGAAGGTCGGAAAGCTGAGGCGTCTTGTCTGTACGCTGTTCTGTCGCTCGGCTGAGCTGTGCACAGGTGATTACCGGCACCTGAAGGTCCTTTGCCATGAGCTTTAATGCTCTTGAAATGTCACCTATTTCCTGTACTCTGTTGTCAGTGTGCTTATCCGACTGCATCAGCTGAAGGTAGTCGATTATGACAAGTCCCAGATTCTTGACTCTTCTGAGCTTTGCCTTCATACCTGTAGCCGTAATACCTGCGGTGTCATCAATAAGTATATCCGTTTGCGAAAGAACCGTTGCCGCCTGACCGAGATGCTCCCAGTCATTGTCATCAAGCTCTGCCGTACGAAGCTTATAGCTGTCTATCATTGCCTCACTTGAGAGCATACGCATAACAAGCTGAGACGCCGACATTTCAAGTGAGAATATAGCGACCGTCTTTTTTGTTTTTATCGCAACATTTGTTGCAATATTAAGACAGAAAGACGTTTTACCCATACCGGGTCTTGCACCTACAAGTATCAGGTCCATTGCACCCATACCGATGAGATAGTTGTCTATTGCCTTGAAGTATGTCGGAGTACCCATCGCTGCGTCTTTGTCTTCGATAAGACTCTGAAGGTGCTGATAGTTCTCTACAAGCACATCCTTTATGTGTACGAAAGCCTTGTCGTTCACTCCCTGAGCAATATCAAATATCTTCTGCTCGGATCTGTCTATTATCTCATCGACCTCGCCCTCGCCGGAATATGCCATATCGGATATCTCCTCGGATGCTGTTATGAGCCTTCTGAGCATGGCTTTATCCTTTATTATCTTGGCATAGTCCTTGACATTGGATATTTCCGGAACTGAATCGGAAAGTGCTGCAATGTATTCCTTGCCGCCCGCTTCGTTGTAAGTTCCGGAATGTACCAACATCTCAACAAGAGTTACAGGGTCAATGCTCTTGCTCTCAAGAAAAAGCTCCTGCATTGCCTCATATATTTTTTTGTGGTTGTCGACGAAGAAATCATTGGCACGAAGGGAGTTTGCAAGCTCCCTAATCTGATCCGGGTCAATGATTATTGCACCAAGTACCGCCTTTTCCGCTTCCATGGAATAGGGGATGCGGTGTCCCTGTCCTAAATTGAATTCCTCAGCCATCGGGAAAGCCTCCCTTCCTGTGTAAGTTTTTTATCGGGTCAGTCCTTCTTTGCAACAACTACGTTGATCTTGCCGGTAACTTCGGTGTGAAGTTTAACGTCTATGGAATAAGTACCGAATGCCTTTATGGAATCTGCAAGCTGTATCTTTCTCTTGTCAACCTCAATGCCGGATGTCTTTGCAAGCTCATCGGCAATATCCTTTGCACCTACAGCCCCGAAGAATTTACCGTCAGCGCCTGCGGTCGCGAAGAGCTTTACAACGATACCTTCGAGCTTCTTTGCATTTTCCTGAGCTGCTTTCTTTTCTTCAGCCTCTCTGTGCTTCTTTGCTTCTTCCTTGGTACGGATCTCGTTGAGAACACCGTTGTCCGCAACTACCGCAAGCTTTTTGGGGAGAAGGAAGTTTCTTGCATATCCGTCTGAAACATTGACCAGCTCGCCCTTTTTGCCCTGTCCTTTAACATCCTGTAAAAGTAATACCTTCATTTTTTTGTCCTCCTGTGGAAAAAGATTTATTGTTATAGTATTATAGTATGTTTATTTTATGATCTTGCTTTATTTTTCGAGATATGATGCACATGCTTCAAGCAGTCTTCTCTCAGCTTCATCAAGTGTGACATCGGGTATCTGTGCCGCGGCAGCATCGTAATGTCCGCCTCCACCGAGTGATTCCAGTATCAGCTGAACATTTATCGTACCGTCACTTCTTGCGGAAATGCACGCTTTGCCTTCTATCATGCTCATGACAAAGGACGCTCTGATGGATGTTACACCGAGAAGTCTGTCCGCCGCCTTTGCCATGGATATCCTGTCGGATGCTTCGGTTTCACCGTCATACTTTGAGACAGCTATCACATCAAGATGTATCTTTACATTCGTTTCAAATTTCGATTCTCGCATAAAGTCCTTTATGTCTGTCCTGAACATTTTCTGTGCTTCTGTGGGACTGCCGCCTTCACTTCTGAGATACTGTGCCGCACCGAATGTGCTGATGCCCGTATTCTTTGAGAACTGCTTGGTATCAAGTATCATTCCGGCAAACATAAGATTTGCTTCAAATGCCGAAAGAGTACCCGGCTCAAGTGAATATTCAAGGATCTCTGCGACAAGCTCGGATGCGGATGATGAAGAAGGCTCGATATAGGTGATCCTGGGATTCACTTTATAGTCTCCTGTCTTTCTGTGGTGGTCTATTATTGCGACCTCATTTGCCGCTTCGAATATATCAGGAGCTTCAAATTGCTTGATGTTGTTTACATCGCAGACTATTACAAGCGTATCCGAACGTACAAAATCCTGTGCACTTACCGAATCGGTAAATCTGTCAAGAAAATTCTGATTTCCCCTCATCATTGCGAATATCGGCTTGAGGTTAGTATCGTGAATATTGATTACTATCTTCGCTTCTTTGCCTTCATTTTCACAGAGCCGAGCGATACCCATACATGAACCCACCGAGTCGTGGTCGCAGAAGCGGTGTCCCATTATGATGACGTTTCCGCTGTCCTTTATAAGGTTTCTCAATTCCTGTGCGATAACCCTTGAACGTATCTTTGTTCTCTTCTGGATGCTCTTGAGCTTTCCGCCAAAGAAATCCGTGCCGCTCTCGGTTCTTACAACAGCCTGATCGCCGCCTCTTGCAAGTGCCAGATCCAGTGCAGTTCTTGCGACTCTCATCTTTTCCGCAAATGTACCGTCTATTCTTGCAACACCTATGCTGGCTGTAAAGGGAACATTTACACCCTCGACCTCTATCTGTTTTATCGTATCGAGAATATCAAATTTTGATTCAAGTACCGCTTCAAGCTTTTCTTCCTCAAAAAATACCATATACTTGTTCTTTTCGTATTCTTTGAGAATACCGCAGAGCTTTTCGTTCCACTCTTCAAGAGCATTTTCTATGGCGTTGATGGCATTTCTCTGATTGTCACCGAGGAATCTTGTCGCCTCGCCGTAGTTATCTATCACCATTATGGCAACTATCGGACGGCGCATGAGGAGCATATGCTGCAGTTCTTCTTCCTTGTCGGTGTTTCTCATGCTTATAAAGCAGTAATTCTTGTGATAGTTTGTGGTGCTGTAGCCTTTAAGCTCGAAGGTGGACTTTCCGATCATACACAGCACATTTTCGCCAAGACGCAGCCTTTCGGTAATATTTCCCGTGTTGCCTTCCGTGATGATCTCGGAGAAGTTCTTGCCGTAGATGCTTCCGTTTTTTTCACATATGTCCGAGCAGGATCTGTTGCACCAGATCACCTCGTCGTTATCACCGATTATCATCATACCGAAATCGGATTTTATCATGAAATCCTTGGTGATGTTGGTGATGAGCGTTCTGTCACTTGCGCTTTCCGAGCTTGCACTCCTTCTTGAGGAGACGATAAATATCACAAGTATATATAGTATTGTAA
>SVQR01000043.1 GCA_015065225.1 Oscillospiraceae bacterium | reverse complement strand
TCCGGCTTGAAGCTGAATGTACCATCACCGTTGTCATAGCCGTTGACAAGTCCTGCCTTGCCTGCAGCCGCAACGACAGCCGCCTTGGGATGATCCGCTGCAACATCGGTGAATGTACCGTTCTTACCTGCGTCATTAAGGAGTCCCATGTTATAAACAAGCTCAACAAATTCAGCTCTGGTTATAGCCTTATCCGGCTCAAAGCTGCCGCTGTAGCTTGCCAGATATCCGAGAGACTCGACATATGAGATATATTTGTGATACCATTTATCCGCCGTAACATCGGCAAAGGATGTAGTCTTATCCGTCGGAACAAGATCGTCCGTACCTGCAGAAAGTCTTGCCACAATGGTGCAGGCTTCCGCTCTTGTCATATTGCCCTGAGGTCTGAATGTGCCGCCGTCATATCCTTTCATGTAGGATTCATGGATGCCGAGATCAGGTTTTTCCTTAAAGAACATCAGGCTGTTTATGTAAAGAGCCTCATTGCCCGTCATATCCGCAGGCTTCGGGCCGTCAAATACATAAAGGTGCATCTGCTGAAGTATATGGTCATTAACATCGGGATTAAGGATATCACCCACTCCCGAGAAATCCAGAAGTGCAAAGTTCCATCTTCCGCTCTCAAGTGGGGCACTCAATGCACCGATATTCTTTGTAAGAACTCCGCTTTTCAGAATGTTGCCGTATATCCTGGTCTCTGCGGGCATCTCGCCGTCAAGATAGTAGGTTATAACAAGATACCTGTATGCTTCAAGATCTATCTGCGCCTTTGCATAGGAGTAGCCGTCCACCACCGCATTTTTGCCTGCGGACGTGCTCTTGGGGTTGGGAACTATCTTTACCGTCTCTTTTCCAAGGAATTTTTCCTCGGTGACACGGATGTTGTCAAGGCTGTTTACCGAGCCGTTGTGATAAAGCTTGAAGTCAAGCGCAAGATAAGGCTTTTCGCTTGCACGCACAACGCTGAACTGTGCGGAATAAAGAACATTGGCATCCGGTACGGTCATCTCCGTTCCCGGTGCATAGAGCTTTCCGTCAACAGAATTCTTCCAGCCGAGGAATGTACCGCCCTCAAGAGTGTATGGCATTTCCGGAACAGTATACTTTTCGTTGCGCTTAAGAGTCAGCGGTACCGGATTTGCGCCAACCGCTTCGGGATGTCCCTTTTTGAATGTTACCGTATATCTTATGGTCGGATCGGGATTTACGGTGTAAAAGCCTATGTCCGAGATATACAGGGTATGCTCATTGCTCAAGGCATATACATCGGTATACTTTCCGAAGGGATAAAGATGGAACTGACTTAGTATCGCCATGGGATTTGCCTTGTTAAGAAGTCCTTTTATCTTTGAAACATCAAACATTGCGACCTTCCATCCGCCGCTTTCAAGAGTGGTGAGCGAATCGACTTCAATGTTGGATGTTATGGCTCTTGTGCTGCTGCCGAATATCCTTATGGTCATTCTGGGCATCTTTGCACTTTCGGGAGCAATGTATTTGTATTTGATCGTCATGTACCTTGCGTTTGCTATCTCGTTCTGTGTAAAATCGAGATTGTAGCAGTCAAGTGCCATCTGACCTGAAAGTGCAGTATCGGGACTGGGAACTATCTTCAGAGCCTTTTCGCCGTCCTCGGTGACCTTTTCAAGAACAGCGGTCTTTTTTCCGTCAACAACGCCGTTGTTCTCATCCTGATAATTGAATCCCACAAGGAATCCGTTCTCATCACCGACAAGAGGTTCTGAGGGCTTTTCGATTATCCCCGAGCCTTCGGGAGCTTTGCTGTGGAACGCGAACTCGCCGATATACATAGCCTTATTCACGGACAGATTTGCAACTCTGGTATCTCTGCCGTAGGGCCAGAAGTGGAATTGTGAAAACTTTTTGTCTTCAGAGAAGTCGAGATTTGCGTTTATCTGCGATATGTCAAACACTGCCATGGTCCAATCGCCGCACTTTATCTTATCCTTTGAATTCAGCATCATGCTCGTCTTGAGCGCACCGTCTGTCTTAAAGAGCTGTACTGTCATGGGGACTTCAAGGTCTTCCTCGCCCATATACTTATATTCAACGGTCAGATACTTTGCGCCGTACAGCTCCTGCGGCGTATAAGAAAGGCTGTAGCAGTCTATTCTTATCTCGTTTGACTGTGCCGTATCCGGAGTCGGGATGATCTGAAGTGCCGTTCTGCCGTCTGCATTTACCGTATCAAGGGTAGCTGTCTGCTTTTTATCCACTATTCCGTTATGCTTTTCGGCATAATTGAAGCTGAACATAAATCCCTTTTCGCTGGCAATAATGTATTCCGGAGCACCGGGAATGGCAGGCTTTCCGTCTATATCCTTTTCCATGTCAACATATTCTGCCTTGGGAGTTGAAAGTGCGGGGAGCTTTATTCCCTCGGGAACTTTACTGCAGAACATGATATCACCGATATACATGACCTGACCGGGATTCATCATTGAAGCGACGGAATCCTTGCCGTAGGGCCAGAAATGGAACTGGGTAAACTTTTTATCCGCAGAAAGATCAAGCTTTTCGCCGAGAGATGAGATGTCAAAATATGCTATCTGCCATTCTCTGCACTTTATCTTGCCGGAATATGCGGTAATAGCAGAAGTGAGCGCACCGCCGGACTTGAAGAGATGTATCGCCATGGATTGATCCAGATCCTCTTTGCCGTCATATCTGTACTTTACGGCGATATATTTTGCGCCCTCAAGCTGCTTTGAAGAATAATCCAGGCTGTAGCAGTCTATCCTTATCTCATTTGTGAGCGCCGAAGTCGGAGTCGGAGTGATCTTAAGTGCCTCTATGCCGTCAACTTTTGCTTTTTCAAGGGATGCTGTCTGTTTTTTGTCAACTATACCGTTGTTTTTTTCCGCATAGCTGAAGCTGAACATAACTCCGTTATCCTGTGCAAGTACAGGCTGTGCAAGCATAAAACACCCCGTGAGCATGATTGTTGTCAGAAGTGCCGTGATGATCCTTTTCATTTACATTCCTCCGTTTGTCGATTTCTGTCATAAAAGCTTTGTCTGTCCGCAGGTGTACTTCATGAACATTATATATCAATTATTATATCATATAAAAAACGGATAGCAATGTAAAAAAGCCGCCTATTTGTATTTTTCCATACGGAACACTCCGACATTTCAAAAAAAGACGTCCCGTGAAGAACGTCTTTTTCAAAAATGATCTTATCTTATAAGGAAACCCTGATACTTGTAGCTTTCGGGAAGGAAGTACACCTTCGCACTCTCATCGCCGATATCGTACCTGATCACCTGCTCGGCGTTACAATCAAACTTAACATCAAGGTTTTTGTGATATGCAAGCCTTTCGTCAAGCACCTGGAGATAGGTGTTGTTTTTATATATCGGACACCATGAATCATACTTTGCGATGGTCTCAACAAGATTGCAGGATGCTCTGTCGAATATGTTGTTTTCAATAATGTATGTACCCTTTTCATATTCGTTTCTGTGATCCCAGCTCTTGATGTGGGCATTGATGTTATTATCGGGTCTCTGATTGCCCCAGCCGTATCCCGCACGACGGAGGATGTTACCTGTAATGAAGAAGTTTCTTCCGTCACGGATGACATCGGTATTTGCGCCTTCGCCTGTAAAGTACTCGATGTTGTATACACAGTCCTCTATGATATTGTTGCTGTAAGTTATGTTGTACATGGAGATATTGTTGGTACCGCCTTTGGCGTGCTGCTGTGTGACACCCGCATCGTAACACTGATATACATAACAGTTGTCAACAACAAATCCGTCAACACTTCCGTAAACTTCAACACCGTTGCCCAGTCTTACAGCCTTGCCGTTTGTGTAGTTCTGAAGAGCTCCGCCTATCCATGCTATCTCGCAGTTCTGAACGGTAATGTTGCTTGTAGAACCGGATGATATGCCATGGATACCGGTGTACATGAAGCAGAGATTGTCATACACAACATTCTTTGCATCATCATTTCTGATTATGCTTACGTCTATATTAAACTCTATCTGCTTAAATATACTTCCGGGATTGCCTTCGTCACATCTGAAATAGATCTTACCCTTTTGCGTCTTGAATGCGGTAGATGGAATGTCACTGAAGAATTCGTGGTTTTGGTCAAGCTCCGTCTTTACGTCAAATTCCTTTGTGCCGTTTGAGCTTCTTACAAAGAACTTGCCGTCAATAAGATCGGGTACTTCCTTGAGTCCCACCACCTTACCTTCATCGCATATTATTGCACCGACATCTATCATCTCGGTTGCATATACCCATATATTGTTCGTGCCTTCCATAAGAGTCCATTTTGAAGCATCTGCACCGTTTTCGGGAGAACCGTATAGTCTCGGCTTCGGTCCTTCGCCGTATGCGGAATAGATTACACCTGTCCTTGCCTTGTTCATCGGCTCACGCCATACACCGCCTCTTTCAAAGAGTATGGCGTCGCCCTGCTTCATGGATCTCTGCTCGACTTCCACCTTTGCTATGGTCTTCCATGCCTTTTCGGGGGATTTACCGTCATTCTTGTCGTCTCCGTTATTGGATACATAATACTTTGTTCCGGAAATTTTTGAATCGTCTATATTGGGAGTATTTCTTATTGCTTCTATCTTTTCCGCACTGATCTTATCAAGCTCCTCAAGGTAAGACTTTCCTGCTTCAAAATCTATATCCGCATTGGTCTTTGCCGCGATGGAGATGGGATTTACCATACAGAAGCTCCATCCGTTCTCACCCTTTACATGAGGAAGTGTAGCCTCCATGATATCCGCATAAGCCCAGAAGGTCTTTTCGACATCATTGAAAGAATACTTTACTTCCGGTGCAAGCTGATCGACAGTTATGCTTCTGCCGTATGCGTTATTGACGACCTTTACGACTTCGGCTCTTGTAATTGTGTTGTCCGGCTTGAAGGAGAATGTGCCGTCACCGTTGTCGTAGCCGTTTACAAGCCCCGCCTTGCCCGCTGCAGCGATGACCGCTGCTTTGGGGTGATCTGCGGAAACGTCTGTAAATGTGCCGTTCTTGCCCGCATCCTTGAGCAGTCCCATATTATAAACAAGCTCTACAAATTCTGCTCTTGTAATAGCCTTGTCGGGAAGAAAAGCACCGCTGTAGCTCTTCAGATATCCGAGGGATTCAACATAGGAAATATACTTATGATACCACTGATCCGACGGAACATCGGTAAATGCAGTTGTCTTGTCGGAAGGAACAAGAGTATCGTTTCCTGCAGAAAGTCTTGCGACGATGGTGCAGGCTTCCGCTCTTGTCATGTTGCCTTGTGGTTTGAAGAGACCGCCGTCGTAACCCTTCATGTATGCCTCATGTGTAGTCAGGGGAGGCTGTTCCTTGCAGAACATCAGGTCTGCTATATACATTGTCTCATTGCCTGTAAGGTCCTTGGAAAAAGTCCGCCATCCCATGGGTATTATGTGCATCTGACGGAGAAGATGGCTTTCCGCATCCGGATTCAGCACCTCCTTCATACCTGTCAAATCGAACAGAGCATAATCCCATCTGTTTTCCGAAAGAGGTTCACTGTCATCGGCAACCCCCTTTGTGAGCACGCCACCGCTCGGAAGCACACTTACCGTCATTATAGTTCCGTCCGGCAGATCGCCGTCAATGTAATATGTTACAACAAGATATCTGTACTCGGAAAGATCTATCTCACCCTTGAGGTAGCTGTAGCCGTCTATCATGATGTTGGCATCGGCTTTCGCTCCCTTGGGATTGGGAACTATTTTCACGACTTCCTTGTTCTGGAATATAGTCTTGGAAACCGTGATATTGTCACGTCTATCAACAGAGCCGTTCTGATAGTCTACAAATTTTAGCACCTTGTTGCCGGAAAGAGATGTTTCTTCCGTAAATTCCGCTGTGAATGTGACATCCTTAGGAACAGTATGGAAGTATTCCTCGCCCGCACCGTAGAAAAGATTATCGACACTGCTCTTCCATCCCTTGAATCCTGCCTTATCTGCAGTATAACCGGGTTCGGGAAGAATGGTCTTTTCGCCGTATTTTATCTTTATATCGGAGTTTCCGTCACCGACGATATCCGGGTGCGCACCCTTTCTGAAGGAGAGAGTGTACTGGAATTCCGGATCGGGGTTGGTTGTGTAAAATGAAACATCCGAAATGAACATCTCCTGATCCGGTTTGAGATCCGCAACATTCATTCCCTCACCGTAGGGCATGAAGTGGAACTGCTGGAAATATCCACCGGCAGTGGATGAGAGCTTCTTCCCGGAAATATCAAATATCGCAAGATCCCACACACCGTTCTTTATGGTGTTCATGGACTCAAATCTCTGAATACCGTTCAATGCACCGCCGGACTGCAAAAGTGCAACCGTCATCTTTTCAGGATGCTTTCTGTCCTCCGGAGCAATATATTTATACTTTATAACAAGAAAGTTTGCATTGAATATCTCTGACTTTCTATACTTTACGGAGTAACAGTCAAGGGAGATGAAATTTGTAAGTGCCGTATCGGGAGACGGAACCACCTTCAGTGCGTAAATATCATCTTCCTTTACCTTTGATAGTACAGCTGTTTTCTTGCCTTCGACTATGCCGTTGTTTTTTGCGGGATAACTGAAGGAAAACAGAAGTCCGTTTTCGTCGCCTTCAAGCGGCGGTCTTTCGGTAAGTGCATCCTCCTGTTCTGCCATTTCCTGTTCGTATGTGAACTTGTCCACGATCTTCGGAAGCTTTACGGAAGCAAGGTCGGGCATCTTGTTATAGAATGTGATATCCGAGATGTACATTACATCCTTTGCGGAAAGGTCGTCTACCTTTATATCCCAGCCGCCGTAGGGCATAATGTGAATTTGCTTGAATACTTTACCTTCCTCAAAATTGAGGTTGCCTTCTATAGCGGATATATCAAAGAGAGCGAGCGCCCATTCACCGCTTTTTGTGGGTTCTGTGGCTGTAAAGGTCAGATTCTTGTCAAGTGCGCCTCCGCCGGAGAGCATCATGAACAGCATGGGCGAGGTAAGGGAAGCATCACCGTCATATCTGTACTTTACAGTAACATATTTTGCCCCATCAAGCTCTTTTGCGGGATAATTGAGAGTATAGCAGTCAAGTCTTATTTCCTTTACAAGTGCCGACTCCTTTGAGGGTACGAGCTTTAATGTGTTCTCACCGTCAACAACGGGCTTTGAGAGCTTTACCGTCTGCTTTCCGTCAACGACACCATTGGTCTTCGCGGGATAGCTGAATGAAAACATTACGCCGTCATCCGCCGCGCTTACAGATGTTGTAAACGCAAGGCATGTCACCGAGACAAGGACAGCAAATACAAGAGTGATGATCTTTTTCATTTTGCACCTCCGTTTTTTGTTTTTGTACAGAACGATATCGTTCGTACCATACTGTTTTACATAATGTATTATATCAAAACGCGAGCCGTTGTCAACGGAATTTTTTTACAATGTAAAGCAATTGGAGAAACAGGTAAAATAATGAGAAACAAAAAGCTCCCGAAAGTCGTAAGACCTTCGGGAATACCATTCTCAATTCTGCACTTCAATCCTCTTTCTGAGCCTATGTGCATAAGATATTACAATATTTATGCCTATAGTAACAAACACCATAAGCACCGCACCGACAAAGAATCCCGCATTGTAGCTTCCGAATATGTCGTAGCAGGCACTGATCAACGGAGCACCCAGCGCATATCCCGCGGTATTCACGGATACGAAAAGACCAAGCACCTGATTATATGACTTTTCGCCGAACAGGTCACCTGCGTAGATGGGGAGCATTATTGTCTCAAGGGGAAGTGCAAGTCCCGCAAAAATGCTGTATATCGCTGCAAAGATCATGCCCTGCACGGAATTTGTACACATCATCAGCAATACCATTACAGTCACGGATGTGCCGCAGCATATGGTCGTCGTGACACGGAGCCCGAATTTATCATAGATAACGCCGGTAAGGAATTTGAACACTGCAAGGGCGATCCAGTGCATGCTCATGATGTTCTTTACATAATCCGCATCAAGTCCGACGTCGCTGAAATGAGCTCTTACAACGCCTGTTATGCCCTGAAGCACAAGTCCCGTAACAAATACACACAACGCCGCACCGTAAAAGAACGGCATTTTAATTGCCTTAGAGTATTCTATACCTTCATAAGCGGCTGTTTTCTTCTTTTTTACCGATTCCCCATGGTCGCCGTCCTGTGGGTCCTTAGGCTTATCTCTGAAGAATATCGTGACCAGTGTTCCGACGCTTACAAGTATAATTGCTATAACCATATATGCTTTTCTGTAGCCCGCACTTCCGTCTATGAGGGGACATATTATCTGAGTTGCGAGCGCACCGCCGAATCCGTTCGCCGCAAGTACCGCACCCATGATAGTACCCTTCTTTGAGAAGCACCATCTGTTGATAACGGAACCGACCATAGTGGTAGTAGTCCAGGAAAGACCTACACCCAGAAGGCATCCGCCGAGGTATATCATAAACACGTTTGTTGCCATGGAATATACTGCTGCGGAAAGTGCAAGAGAAGCAAAGCCTGCCGCAATGAGCTTTCTGGGACCAAAGTGATTGATAAGTGTACCGAAGAATATATTTACCACTGCCGTGGCAATAAATCTGCAGCTGTCATTAAAGGAATAAAGGCTTCTGGAAATACCGAGCTCATCCGTCACAGGAACTATAAAATAGCTTTTGGTAGAGCTACAGAAGCCAAGACAAGTGAATACCATCAGGAAACACAGTCCCACAATGACCGGAGTATAGCTCATTTTTTTCTTTTGTGCAAGATCGCTCATAAAAAAAGCCTCTTTTCGTGTTATTATTTTATGCTTTCTATACTTTTACTATTTTAGACCTATTTCCCCGTACTGTCAAGTCTTTTTCGTGAACAAAAACGATAAAGCAAATTATGCGAACTAAAATTACTGTTTTTGTATAAATGGTCAAAGAAAAGTCAGAATGCAATGGGGAATGAGCAGAAACTCAGATCTTTTTTCTGTGGGGAATAATTGCTGACAGAATTTGTTTTTGAATTTTTGATCCTGCATAAAAATCTCCCCCTGCACCAAAGTGCAAGGGGAAACATAACTTACATTTCTGTAATATCAATAGGTATGACTTCTTGTAAGGAATCCCGTATGCTTATAGGATGTGGGAAGGAAGTATACCTTTGCACCTTCATCCTTGAGATCATACTTGATAGACTCCTCTGCGAAGCAGTCGAATTTGAGCTTGAGTGCCGCGTGGTTTGCAAGACCTTCGTCAATTACCTGAACGTAGGTGTTGTTCCTGTAGATAGGACACCATGCAGCAAAGGAAGCTGTTGTTTCGAGAAGCTTCCATGAACCTCTGTCGAAGATGTTATTCTCGATGATGTATGTGCCCTTTTCGTATTCGTTTCTGTGGGACCAGCTCTTGATGTGAGCACTTGTGTTGCCGTCCGGTCTCTGGTTGCCCCAGCCGTAGCCGCTTCTTCTGAGAATGTTGTTCTTTATCAAGAAGTTCTTACCGTCACGGACTGTGTTGTCATCATCCGCATAGCCTGTGAAGTACTCTATGTTATAGATACAATCCTCGATGAGGTTGTTGCTGTATGTCGCATTGTACATTGATATATTGGATGTACCGCCTTTGGAGAACTGATGTGTAGCACCTGCGTCGTAGCACTGCCAGATGTAGTTGTTGTCCACAAGGAAGCCGTCGCATCCGCCGTAGATCTCGACACCGTTACCGAGTCTTACAGCTCTGCCATCGGTATAGTTCTGAAGTGTACCGCCGATCCAGCCGATCTCGCAGTTTGTAACCGTGAGGTTCTTTGTTGTACCGGAGCCGATACCGTGTGTACCGGTATACATGATACAGAGGTTGTCGATGGTAACATCGGTAGCATTACCGTTACTGATAACATTACCCTTGATGTTAAACTCGATCTGGTTGTAGAGTGCACCGGGGTTGCCCGCATCGCATCTGAAGTAGAGCTTGCCCTTCTGAGTTGCAAGTGCGTTTCCGAAAGGAATGTCGCTGAAGAACTCAAGATCATCGTTGAGAGCTTCTGTCAACACAAATTCCTTTGCCTGCTTTGTGCCTCTTACATAGTACTTGCCATTGTAAAGATCCGCAAGTACCTTCAGACCTATTGCCTTGCCGCCGTCACAGAAGATGCCGCCGACATCAAGAAGCTCGTTCTTGTATACCCAGATGTTTGTTGTGCCTTCGAGAAGTGTCCAGTTTTCCGCACCTGCACCGTTTTCGGGTGAGCCGTAAAGTACGGGCTTGGGACCGTTACCGTATGCTGTGTATGTAACACCGGTCTTTGTGCTGAAGCGTTCACGCCACATGCTTCCTCTTTCAAAGAGAACTGCATCACCCATCTTGAAGTTTGCGGATTCCTTTACCATTCTGCCGATAGTCTTCCATGCTGTTTCGGGAGTCTTACCGTCAGCCTCGTCGTTACCGTTGTTGGAGATGTAATATTTCTGTCCGGTGATCTTTGAAAGATCCATGTTGGGAGTATTGAGGATAGCCTGCTTCTTTGCCTCGGATATAGCATCAAGCTCCTTAACGTAAGCTTCACCTGCCGCATAGTCAAGATTATCGTTGTTCTTGCCGAAAAGAGCAAATGGAGATACCATACAGAATACCCAGCCCTTGTCATCGGAAACGTGAGAGAGTGTTGCTTCCATGATGTCCGCATATGCCCAGTGATCCATTGCGAGGTCGTTGAAGCTGTATTTAACCTCACTGGAAAGCTGCTTCTTTGTGACACTTCTGCCGTATGCGTTATTTACTACCTTTACGACCTCTGCTCTTGTAATTGTAGCATCCGGCTTAAAGGAGAATGTACCGTCACCGTTGTCGTAACCGTTTACAAGTCCTGCTTTGCCTGCTGCAGCAATAACGGCTGCCTTGGGATGATCTGCGGCAACGTCGGTAAATGTGCCGTTCTTGCCGGCATCCTTGAGAAGTCCCATATTGTAAACAAGCTCAACAAATTCTGCTCTTGTAATAGCCTGATTGGGAAGGAATGTGCCGCTGTAGCTTCCCAGGTATCCGAGTGATTCAACATAAGAGATATACTTATGATACCACTGATCTGCGGGAACATCCGTAAATGCTGTCGTCTTATCTGTAGGAACAAGTTCATCCGAGCCTGCCGCAAGTCTTGCAACTATTGTACAAGCCTCGGCTCTTGTCATGTTGCCTTCCGGCTTGAAGATGCCGCCGTCATAGCCCTTCATGTAGGACTCGCGGATCTTGAGATTGGGCTTTTCCTTGAAGAACATAAGGTTGTTAATGTAGAGAGCCTCATCACCCTTGAAATCGGCAACGCTCGCGCCGTTGAAGGGATAGATATGCATCTGTTGGAGAACATAGCTTGAAAGTCCGGGAACAAGAACTTCGTCAATACCGGAGAAATCTATAACCGCAAAGTTCCATTTTCCTGCTGTTATAGGCTCTGCGCTCCTTGCACCGTAAGACTTTGTAAGGATGCTTCTCTTCATAATGTTTCCATATAGGTAGAAATCCTTGGGAATCGCACCGTCATAGTAGTATGTAATAACAAGATACTTATATGCACCAAGATCAATACCTGCGGGACCGTAAGTCCAGCCGTCAACGATAGCAGCGGACTTTGCTGCCGTTGTACCCGTGGGATTGGGAACTACCTTTACGACGTCCTTGTTCTGAAGCACTTCTTCTGTTATTATAAGATTATCACGTCCGTCGCATGAGCCGTTATGATAGTCAATGAAAGGAAGTGCAAGGAAATCGTGGAGAGTCTCGTTCATGTCGAACTCGGCTGTGAATGTCACGTTGTTGTCCGGAATAATATACTCTGCACCGGGCATATAGAACTTGTCATCCTCACCACTTCTCCAGCCCTTGAATATGGCATCGCCGATAGAGTAAGGCATTTCGGGGAGTGTGAACTTATCGCCTCTCTTAAGGGTAAGAGGATCAGGGTCGTCGCCTTCGATGTCGGGATGTCCCTTCTTGAAGGATATTGTGTAGGGAGTGTTGGGATCGGGATTTATTGTATAGAAGGATACATCGGAGATGTACATAACGTGGTTTTCGGTAAGATTTGCAACGCTTGTCTTATTGCCGTAAGGAGAAAGGTGGAACTGAAGCATAAGTGTTTCGTCCGCAGGATTTATGAAGTCCTTGAACTGTGAAATGTTGAACACAGCCTCTGCCCATTCACCGGTCACAATAGGTCTTATGGATTCTGTGGTAATACCCTTTGTGATGACTCTCTTGTCATTTCCGATGAATGTTATGCCCATGTGATTGAGTTCGGTATTTGCGGGAGCAACATACTTATACTTGAATGTAATATACTTTGCGTTTGCAAGGTTCTTAGGATTTGTACTGAAGGAATAAGAGTCAAGTTTAAGCTGTGTGGAGAGAGCCGTATCGGGAGTGGGAGTGATCTTCACTGCCTTCTGACCGTCTATCTCTACTTTTTCGACATTTGCTGTCTTCTTACCATCAACAACGCCGTTGCACTTTTCCTGATAGCTGAAAGAGAGAAGGAATCCGTTCTCATCGCCTTCAAGTGCGCCTTCAACAGGCTTGTCGGGAGTTGCGGGAGTTGAAGGTGTAGAAGGTGTGGAAGGAGTTGAAGGCTCTGTTGTTGTAGGAAGGGATACTCCTGCGGGAAGTGTATTGTAGAAGGAGATCTCACTGATGTACATTACATCGCTTGCAGAAAGTCCCTTGGGGTCAACTCCCTGACCGTAAGGCCAGAGATGGAAGTGATTGAACTTCTGATCAGCAATAACCGCATTGCCGAATTCGGAAGCGTCAAATGTCGCTATCTTCCAGCCGCCGGATGATGCAGGCTCCGCAGACTTTATATAGGTTGACTTTTCAATAACACCGCCGCCGTTTAATACCCAAAGAGTCATGGGCTTTGTCTTGCCGTCTTCACCGTCGTATCTGTACTTAATGGTGATGTACTTTGCACCTTTGATCTTGTTGGAGTCGATACCCAGACCGTAGCAGTCCATACGAAGCTCACTTGAAAGTGCACTGTCGGGTGTAGGTGTTATCTTGACTGCACTTACGCCGTCAATCGTTATCTTCTCTGTTGTTGCTGTCTTCTTGCCGTCAACTATTCCCCTGTTTTTTGCGGAATAGTCAATAGTAAGCATAGCCTCGGTACTGCCGGAAGCAGCAGGAGTTGAAGGTGTGGAAGGAGTAACAGCCGCAGGCTTGTCAACTATCGCAGGAAGATCAATTCCTTCGGGAGCTGTGCTGTGGAATGTGATATCCGAGATATACATAACCTGTCCGTCATATCCCGTGGGAGTAGCTCCGGATCCGTAAGGCCAGAGGTGGAACTGCTTGAAGATCTTGCCGTCTTCAAAAACAAGTCTTTCATTGAGTGCGGAAACGTCGAATGTTGCAACGTCCCACTTGCCACCGACAAGACTGTTTGTAGCCTTAAGATCAAGATTCTTCGAGAATGCACCGCCACCTGTGAGGAACAGAAGTCTCATAGGCTCGGTAGGCACCTTTGTACCGTCGTATCTGTACCTGATAGTAACATACTTTACACCCTTGAGCTGTTCAGCAGGGTAAGAAAGGCTGTAACAGTCAAGTCTTATTTCGGTTGACTGAGCCGTTGATGCTGAAGGAACTATCTTCAGAGCCTTTACTCCATCGATGGTTACCTTTTCGGTGGTTGCTGTCTTCTTGCCGTCAACTACGCCGTTGCACTTGTCCTGGTAGTTGAAGGAAAACAGAACACCGTTGTCCTGTGCACTTGCGGGAACTGTAAATGTGAACGCTGTCACGATCATAAGAACCGAAAGTGCGAGAGTGATGATTCTTTTCATTGTTTTTTCCTCCTGAAAATTATGTCTGTGCGTGAGGTCATAATACTCAAAATGCACAAATCATTACATACATTTTAGCACATATATCTGTAAAAATCAATAAGGTAAAGTATATAAATAAAAAATATTACATTAAATAGTGAAAGATATTACAAAGGCAGCAGACATGATACTTACGGCATTCACGGCTGTCCACAGACAATGCAAAGATTTTTCTTCGGGAATCAAGGATAACGATCCTGCTTTCGTTTATAGTATACTATTTTCCAGGTAAATAGTCAAGGCTTCTCGTCAAAAACGTAAATATTTGAAAGAAAGATGTAAAGAATTTGAATTGATTGCAGTTCCCGATTTTGCGTTTCCCAACCGTATTTGCAAAAAAAAGCAGAGCGGACCCGAAAGTCCGCCCATGTTAAAGCGATATATTATTCTTTAACGTCTGCCTCGACAACAGTCTTAGCCGCTGCCTTGCCTCCGATAAAACCGTTGAGCATTGATGCTACGTCAAGTCCCGTTGACTCTTTTATACCGTCAATGACCTGATTTGTACTTGTCATGACATCCTTTACAAGCTTTGTAGAGTTGCCGTCACCGTACATAACAATCTTATCTGTCTGTGCAAGAGGTGCAGATGCATTCTTAACCACCTCGGGAAGTGCTGTGAGGTACATTTCGAGAACGGATGCTTCACCCATCTTCTTCTGTGCTTCAGCCTTCTTCTCTATAGCTTCAGCCTCTGCAAGTCCCTTTGCTCTGATACCTTCGGCTTCCTGCTCCATGGCAAATCTGAGAGCTTCGGCTTCTGCCTTCTTCGCTTCGGCTTCACGAACTGCTTCATATGCCTGAGCATCCGCTTCACGCTGTCTCTTGATGAGTTCCGCTTCAGCTTCCTTTTCAGCCTTGTACTTCATGGCATCTGCCTGCTTTCTGATTTCCGCATCAAGCTTTCTTTCCTTGATGGCGATCTCCTGCTGTGCAAGCTCTGTTTCCTTGGAGAGCCTTGCAAGGTCTGCCTCGGCCTTTGTTACTTCTATGGTCTTACGCTGATTTTCCTGCTGGATGGAGTATGCCGCGTCCGCTTCCGCTCTCTTTGCATCCGCCTGTGCCTTGAGTGCGGACTTCTGGATTTCCAGGTCTGTATTCTGCTCGGCGATCTTTCTGTCCGCCTCTACCTTTACGGCATTGGCTTCCTGCTGTGCGTTGGATGTTGCGATGGCAATATCTCTCTGTGCATTTGCCTTGGCGATCTGTGCGTTCTTTCTGATCTGTTCGATATTGTCGATACCCATATTCTCGATAGTGCCTGCACCATCCTTGAAGTTCTGGATGTTGAAGTTTACCACCTCGATCCCCAGCTTCTGCATATCAGGAACGACATTCTCGGTGATCTTCTTTGCAACGCCCTGTCTGTCCTGTACCATTTCCTTAAGTCCGACAGAACCCACGATCTCACGCATATTACCTTCAAGTACCTGTGTTACGAGATGTATGAGTTCGGGCTGGCGCATGCCGAGAAGTGCTTCCGCGGCACGCTTTAAACATTCGGGGTCGGATGATACCTTGATATTGGCAACACCGTCAACCATTACGTTGATGAATTCGTTTGTGGGAACAGCTTCGGTAGTCTTAACGTCCACCTGCATAACACGAAGGGACAATTTATCCACTCTTTCCAGGAACGGAACTCTCCAACCTGCCTTACCGATGAGAATACGCTTTTTACCGAGACCTGTGATAATGTACGCAGTATCCGGAGGTGCCTTGAGGTAGCCTGCCGCAAAAAGGGCAACAAAGGCTATTATCGCCACAATGATGATCCCCGGAATGATAGAGGATGACGATGAGCTGACAATCTCCGACTGCAATGCTGTGATGTTCAACATTTTTCTTTCTCCTTAATTGATTATTTTTCACGGAATGATCCGTAAAATACTTGTTTTGCATATATATGCCTGTTTCCGCGTACGTATACTTACGCCCAAAGGGAAATGCATCCTGTAAAAAAAGACTTTTACGAAGATGTGACACCTGCCGTAAAAGTCTTGTATGAATCTTTCTTAAGGATCCCTGCTCTGCCGGGTGAATGTGTCACCGAACTGTCGGCAAAGCACCGATTTGTCATCGGAACTACTCCCTTTGTGTAGTATATTATAGCAGGTTTTTATGCTGTTGTCAAGGGAACAAAGCCCGTTTTTTATGATACATGAAAAATTGAAATTTTTACTGCATCCAAGGTATAAAATTGCGTTTTTTAATATTTGCCAACATTAGTATTTCAACTTATTCTTGGGTTTGAGCTATTTTGCGGGATGATTGGCAAAAAACATCAACAAAAATCCGACATCGGCGCTTGCGGATAGTGCATAGCGCGCAATATGGGGAAACTGAAGCTGTTTACGCCGCTTCTCCGTCCGCAGGAGCATCTGCAGTGATCTCTCCCTCTCCCTCAGCATCCGTAACGGTGTCATCGGTGATTTCACCGTCGGGATTTTCCTCTTCGCCGTTTTCAAAAGCATCCGTCTTGAGGGTGTCCTCGGGAGTGAGAAGCGCATCCGCTTCGGCTCTTTCCTCTTCTGTGGAGTCACCTGCATCCACGACTTCAAAGTCCTTTTCGTATACGACTCTTTCCCTGCCGCCCGTGGAAACGGTGGTCACCGTAACATTGAGGGTTCCCACGGGGAGAGTGTCGAATTCGCACATCATATCAAATTCGGTACTTATGTTGGTGTAAGTATATATTCCGCTGACGTAATATTCCGGATCATTTATCGTCTCAGAGAGAACGACATTTCCTTCCGCGTCCGTAACGGTAAGCGTAATGCTCGCAAGCGGATTTTCCGATGCAACGAACGCACCCGAGCTGCTGATAGAGAACGGTCTTCCCTTTTCAATTACGTTGGGGAATCTGAATCTGCAAAGTATCATCTTATCCTTATTTACCTTCTCAAAGCTCGGATTGTAGAAGAGTACATCCGTAAGAAGCTGAGGGACATATTCGTGCGGAGGTGTATGATGGGTATTCTGAGTTGCCCAGATACCACCGTACCAGTTGTCGCAGGTCATGAAATGGAGATGTACTCCGTAGTTTCCGCCGGTGTTTCCCATAATGGCGAACTTCTGTCCCTTCTTTACCGTATCACCTATCTCAACATCGTAGGATGCAAGGTGATAGTAAAGCGATACCCATCCGCCGCCATGCTGTATGGCAACATAGTTTCCGACACCGCTGTTCCTGCCTGTGGCACAATCGATGACTGTTCCGTCAGCAACGGCAAGAATATTAAGAGATGAGGATATGATATCCACACCCTTATGGAATTCCCACTTGTTATAAGCTCTGAAGCCGTATGGCGATGTCACCTTTATCGTACCCTCAAGCGGCAGACACACATCCGTATCTATATCTCCCTTATCGGGGGAATCGGTGATACTGCCTGCGGCTACTGCCTTTTCCGTTACCGTATAGTCATATCCGAACAGAAGGACCGACGGTGCACCGAGTACACCTGCATAGATCTCAAATCTTTGTCTTCCGAGTCCGGCATCCGAGAAGCAGATGAGCCTGTCAAAATATGTAAATACGTTGTATTCGAATACGTTATCTTCCTGCGGTATTGTGACGGTATAATCCATATCCGTGCCCACAAGTCTGCATCTTATTTCGGTTATCGGCTGATCCGCGACCACCTTGCCGTAAAGTCCGTGGGGGGCGCCCTCCGTTACCTTATCTCCCGTCATGCGCACAAAGCCGTGATAGCTTACGGTGACTGTGATCTCGTTATCTTTGCCGGTCGGAGCATCACCCGCATTTTCCGGTCGTGCTTCAACTTCTTCCGATGGCTTATCTGCAGAAATATCTTCCGATGGCTCATCACTGTTTTCGGGTGCTTCTTCCGATTTGTCCTCCGATGGAGGCTCTGCCTTTTCGGGTGCTTCCGTTTCTACGGACGGCAGAACTTCATCCTTGGTTACTACGGTGTAGTCGTAGGAGAAAAGAAGCTCCGCCTCACTGTCCTCCGTTGCGGCATATATCTCAAATCTTTGAGTGCCGATACCCGCGTCGGAAAAGCAGATGAGCTTATCAAAATATGTAAAGATATTGTAGTCCGTGATATTATCCGAAGGTCTGAAGAACAGAGAATAATCCATCTTTGTTCCAACCAGCCTGCATCTTACCTGAGTGATCGGGGATGTCGCCTTTACCCTTCCGTAAAGTCCGTGAGGTGCCCCCTCCGCCACTTTGTGATCCTTCATTTCGCGGAAGCCCGAATATGAGATACCATCGATATCCGTAACGGTACCGCCCGTGTTATCATCCTTATCCTCTACATTATCCGCGCTTTTATCGGATGATGTAACAAGGATATATCTGCTATCGGCATCCCAATCCACCTTTGAGCCGAAAGCCTCCATCACAGGGCGAAGAGCCACATAAGTGGATGAATCTATTATCATGGGAGCTTGCTC
>SVQR01000247.1 GCA_015065225.1 Oscillospiraceae bacterium | reverse complement strand
AAAAGTACAAGAAATTCCTTGAGGATATCGGATATATCGGCTTTGCCAACTTTGATATAAAGTTTGATGAACGCGATAATTCCTACAGAGCCTTTGAGATAAATCTCCGTCAGGGACGCTCCAACTTCTATATTACAGCCGCAGGTGAAAATATTGCGAGATATCTGTATGAGGACTATGTAAACGACTCACTCGGCAACATGGAGACCAAGTACGTAGACACAAAGGTGCTCTGGACATATATCCCCAAGAAGGTAATTTACAAATACTGTGCAGACAAGAAGTATGCCGACCAAGCAAAGGCACTTGTAAAAGAGGGTAAATACATTTCATCGCTTTGGTACAAGGCAGATCTCAAAGGCAATCTCAAGAGAAGATTCTACGTTTCGGCGATGGTATTCAACCATTTTAAGAAGTATAAGAAGTATTGCAAAAGATAATTATTTCAGTCCCGATTGAGGAGGAGAAGCTTTGAAGGACAATAAAAACCCTGTTCTGGGTATACTCGGCGGTCTCGGACCTATGGCAACCGTATATTTTTACGAGATGATAACAGCACACACTAAGGCAGATCGCGATCAGGATCATATCGACATTGTTATAAACAGCAGAGCGACAACTCCCGACAGGACAGATTATATTCTCGGAAAGTCCTCCGACAATCCTCTCCGTATCATGGTGGAGGATTCAAAGAGACTTAAGGAATACGGTGTTACCCTGCTTGCTATTCCCTGTAATACGGCACACTATTTTTACGATATGCTGACGGATGCTATAGATATCCCTTTTCTCAACATTATGGATGAAACGGCGGCGTATCTTGAAAGCAAGGGAATAAAAAAAGCAGGCGTTCTCGCAACGGAGGGTACAGTTACATCCCGCACTTATCACAGGTATCTTGAAGCACACGGCATTGAGTGTATAGTGCCTGACACGGAGCATCAGAAGCTCATAACCTCCAACATTTACGATGACATTAAGATGGGCAAGCGTGCGGACATGGAGAAATTTATGCGTGCTGCAAATTCGCTTTTTGAAAAGGGTGCGGAAAGGCTGATACTCGGCTGTACCGAGCTTAGCCTCATAAAGAAGAATGAGCATCTTGACGCAAGGTTTGTGGACTCTCTTGAAGTGCTTGCAAAAAGAGCGATTGAGGCTTGCGGCAAAGAATGCATCGGGTTTGACCTTTAGAATGCGGAATACATAGATTGAAGGGCTTCTGCGTGCGTAATGACATGATTTGGAAATCGGAGAATTGGATATGACAATTACACGGGTTGACAATGAGAAGGCTTCCGGACTTTGTTTTGTCGGAAAGAGATATAAAAACGGAAGTGCATGGGGCGAATGGTGGAAAAACGGATGGTTTGATGTGCTTGAGAAGATGCCACACCTTTCGGCTGTTAATGATAACGGTTATATCGGACTTATGAGAAACGGCGAAGAAGGCTTTGAATATTGGATAGGGATGTTCTTTGATGAAATAACGGATGTCCCGGAAGGATTTGAGGCTTTAGAACAGGGTGATCGCCAATTTGCCGTCTTTCATGTTTACGGAAATGAGAGCAAGGGAGAGATATACGGAGAAGCTCCGACCAATGCCTGCCTTGAGATCATGCGAGATGCGGGACTTGAAAACACAAAGGATGCCCTGCGTTTTGAAAGATATAACTGTCCGAGATACACTGTCCCCGATGATAAGGGCAATGTCATTCTCGACTATGGATTTGCAATAAAATAAAACCGGAGACGGATAAAATGAAACTATCGGAATTACTTATTGAATCGAAAATCGAATACAAGTTGACCGGAAATGCGGATGCTGAAATTTCGGATATCACATTTGATTCAAGAAAAGCCGGGGAAGGCGTGATGTTCTTCTGCCTTGTCGGAGCGGCGGCAGACGGACATGATTATGCAACGGCGGCATATGAGAACGGATGTCGTGTTTTTGCGGTTTCCAAGGATATAACACTCCCTTGCGATGCTGTCACCGTAAGATTTGATAATACCAGAGAAGCGTTGGCGTATGTCTCTGCGGCATTTTTCAAAAGACCTGCGGACAGGATGAAGATAATCGGTATCACGGGAACAAAAGGAAAAACATCTATTGCGAATATGATCGCTGCTTGCCTTAACGGTATGGGAATACCTTGCGGATATATCGGAACAAGCGGCATTGAATATGCGGGGTTTCATTTTCCGACGAAGAATACAACGCCCGAAAGCCTTGAGCTTCACAGAATATTCAGGGATATGCTTGATGCGGATGTGAAGCATTGTGTTATTGAAGTGTCCTCCCAGGCTCTTTTCAACTTCAGAGTGGATGGGATAGATTTCTTTGCGGGAGTATTCACAAATCTCTCTCCCGACCATATCGGACCTACGGAGCATCCGAATTTCGAGCACTATAAAAACTGTAAAAAGAAGTTGTTCTCTCTGTGCCGTCACGGGATATTCAACATGGATGATGAGTATTTCCCCGATATGACAGACGGATGCAGCTGTGATATCACAACATACAGCCTGAGAAAAAATGCGGATCTGACAACCGAGAATATACATCCGTTCCGAGAAAGCAACAGGCTCTGTATCGGTTTTGATGCTATGATATTCGGTAAAAGAACACTTGTGACGCTCCCCTTCCCCGGTGAGTTTTCCGTGCTTAATGCGCTGGCGGCTCTCGGTGTATGTAAAAAGCTCGGTGCGGATATCGGAAAGGCTGCTATAGCTTTGAGAGATATAAGTATTCCGGGAAGATTTGAAACTGTGGAGATGTTCCCGGACAGAGTATTCGTCATAGACTATGCTCACAACGGTATCAGCATGAGAACGCTTATCGAATCCGTAAGAAGATATGCCCCCGAACGCATTGTGACGGTTTTCGGCTCTATCGGAGACAGGACAAAAACAAGACGTAAGGATCTCGGAGAAGCCTGCAACGAGCTTTCCGATTTCAGCATCATCACAAGCGACAATCCCGGCTGTGAGGATCCCGGTTCCATCGTTGATGAGGTTGCATCTTACTTTGACAATGAAAAGAAATATGTTAAAATTCCCGACCGCGAAGAAGCGATAGAGTATGCCGTAGCAAATTCCCGCCCGGGTGATGTGGTACTGCTTTGCGGCAAGGGACATGAGGACTATCAGATTGTTGGCAAGGAGAAGGTGCATTTTTCCGAGAAGGAGATTTTAATGAAGATCAAGGC
>SVQR01000042.1 GCA_015065225.1 Oscillospiraceae bacterium | reverse complement strand
AGCTTACTCCCATCACAAAGGTCATCAACACAGGCGGCAAGAACACTTACAACGAGATAGGTAACTGTACCGTAAGCAACGTAACATGGGAGCCTGCTCACAACAAATTTGAATTTGACACACAATACAAAGCAACGGTAGTACTGACGGCACTTGAAGGCGTTGAGTTCTCCGAAGATTTCTCCGGAATAAACATCAACAACAGATATGCGGGCAATAAAGTTGAGTATGTACTTTCCGAAGACAAGACGCAGATAACCGTTACTATAACCTTCCCCAAGACAGCAAAGAGCGATCTTGATATCCTTGCGGAAAGAGATACAAATGTCAAAGTTATCTTCACTACAAACAGAGACGGCACAGACGAGCAGTTCTTCCATGACACAACCGTCACACTTACAAATGTAAAAGACGATGAAAAATCCGTAAGCGGAAAAGCAACAGAAGACGATCAGAACGGCAAATTTGAAACAACGGTTGCAAGAGGTATTTACAACATAAAGGTATCCAAAGCAGGCTATCTTGATGCTGTCGCTGAAGCGGTCATGATAGATTCCGACAACACCTTCACCATTGATCTTGGCGCGCTCATCCCCGGTGATATCATCGGAAGCAAAGAAAAAACAGGCGACGGTGTAGTAGATATTGATGACTTCGTAATAATCCTGCGTGGTCTTGCACCGGATATGAGTACCGAGATCAGATCTGCGGCAGACATAAATGAGTCCGGTGTCATCAATGTAACTCAGCTCGGTCATGTAAAGAGCAGCTTTTCAAAGACCGCATCAAATGATGCCAAGGAATATGCAGGCCTCTTTGAGAATACATACTACAGACTCACCGTTGACAAGGAGCTGAATGTCGGTTACATCGGCGGCTCCATTATCCAGGGTGCTTCCGAACAGGGTACTCAGACATACAACAACGGCGGCTTTGTTCCCGCAGGCAACGAAAAGTTCATTGACAGAATGCAGAAGAACTTCGAAAAGAACTTCCCGGATGCAAAGATTTACTCCATCAATGCAGGCATCTCGGATACAGGCTCAAACTTCGGTCTGTTCAGACTTGCCGAGGACATGATGCTCCGCGAAGAAGGTCATATTCCCGACCTTGTATTCCTTGAATTCTGTGTAAACGACTTCGGAAGCATAGGTCTTGAAAGGATCGAGCTTCAGTATGAGTCTCTAATAAATGCGGTATACAAGATCAATCCAAAAGCTGACATCGTTTGTATGCTCACAGCCATGGGCGGTTATGACATCCCCAAGGCCGCACACATCAATGTTGCAAACCACTACAACATTCCGATAGTTGACGTTGGCGCGGCACTGCGCAAGGACTACGATATCGCAGGCGACTGCAAGGTATTCACAAACGACAACCTCCATCCCAACGGTGCGGGCTACGAATATTATACAAAGCTCTGCTGGAATCTCCTTGAAAAGTACATTGTTTACGCAACACCCGAAACTCCAAAGTATGAAGCAAGAGTACTTCCCGAACAGTACAAGAGCGGTGTTATCATGAATCCCGCAAAGATCCCTGTGACAGACGAGTCCGTTGTTCTCTCCGAAGGCAGCTCATGGAAGACAGAATCAAACAAGGTAATGAGCCGTATCTTTAACGCACAGACAAAGGTGATTCCCTGCATCACATCCTCTACAGCAGGAGATGCGTTCACCTTCAAGTTCACAGGCGATGCCTTCGGCTTCATCATCAAGCAGTCTCCCGCGATGGGAAGCTTCGAGTACAGCGTTGACGGCGGCAGTTGGGTAGAATTCAAGTCATCCAAGTCCTATGTACACTACCAGACATATCTTATGGAAACAGGTCTTGACAACAAGGAACACACCGTAACGGTCCGTGTAACAGGTACGGGCACCGGCACACAGGCAGGCTGTGAGGTCGGTATTGCGGGTATTCTTTATAACGATCTTTCCGAGTAATAATGCAAGCAAGAATTAAGACGCTCTCTTAACGAGAGCGTCTTTTTTATGCAGTTATTGTATTTAAACAGACACAATAAGACATAACGATCTTATTCAATAAGGGGCTTGCCCCGTCATTCAACGTGGCAAAAGAAAAACAAATTCGCTTTACGAATTTTTTCTCGTAGCAAGGCTGCCTGTCAATCGGTGGGGGATTGTATCCCACACCGACTGAGGAAATGGAACCCGCCGCCGCGGAAAATCCGCTATGCGGATTCTTCCATGAAATAAATTCACTATGTGAATTTTTTCTTGCAGCAAAGCTGCTCTTAGAGGCGGGGGACATCTTGCTCACGTTATAAAAGAAAACATCTTGAAATAACACAAAATTCCTCTTGCAATTTACAGCATAAACCACTTAAATAACTTGTAAATATAGTCGTTTTACACAAAACAATCATCGTATTATACATTTAAAAAACTGCATCTTTTGTGTAGAATTAAAGTAAATCAGATTTTAGTTAAGAATCATTATACACAAAAGCTGCTGCAGCTTAAATACTTACAGAGGTAATACAATGACTTAAATATGAAATCACCGTTACCGGCCTAATACATTCTACAAAACGATATCGTTTTGTATCTTATGACACATCGGTAAAAAACGTATACAGTATGGTATTCAATTGCACACAGAATAAATTGAAAGGAAGTTTCACTATGAAAAAATTCGCAGCAATCCTTTTGTCATTCCTCATGATGACAAATCTTGCAATCTTTACGTCTTTTGCACAAAGTGCGGATGTTGAGATCACATCACTTGAAACACTCCCCGAAAAGCAGTGGGGATATCTTGAAGGTGTAGCTGTTTCCGCACCTGAGGCAGTTGCAACAAACACCAATATTGCGGATCTGTCACTTAACCCCGTGTGGGAAGGTATTGACGGATTCAATTTCGGTGACAAGCCCGAAGGTAATGAACTTGTTGCATATACTGCGACATATACCGCACCCGACGGTTATGTATTTGCGGATGCGCTTGCGGCAGCAACAGAGAATACAACCCTCTCTGCCGACAAGAAGGTGCTTACCTATAAATTCTACACATATGTTATTCCGTCGGATGCCATCTATATTGATGACAACGGTACAAACTCCACAGATGATTATGGAGAAGGTAACCTTGCACGTCCTTACGCCACAATTGATCATGCAATGGGACTTCTCGAAGCAAAAGGCGGCGGCGTTATAGTTATTGTAGATAAGATTACTGAAACGACAACGGGAAGAGATGCGGGAAAACGACTCTCAAAAGACGGTCATTATACCATCATGGGTTGGGACAAAGACTCCATGCTTGAAACAACCGGTCACTACAACCTTTGCGGCAACACCACATTCCGTGACCTCAACATCAACATGACATTACAGTCCGGCGGTATCTACGCAAGAGGTTATTCGCTTACCATGGGTGACAAAAATTACAGTGACCTTGTTGTAACACAGCCAACCACCTCATGTACACAGCTTTTTATGACAAGTGACGGAAATCTCTCCGGTACTTCTTCGTATGTGTATCCGGGAAAGCTCACCATCAACAGCGGTGAATGGTCTTCGGTATGTACTTCCGGTTACGGACTTACGGCAATTGACGGTGATATCGAATATGAGATCAACGGTGGCAGCATCGCTACGCTTACCGTTGGTTTCCACTGTGGTTCTTCCGCAGGTATACATACTATGAACGGCGATATTACGGTGAATATAAACGGAGGTAAAATATCAACACTCTACCTCGGTTCATTCTGGACAAGATATATGCACAACGGTAACTGTGATGCCACGATCAACGGCGGTACTGTCGGAAATGTATTCTTCAGATCAGCACAAGCCGATTCCACTATCAATAATGTAGATCTGCCAATACAGAACGGTGATTACACCCTCACAATCAATAGTGGTACAATCACAGGAAAGATCACGGATACATCCTCCGGTACAACAGGTATAACAGGCTCTACCACGGTGGATATACTCAACTATGACGGCGACAAAGATGCACTTGTAAAAAAGATCACCACAAATCAGTTTGATACGGTCAAGTCAACGGTTATTTATGTAGATTATGAAAACGGTGATGACACCAACACCGGTCTTTCAAAGGATGCACCGATCAAGACCATGACAGCGGCGTTCAAAAAGTTTGCAAACAATATCAGCGGTAAGATCATCATCTGCGGTGAATATGCCTCGGCCAACGGTTTTGCAGATACTAAAGGCAGAGGTGAAGTTACCATTACGGGTTGGGATGAGAATTCGTCCTTCCTTTTCGGTACAACAATTAATATGTACGGAAGTACGATCTTCGAAGATCTTAAGATCAATGTTGTTAAAGCATGGCAAACTCTTATAATGGGCGGTAACAAGCTTGTCATGGGAGACGGAATCGAAATGGTAACGGATAGCCGTTCATCCGGCTCATTCCAGATCACAGGCGGTACGGACGGTGCACATACACTCCCGATGCCTTCCGTGGATATCACCATCAACAGCGGTACATACGGTACAATAAGTGCGGTAGGTACACTTTACGGAAAATCCGTTTCCGGAGATGTGAACTTCACAATTAACGGAGGTACATTTAACGGCGCCGTTGTAATGGGCTCTTACTGCAGTCAGAACAGCATGGCAGTTCCGCTCTCGGATGACAATTCAGGTATGATAGGCGGGAATGTCAATATGACGATAAACGGCGGTACATTCAGCGGAGAGCTCAAGCTCGGCGGAAAGCAGTACGGTACCGTGGGAGCTGTCAAAGCAAAGATCAACGGAGGTAAACTCACAGGCAATATCCTTATAGGTCCGGAGCTTGCTTCCTACAACAAGGATACCCAGGACGGTATCACCTTCAAGGACGGCAACGAATACAGCTATACAACGGATATTCTCGGCGATGCGATCCTTGAGATAACCGGCGGAACCGTTTTCGGCAAGATATCTCACACAGGAAACACCGTAAGAGGCAAATCCGCAGTTATCATGACAAATGATACATCGACTTCCGTTACAGACACAAACTTTGATTATATAATAAAAGCAGGCAAGAACGGCACAGTATCCTACGATTCCGCAAATGATATCTTTGAGATAGTCCCGAAGAATTCGGCTCTTGCCATTTTCATAAACGGTACAGAGATGACAAAAACGGCAAACAACCTCTACACCCTTTTCGGAGGTGAAAACAACGTGTACAATATAGAATTCGGCGGTGAGACATTTATCTCCGAAAGCTTTTCTGTAACACCTCCCATAGCAGAGCTCACTCCCGTATCCGAGATCATATTCTCCGGCGGAAAGAATACCAATAATCCTCTTGTAAGCTGCACTGCAAGTAATGTCACATGGGAGCCTGCGGATTCAAGATTCAAGCATGATACCCAATATACCGCAACAGTAGTCCTTACGGCAAAAGACGGTATAGAATACGCTGACGATCTTTCCGGTCTCAATATCAACGGCGGATATTCGGGCAACACCGTAAACTGTACACTTTCCGAAGATAAGACCGAGATAACGGTTAAAATAACATTCCCAAAGACAGCAAAAAAAGATCTTGAGATAATTGCCGAGACTCCCACAAAGGCAACAGTTACCTTTAAGACCAAGAGAAACGGCGAGGACACATCTAAGTTCCACAATACTACCGTTACGCTTACAAATGTATCAGACAACAATATAGTTTACAGCGGTATTGCAGAGGAAAACGGTATCAACGGATCTTTCACAGTCGAAGATGTTGTTTCCGGATTCTATAATATCACAGTAAAGAAACAAGGGTATATCATTGCAAGTCTTGAAAGCGTTTTGATAGCTTCCGACAGTGAACAGCTGGTAGATGCCGGTGAACTCATCCCCGGCGATATAATAGACGGTAACGGAAATATTATTGGCGACGGTCGTGTCGATATAGATGACTTTATCATCGCACTTCGTGCTATCTCGCAAGATGCTGCCGAAGAAGTTTCCGATGCCGCAAATATAAGCGAATCCGAAATAAATAATGTAAGTCAACTCGGATTTATCAAGAGCAACTTCAAAAAGAATGCCGACGATGATGCTTCCGAATATGACGGCTACTTTGAGAATACATACTACAAACTTACGGTTGATAAAAAGCTTACGGTCGGCTATATCGGCGGTTCTATCATCCAGGGGGCTTCCGTACAGGGTACACAGACCTTCAACGAAGGAAAACCCGTCGCTGCAGGCAACGAAAAGTTCATCGACAGAATGCACAGCTTCTTTGAAGAAAATTTCCCGGATGCAGAGATCCACTCCATAAATGCCGGTGTTTCCGACACAGGATCAAACTTTGCAATCTTCAGACTCGAGGAAGACCTTATGCTGAGAGATGAAGGCTATATCCCGGACCTTGTATTCCTTGAATTCTGTGTAAATGACTTCAACACATTCGGTCAGGAGCATATGGAGCTTGTTTATGAGTCTCTTATCAATAACGTATACAAGATCAACCCCAATGCGGATATTGTTTGTATGCTTACCGCAATGAGAAATTATGATGCTCAGAAGGATGCACACATCAATGTAGCAACCCACTATAATATACCGATCGTTGATGTGGGTGCCGCACTCAGAAAGGATTATGATATCGCAGGTGACTGCAAGGTATTTACAAACGATGATCTTCATCCCAACGGAGCGGGCTACGAATACTATACAAAGCTCTGCAGAAATCTTCTTGAAAAATACATCATCAATGCAGCACCGGAAAATCCCGTATATAAAGCAAAAGAGCTTCCCGCCCCCCTTTACGACGGTCTTATTCTGAATCCGAAAAAGATAGAGATGTCGGACAGTGCTATAGTTACATCCGAAGGAAGCTCATGGGTAACGGATCAGTCCAACGTGATAAGCCGTATCTTCAACAAGGATACAAAGAAGCTCACTCGTATTGCATCCTCCACGGCAGGCGACTCGTTCACATTTGAATTTACAGGTGATGCATTCGGCTTTATAATCAAGCAGTCTCCTTCCATGGGAAGCTTTGAGTACAGTGTTGACGGCGGCGAGTGGAAGGAATTCAGATCTTCAAAGACATATGTACACAACCAGACATATATCATGGAAACAAATCTTGATAATAAGAAGCACACCGTAACAGTTCGTGTAACAGGCACGGGCATCGGCACACAGGCAGGCTGTGAGGTCGGTATTGCGGGTATTCTTTATAACGATCTTTCCGAATAAGCGCATAAATATCAAAGACGCTCCGTCATGGGGCGTCTTTTCTGTCTGTTGAAACGTTCATATATCTATGGTATAATTCAATTGTTAGTAGCCATTCCCGAAAGGAGAGTTTATATGTCACGTAGGATAATAACACTTGACGGGAACAATTTTTCCGACATTGAGGGATTCTACGATGAAACAATCCGTGTTTTTACAAAGGATCTCACATGGAATACAGGTAGGAATCTCAATGCATTTGCAGATCTCCTGCGCGGCGGATTCGGTGTTCACGACTATGGTGAGCCGATATGCATACGTTGGCTGAACTCTGAAAAGAGCCGAAAAGATCTCGGTTACAGTGCAACTGCAAAATACTATGAGGATCTTCTCAAAGTGTGTCATCCGGCAAATGTCGAAAGTGTTCGCAGTTGTCTTTCCGATGCAAAAGCGGAAAAAGGAGAGACCTTTTTTGATATTGTTATATCGGCAATTAAATTTGAAGTGAAAGAAAATGGCTTTGACTGGGCGATCGAGCTGTTATAGGAGGATACATCATGATAGAATTCGGAAAAGAAAACAGAGAGATGCTCACTCCCCCGTTTCTTGTGTCGATTGCCGATGTCAATGCGGAAATATTCAGAAACACACTGAAGATTGTCATAGCGATACCGCGATATGGCGAAAAAAGCGAAGGCGTTGACAAAGAAGAAGATAAGATCTTTCACGAAGCTATTCCGGTATATCCAGATGCCGATAATATGTATGAAATAGTCTTTGAAGATTACGTTGCTTATCAAAGTACAAATGAGTATTATGCAGGTAAGCGCAAGGACGACTTTTCCGGAAGGTATCTTGTTATATACGGCGGATCGGGATTTTTAAATGACATTCTTGAAGAGACTGTCGCAAAGGGATATGCGAAACTCGGAAGCATAGAAGCACCGCTGCATTACGGGATATTTACCGAGTCGCATATTATTGATGTTGTATCACATATAAAGCCAATTATAAAAAAGATATAAAACAAGACGGATGCGTACTTTGAGGGTATACATCCGTCTGTCTCATCTTATTCTATTTAATCGGATCACTGCTGAAGAAGCTCAAACTTATAACCTACGCCCCAAACAGTCTTGAGTGTCCACTTGTCGGACTTGCCTTCAAGCTTTTCACGAAGTCTCTTAACGTGAACGTCAACGGTTCTGGAGTCACCGAGATAATCGAAGCCCCAAACCTTGTCGAGAAGCTGGTCACGGGTGAATACTCTGTTGTAGTTGGATGTGAGGAAGTAGAGAAGCTCGAGTTCTTTCGGGGGGATATCAACTACCTTGCCCGCAAGCTTGAGCTCATACTTCTGAAGGCTGATCTCAAGGTTATCAAAGCGGATAACTTCGCTGTCATCGTTGTCATGACCGGAGTATCTTCTGAGTACTGCCTTAACTCTCGCCGCAACTTCCTTTGTGTCAAAGGGCTTTGTGATAAAGTCGTCAGCACCGAGTTCAAGACCGAGTACCTTGTCGAATACTTCACCTCTCGCCGTTACCATGATGATGGGCTTTGAGGAGATCTCACGGATCTCACGGCATACCTGCCAGCCGTCCTTTCTGGGCATCATGATGTCGAGAAGGATAAGGTCGGGCTCATAAATTTTGAAAGAGGAAATTGCTTTTACACCGTCATTGGCTGTTACTACTTCGTAGCCTTCGTTTTCAAGATAGATCTTAAGAAGCTCGCAGATATTGTTATCATCATCTGCTACAAGAATTTTGGATCCCATGTTTTTTACCTCCGTTTATATAATGATATTTTTAACTGTTTTGTACACTTTTCATCTCATTACAAACAGATACACCGTATTCTGCCAAAGTTGTAAATAAAATGTTAGTGTGTTCATTTTTCATAAATATATTGTAATATAATTCCCGGCCGCAGTGTTGAACAATTTGTAAATTTTCATTCGATATATTATGATTTTGGCTGAAATTTCGTACAAATTATTATGAAAAATAGCAAAAAATATGTTTTGGCGTGTTTTTGCTTGCAAAATTGCAGATATTATGATATAATCGATATGTATAAAATCATCTTGAAAGGGTAATCGGATGTCTTCATATATTGCTTTATACAGAAAATGGCGTCCCGCTGTGTTTGAGGATGTTGTGGGACAGGAACATATTACGGATGTGCTCCGCGGTGAGATAATACGCGGAAGCGTTTCCCATGCCTATCTGTTCTGCGGATCGAGAGGTACTGGTAAGACCACCTGTGCAAAGATACTTGCAAAGGCTGTCAGCTGTGAGCATCCCGTTGACGGCGATCCTTGCGGAGAATGTGAGAACTGCATGAGAGCTGCCGAAAGTTTTGATATCTCGGAAATAGATGCCGCATCCAACAACGGTGTCGACAATATCCGTGAGCTTCGCGAGGAGGTGCTCTATCCCCCGTCGGAGCTGAAAAGGCGCGTTTATATCATAGACGAGGTGCATATGCTCTCCACCGGCGCTTTCAATGCACTTCTCAAGACTCTTGAAGAGCCTCCCGAACACGCAATGTTTATTCTTGCGACAACAGAGCTTAACAAGATCCCCGCAACCATTCTTTCAAGATGTAAGAGATTTGATTTTCACAGAATAACCCCGGACAATATCGCCAAACGTCTGAAATTCATCTGCGAGAACGAGAATATCCCTATGACAGACGGTGCGATAATGCTCATTTCAAGGCTTGCGGGCGGTGCTATGCGTGATGCTCTGTCAATGCTTGAATTGTTTGTCGGGAAGACAGAAACGGTCACGGAGGAAATGTGTGCAAAGGCAATGGGCGTTGTGGGCAGAGGCCCGGTTATGAAGCTCCTTTCCTGCGTTGCCGACAACGATTGTGCAGGTGCACTCTCGGTGATATCCGAGGCCTTTGACGGAAGTAAAGACATGGGCGTTCTTCTTTCCGAATGTGCGGATGCCGTGAGAGATATGCTCATGATCAAGTATACCAAAAATCCCGAAAGATTTGTCGAAGGTTCCGGTGACGTACTTGAAAAGCTCGCCGAATGTGCAAAGAAGTTTACAAAGGAAAGGCTTATATACAGTACAGAAATACTTGATGATGCACAATCAAGGTTTACACGCACCGGCTTTTCAGGCAGGGCTGTGCTTGAGACCTGCGTTATAAAGCTGTGTGATGTAAGGCTATGGACTTTACCCGAATCCCTTAACACAAGGATATCGGAGCTTGAAGATAAGATCGCAAGCGGAAATATAGTTGTTTCATCGGGAGACTCGAATGTACAGGCAAAAGCTGCTTCCAGAACGATCTTTGCCGATGAGGAAGATACAAAGCCGGAAGTCCCCGTATATGAAACAGATACGGAACATACCGATGCACCGCCAATTTATGACGATGATATGCCGCCGTTTGATATGGATATCGAAAACGCGATGCCTGTACGGGATGTCCCATCTCCGATCTCGGATGCGGGTGATGCATTCATACCCGATCTTCCGGACAATACGGCTGTTCCGGATAATGTTGCCTCCGTTCCCGCCAATGAAGGCAGTATCAAAGTCGATGCGGCAGAAGTAAAAGAATCCCCCGTAAAAACTTCGGCAGCCCCCAAAGCGACGGAAAGTTCAAATAAAGTGCGTGAGCCTCTGTCTGCATTTGCGGATATCATGGAGGACATAAAGGAAAAGAATAAGCTTTTCGGATCGCTCCTTTCCAATGCCACAGCTTACAGAGAAGGTAACGATGCCGTCGTGATATCTGTTCCGTCATTTACATCCACTATGCTCAAGAATGATGCAAAGAAAGTTGATGCTCTCGAGGCAAGTGTCAAAAAATATGTCGGTGATGTGAGCGTGAAGATAGAGATCTTGGGCGCAAAGAAAGAGGAAGAATGGGAGCTTTGAGAGATTTCGTCGAATAATTCCCCAATGTAAAGATTACGGATCAAAATGCCTGAGGGAGTTAACATATCCCATATAGTACATTACAAACACAGCACATCCGTATGTAATTCTCTTTATGACAATCCTTCGCGGTGATTTAATAAAGTGCAAAAAAGTCTCCCTGACCAATCTTCAGGGAGACTTCTTTTTACATATGAGTCTTACATTCCTTCAATAAGATGAACAGCTATGTTAAAATATGTCACAAGTGCAAGTGCATCAACAATGGTTGTTATAAAAGGACTTGCCATTACAGCAGGATCAAGACCGAGCTTTTTTGCGCCGATGGGAAGACTGCATCCTACTATCTTGGCTATTGTAACGGTCACTACCAATGTGAGACATACTGCCAGAGCAACAGAAACTGTGATGTCATCGTTGCCAAGAAGCATTTTATCAACAAGCATCATCTTTCCGAAATTTACCACAGAAAGCACTATACCGCAAATAACGGAAATTCTTGCTTCCTTCCAGAGTATTCTGAAGATATCACGGCCGCTTATCTCATCAAGTGCAAGACCGCGGACTATAGTTGCCGAAGACTGACCGCCCGCATTACCTCCCGTATTCATCAGCATCGGGATATAAGCCGTAAGTATAGGCATTGCTCCCAGAGAGGCTTCGAACGAGGTTATTATACCACCCGTCAGAGCGGAGGACAGCATAAGGACAAGCAACCACGGAATACGCTGGAGCACAAGAGTAAATACACCTGTCTTGAGATATGTCTTACCTTTTGCCGCAGGAGTCACCGCTGCCATTACCGCAATATCGTCACTGTCCGATTCACGAATAACGTCAATGGCATCGTCAACCGTTACTATACCGACAAGTCTGTTTTCGGCATCTACAGCGGGAATCGCAAGGAAGTCATATTTGTCGAACATTCTTGCGGCATCTATGCTCTTGTCGTATACCGATACAGATATCACGTTGGTCTCCATTATATCCGAGATCAATGCATTCCTATCGGCAACAAGAAGGTCTCTCACCGTAACAACGCCTATGAGCTTACGGTCCTTTGTAACATAGCAGGTATATATTGTTTCCTTGTCAACGCCTGATGTACGAAGGTTCTCTATCGCCTGTTCGCTTGTCATGCTCTCACGAAGAGTCACATATTCCGTCGTCATGATACTTCCGGCACTGTCAGCAGGATAATTAAGTATCATGTTTATCTCCTTGCGGGTATCGGCATCGGTATTTGCAAGTATCCTTTTTACCACATTCGCGGGCATCTCCTCCACAAGGTCAACGGTATCGTCAATGTAAAGCTCGGCTATGACTGCGGCAAGCTCCTTATTGGTGAAAGCATCAATCAGCTTTGCCTTGTCGTCCGACTGCATATACGAAAATACCTCGGCAGCTTGTTCCTTCGGAAGAAGCCTGAATACCACCGTCATTTCTGCATCTGTCAATTCACCCAGCAGCTCTGCAATATCGGCACCGTTCTTTGCGGAAAGCATTGCTTTTATTGAAGTATAATCTTTTTTTTCGAGAAGGTCAGTTATGATCATAAGCATCGTGTTATCCTCTTTTCAGTATATTATGATCCATATTCCGCAATATTAAAGCAGGAAATATCCGCCGATAAGTCTTTTAACACCTTGCTCTCCGGATAATTTTATATAACTATAATGGAATCTTAATAAAATATGGCATAAAATTATGTCCTCAGTCACACCTTTACAAAAAATATTATACCGCAATATTGTGAATAAACATTATATATTTTTTCTCAAAAGATTAATTTTTCTGTTCTTATGTTGACACAAAGCTAGATTAATGATATAATTATGATGTATGATTTTATTTGATAAGGTGAATTCTATCGCTTTTATTACACCTCTCATACGAATTATTCAAGGAGGACATTTTTAAATGAAAAAAAGATTATCATCTGCTTTTCTTGCCATGACAATGCTTTTCGGATCAGCAAGTGTATATGCTGCAAGTGAAGCGGATATGTCCGCAGAAACCATTGAGATCATCTTCACCGATGTTACAGATACACGCACAGATGTACTGGAAGGTGAAGCAAAGATCATGGTAAGTGTCAGCGGCGCGGAAGGCATCGCTTCCATCGCTCAGACATCCCTCAAATTCAGCGGTGATCTGAAGTACAAATCCATTACCTTCCTGGAGGGTGAGAACGATCCGCCAAACTGCTTCCTTTATTCGCCGAATGCAGCGCTTGTAAACTCCAAGAAGTCACTCATGCCCAGCATTATCAGCACAGATAAGTCCATCGAGCTTTCAGGTCAGACGGATCTCTTTGTGCTTACATTTGAGGGTGAACCCGGCGATTCCGTGAAGCTCTCGCTTGAAGATCCCGACGAGGAAACCACATATTGCATCATAGACGATGTTCAGTATAATGCGGCAGAATCCACCTCAATTACAGTCGAAGCAAGCGATAAGGCTGTTCAGGGCAAGACCGCATCCATCAAGCTCACAATGGATGTAGTTACCGACTTTGCAGGTCCAAGGGCTTCCGGATATAAGAGCAGTGGTATCGAGCTGAGAATAACAGGCGAAGACAACGAAGGCTATACCATCTATACCGTACTCAACAACGCTAATATTTCCAATGGCGGTCACAGAGTAGGTGCAAGTGACAGTTCCGTTCCCACGTTCCTTATTAATAATACTGTGCTTGCAGATGATACATATACAGTTGAGATTTCCGGATTCGGCTATATTCCCTATGTTAAAAAGAATGTTACCTTCGATGAACTTCTTGAGATAACAAACGCAGATTTTATCCCCGGTGATGTTGACGGTGACGGAGAGATAACACAGGACGATAAGGATCTTTGCGGTGCATATATGGCCGACAAGGAATACATGGAGACCTGTGACTTCAACCGCGATGAAAAGGTAGACAAGTACGACTATGCGGTCTTTGATTCTATCAAGGACGAAGACGATGAGAACGACGAAGGCGATGAGCCTGAAATCACCGTCCCCGCTAAGATAAGCGATCTTAAAGCCGAAGGCGGCAATAAGAGCGTTACTCTTACATGGACAGCTCCCGATAACGGCGGTGCAGAGATCACGGGATACACAGTAAAATACGGCAAGTCCGCATCTGCGCTTGATTCCTCAAAAGATATTGAAGCAGACAAAACATCTGTGACAATTGACGGACTTGATGACAATACAACATACTATTTCAGTATAACGGCAAAGAACGAAAAGGGCTCTTCCGTTGCTGCAACGGCAAATGCGAAAACAGCGGAAGCCGCAGCCGAGAAAACCGTTCCCGATAAAATAACCAAAGTCAGCGCTTCCGGTGCAGCAAAGACATCCTTCACCATAACATGGACAGCTCCGGACGACGGCGGCTCCGAGATAACGGAATACCAGCTCAAATACGGTACAACCAAGACTAAGCTTTCCACATCAAAGAAGATTACGAATGTTGACGGCCTCAAATACACTCTCACCGGTCTTTCAAGCGGAACTACCTACTACTTCCAGATAGCCGCAAAGAATGAGATAGGTCTGGGTGAATACTCCGAGATCATCAGCGCTTCAACCACCGGCGGAGGCGGCGGTGGCGGAGGCGGTGGCGGAGGCGGAGGCGGTGGCGGTGGAGGCGGCGGAACGCCCCCCGTTACAGCTCCCACTTACTACACCGTTACATTTGACATCGGAGAAGGCACTGTCTCTTCAGGTTCTGTAACAATAAATGTGGAAAAGAATGCAAAGCCCGCAAGCGTTCCCACCGTCAAGGCTCCCGCAGGCAAGGAATTCGCAGGATGGTCCAGAGATAACGGAGCTTCCTTCATAGATCCCACAAACGTCATAGTTACAGCTAACATAACATTCAAGGCTATTTATAAAGATGTTTCCGAAACCGGCACAGAGACAGGTAACGGAAATACTCCCGAAACAAAAGACGAAGTATTTACAGACCTTGAGAACCATGCATGGGCAAAGAATTCTATCTACACCCTTAAAAACAAGAACATCATCAACGGCACGACCGCTACCACATTCTCTCCCGCAAACAACATCAAGAGAGGTGACTTTATCCTCATTCTTGTAAGAATGCTTGGTATCGAAGCGGAATACACAGAAAACTTTGCTGACGTTCCTGCAGATAAGTACTATGCAGATGCTATCGGTAAGGCAAAGGCTGCCGGCATCGCAAAGGGCAGCGGCGAGAACTTCATGCCCGAAGAGACTATCACAAGACAGGATCTTATAACACTTGCATACCGTGCATTCCTCGCAAAGGGATACATCACAGAAACAACAGAGACTGCACCTCTTGATGTATTCGCAGATAAGACGGAAGTGTCCGATTATGCGGTATCCGCTATGTCCTCTATGGTCAAGGCAGGCATCATCAACGGCTCAGACGGCAAGGTGAATCCGAAAAACAATGCCACAAGAGCTGAAGTTGCTGTTATGTGTGCAAGACTTCTCGGTCTTATGACTAAGTAATTTATAAAAACAAGAGCAAGGGAGATGCATTTCTCCCACTCTTTCAAAGCACCTGAACGGATATGCTCTTCAGGTGTTTTGAAGGGGGCGTTCTCTTTTGTATATCATGAAGATATTCGGTACGGTTACCGAGATCTTTATGACGTATCATATATTGCAGAATCCCTTTATGTAATCAACCTCAAGATAACGTGCGAACGGCTTTTGTCTTCCGCACAGGTATAGAGCTTTGCAGAGTATATTCCGTCGACTTTTTGCAGAGCACAAACGCAAATTCTCAGGCAACAAGAAAGGAACAAAAAAATGAGAAAGTCAAGAATCCTATCATTTCTGATGAGCATGACACTGCTTCTTTCGGCAGTAACATTCACCGGTTCTTCCGTCATGGCTTACGGTCACGGAAACGATGCCGAGCTGTTCGGTGAAATGTATTCCCAACAGGATCCGGAAAAAAGCCTTCGCACGGTATATCTCCATGCCCAAGGCAATAATCCCACTGTAACACCAAACCTAAGCACCGTTTACATGGGAGATACTGCTGAAATCTACTTTGCAATCGACAAGCCCAACAAGGGTGACTACGATGCAAGTGCGGCAACAGAAGCTGAAAAGCATCTTGAACCTCATTACGATCTTAACGGTTACACGGTAAAAATATACTTTGATCCCGATTTCTTTGCTTTTGTAAACGATTCGTCCTCTCCCATCGACTATACAGTACCGGATACAAATCTGGATGAAAGCGGAAGTGACAAGGAAGAAGTCGGAAGCGGCGAGGATAAAGAAGAAGTTGACAACACGCCTCAGAAGCCCGGTTACTTCCCTTACAAGCACGGCAGTACAGGTATTGTTGAGGTAAACGGCAAGAATTACAGATCTGCGTATGCAACAATCTTCTTCAGCGGTTCCTGGCTTCCTATGGAAAACGAAGAAACCGACGATGAAGGAAATATTATCCCCGCATGGTACAATCTGGCAAAGCTTCCCCTTACTCCTCTCAAGACAGGTAATACAGAAGTATTTATTGATGTTGACGGTGCAGATCCGTATACCCTTGAGCTGTTTGCCAAGAATACAACCGATGAGTATTCCCAGACATTCCTTTTCGATACGGTAAACGGCGGTTATCATCAGATCATAATCAAGGATAAGCTCAAACCCGATCCGCCCGTACCGGAGCCTATAGCCGGCAAGTACACGGAAACACAGTATGTAACGCTCAGAGCAGAGGAAGGGTGCGATATTTATTATTCCACAGATGGTGGTGCAAATATCCACAAGTATGTTCCCGGTGAAAAGATCGAGATAGAGCGAACAAGCGATATCGTTACATATGCCAAGAGAGTTTCCGACGGACGTGACAGTAATACTGTTACATATACATACCAGATAGTTCCGAAGGCTCCCGTACTTTATGATGATGCGGATACAAGCATTTTCATCCCTAATATTTACAGTGAATATACTGCATATGAGGTTCTTGTTTCTGAGAACACTCCATTTGCCAACATAGCTGACCAGAATGAAATTTTCTATACCTTCGGTGATATCGAGCTTGACGAAGAGCTTACCGAGGGCGGATCGGATCCCGCAAAGGAATGGGTAGTGCTTCCCAAAGCCACACAGAGCATTGAGATCACACAGTCGGAGACCGTAAGACTTTACACAAGAAATATGGTAACGGGCGAAGTCTCCGATGTTTCGGTATACTATCTCTCTGTAAAACCCGCTGAAGTTGAATCCAGCCATTCCTCCGGTGAGTATAATGAAAAAATAGACGTAAAGCTCACCACAAAGACGGAAGGTGCGGAAATATATTATACTACAAACCAGACAGACCCGATAACAAACGGTATCCTTTATGATCCCGCTATTCCGATAACTCTTTACAGAGATACCACCATCAGAGCTGTAGCAAAATATGACGGTGTGTACGGTGATGTAACATCCTTCTACTATCTCTTCACAATGCGTGATGACTACGGTGTCGATGCATTCTATCCTTCCGGTGTATATAAAGGAAGCGTTAATGTAACACTCACACCTTACAATCCCGACAATACCGTTAAGTACAGTACAGACGGCGGCAAGACATGGAAGGATTACGACGAGCTTCTCGTCATCGACACAGATACCGAGGTACTCGCAAAAGCTGTCGATCCCGACGGAAACGAAGGCGAGGTATATACCTTCACCTATAAGATAAAGCCTCTCGAACCGGAATTTGCTCCCGAATCCACCCAGTTTACAAACTCGGATAAGGTTACCATCTTCTCTCCCGAGAGTACAAATGATACAACAGAAAGATACGATCTTTACTATACGCTTGACGGTACAGATCCCACAACAAGCAAGACAAGAATTCACGCCGATGAGGTCAGCGACTCCGCAACCATTATAATAAATGAATATACGGTTGTTACAGCGGTTGTTCACAAAGACGGCAAGAGCTATTCAAATGTTGTAAAGCATTCCTACGATATAGTAACAAAGAAGCCTATTAAGCCTATCACCACACTTACTCCCGGCTCTTATACACACGAGATAGGCGGCGATCCCTACAGCACGAAGTTCCTTCCTATCCCCGATGGAACGGAGATCTACTACACCATAAGCTATGACGGTACATTTACCGCCGATCCGATCCCCGGAGAAGATGGCACATATTACTACGACGGCAATCCGATAGATATAAAAGGCCACACCATCATCAAGGCTGTTGCCGTTAATGTATTCGGTGTCAAGAGTGATATCGGTATCTTTGAATACATAATCACTCCCGAAGCACCTGTTGCTGCTCCCAGCGGAAGTATAAGCGGTGACAAGCTCCCCATCGTAATGGTAAATGCCGTTAAGGGAAGCACGGTCAAGTATGAGATCGGTGAAGGCGATGAAAAGTTTGAGAATGAATTTGTCGCTGACAACGAGACCTTCTATATTGACACAAATACAGGTAATGCTTATCTCGATCCCGAATGCACATTGGGACTCGGTGATGAAAATGACGGTACTATCGGTTCCCCCGCTATCCTTCATATCCGCGCGGCGCTTGATGATATCGAGAGTGA
>SVQR01000246.1 GCA_015065225.1 Oscillospiraceae bacterium | reverse complement strand
CCGTGTCGGTTAAATAGATGATAACAAAATCGTTTTTGAGAACTGCGTTTTCAGTCCAGGAGATCATGCCAAGGACGTTTTTCTCACTGAGCTTTCCGCAGTAGAAGGCTATCTTCAAGCCGTCGATCTCTTTATAGATCGCTCTGCCAATATCACTCCAGACAAGGCCAGCGGATTCCAAAGATGCTTTCGTATCGGAATATCCACCTGTTCCGTAGTTTGCTGTTCGCGGGCATTCAAGAACAAGTCCGTCAACATAGCCGTCAGTGAATACTTTTGCGTTACTGCTGCCGCCCAAATACCACTCGGATGCGTTCTCCTGTGGAGTGAGCTCTTCCCTATCACTTAGCACAGCATTACATGATGCGAGGGTAAAGTCATCTGTTTTAAAAAGTTCAGTAAGGTTGCGGAGGAAATATGTGCTTCCGTTTTGTGCAAGCGCCTCATTGAATGTGCCATATGAGGTGCTGCCAAGCATAGATGCCGGGGTACAAGAGCCTAAAATACTGATCGTTGTGAGATTGTATGAGTAGTCCGGCTCGTTCAGATTTGAGATGGGCTCCTCATTGGGTGCTGTTTGTATACTTTCGGGAGGTTCCATGCCGGCGGAAAAATTGGCGTCGGTAAATACGGCAACATACAAGAACAAAACCAAAGCAACAAGGACTGTTGATACTAAAATGAAAATGAATCTTTGCGCTCTTATTCTATCAAGTATTGACATATTGTCTCCCTCCTTTCGAAAGCTTATCTATATTTCAAATCATAATCAAGATTATTTTACCATATTTCATGGAAAATTTCAAGTATTTCGTTTTTATTTCAGCTCAGGTAAATAAGGGGCGTATTTGTTTGCCCTCTCTCACGGCATTAACACCCTCCCGACAGCAGGAAAAATCTGCCACAAGTGAATGCGGTTTTTTCACCGTATCGTCCTGCTTCATCGGAACAAAATATACGTTCTTTCTATTAAGCAGCTTGCCGATATTTATGAAGTTTCCCGACATTGCATCATTTGATGCTAAGGCTACAAGCAACGGTCGGTCAGATCTGAGATGGGCTTTCGCCGCCATTGTCACCGGAGTATCTGTTATTCCGTTTGCGAGCTTTGCCAATGTGTTTCCTGTGCAGGGGCATATTATCATACTGTCAAGTGGGGACGACGGGCCGAATTTTTCCGCCTCCGCGATTGTGTTTACGGCTTCCCTGCCGCTGATTTCTTTGATCTTTGCCTTTAGTTCCTCTGCCGTGCCGAATCTTGTGTCGGTTTCTGATGATATATACGACAGAATCGGCACTATATCATATTCCTCTGAAAGTTCTTTCATTACCTTGATTGCTTCGCTATGGGTGCAGAACGAGCCGCAAATTGCAAATCCAAGCTTTTTTCTCATAGCTTCTTACCTCCTCTCAAAATGTCCGTTAAGCTTATCTCGGATAACGGAGCAAATTATTCCACCTGCGCTCTCAGGTGAAGTTTTCCCGGGTAATGACGGCAAGGGGACTACCTTTATTCCGGAAGTTTCAGCCGCCTCCAAGTCAACACCGGAGTTCCCTGTGGCAAGCTCAAATATTACGGTGCCGGCTTTTATTGATTTAAGGAGTTCTTCATTAAATATCAAGTAAGGCACTGTATTAAATATTGCATCGCAAGGTACGGGGTATTCTTTATACTCTCCCAGCGAGACCGCTACACACCCGTCAACCGCCGCCCAGGATAGATCCTTTACGCTCCTTGCCACCACGTACACCTCGGCACCGAGAAGCTTTAGTCTTGTGGCGAGTGTTCTGCCGCATCTGCCATATCCAACAACAACAGCCCGCATTCCCGAAACTGTGATCGGAAGATGATTTATACACGCGGCGATCGCCCCTTCCGCTGTGGGAACGGAGTTTTTAATTTGCAGTTCCTCCGAATTGTAGTAATCATAGGTTTCTATCCCGTGCTCTGCAGCATATTTTACAATGACCTGTGGAATCATACCACCAAGAAGCAATGAGCCTATGGGCATTTTTTCACAAATTGCACCGAGCTTCACTCCGGGGGCGTTCTCACGAATCTTTTGTAAGGGGCAATTCAAGTATTTTCCGTCCGTTGAGGATGGGAGCGGCAAAATTACTGCATCGGAGCATTTTACCGCCGATTCAAAATCCGCACAGCGCACAGCATTCTTTAGCTTTTCTTCTTCCTGTGTTCCGTACACAGCGTCAAATCCCCATACGGCACACTCAAAATCTCTGGCAAGACAGTCTGCCATTGCAAGCTGCCGTCTGTCACCGCCAAGAATACCAATTTTTATTGTTTCCGACATAATTTTCACCCATTAAGATTTTCTGACGGCAAAAAATAAAGCCGTCTCTCCTATAGGATATGCCGTAGTTCTTGCCTCGGTCAAGAAATCCCAGACACCTGCCGTCTCGAAAAGCTGACTACCTTGCCGCTTTTGGGGCTGACAGTTGCACTTATCTCTTTTGAACCTGCCACGTAAAGAATGGTGAGGTTACCGGTTGTTTCCTCCTCAATGATTTGCTTTGCTGATTCAAAAGCCAAAGAATCCGCGGGATATAGTATTTTCAGATATTCCTTTGCAATTTCTTCGCATTCTTCCGGTGTAAAGCTGTAAACTCCTTTGGGAAGTGAGATTGATGCTTCAATGGGAAGGATAGTTTTTTCGTCAACAAGGACGTATGCGTTGTCACAGGTGAAGAGGTATCTGCCTCCGTCACACCACGTTCCCCTTGCGAAGATATTGCTTCCGCCCACTACGCGATTTGCACAGTTTTTCGCTTGTTTGTACTTGGTTACGGCTACCGACGAGGGCTGATATTTCCTCATTTGGGTGGGGAGGCTTCGTGCTTGTTCTGCACTGTTTCCGGTATCATCAGCAGGGGTGTTGAGAATTTGACGAACATCATTTGCAATTTCAGCGTTTAACTCCCCAATAGTAACTCTCTCTGCCACATTATGAAACTGCAGGGCAAGTTTACGCTCTCCTGCCCGCAAAGCATAATCCGCCGCTGTTGATGCGTGATGATAGGCTTTCAAATAATCACCTGAGTTCACATCATCTATAATACTATAGGCGGCTGTCTCCATTTCAGCGCGATAAGTTGTCGCGGCAGACCGCTCAGCCAAGGACTTAGACCGCAAAACCACCGCGAGTACAGCGAGCAATCCTATGATCAGACAAAGCATTGTGCACATCACAAGCAAAAACATTTTTGATTTTAACAAACTTTTCATAAACA
>SVQR01000041.1 GCA_015065225.1 Oscillospiraceae bacterium | reverse complement strand
AGATACATGGGCAAGGTCTATGCCCATTCCTCCGGCGGAGAGACAGGTACCATCAACTCTGTTACAATGACAGACAAGGATGGAAATATTGTTGTTGACGGTGTCAGCGATACAACCCTTTCCGCGCCTCTGTTCAGAAAGCAGTTCACGCTCTCGCAGGAGCTTGCAAATGTTGAAAAGGCAAGACTTTATGCAACTGCGGCAGGTAACCAGATAATGTATATCAATGGTCAGCGTGCCTCCGATGACTATATGGCTCCCGGTAAGTCCAAGTATACTGAGGTGCTTTACTATCAGACATACGATATTACCGACAAGCTTCTTGACGGCGACAATACAGTAGGTGCGGAAGTAGGTCACGGCTGGTACAACGCAGGTGCGGTTTCCGCAAACTATGGTAACAATGTTGCTCTTAAGGCAAAGCTTATCGTTACATACAAGGACGGCACAGAGCAGGTTATCGATACAGACAGCACATGGCTCGGTACACTTGAAGGAAGAACGACGACCGACAAGTATTATATCGGTCAGCACGTTGACGGCAGAAATGTTATTGAGGGCTGGTGCGAAAACGACAACGACCATTACAAGTGGGTTGCGGTAAAGGCTACAGACACCTTCAAGTCCACTTCAGGCTATACCATGTCAAAGAAATTTGTTGCGGAAAATATGGAGCCTGTAAGAAATACCGAGATATGGCATCCCGTGGATGTTACAAATCCCGAAGAGAATACCTTTGTTTATAAGTTCGATCAGAACATCGTAGGTACATCCAGAATTACAGCAAAAGCTCCTGCGGGAACAGAGATAGTCATCAAGTACTGCGAGTTCCTTACGGGCGGTAAGATAAGCGGTACGGAATATCTTTCACATAACGGTACGGACAGATATATCTTCAGAGGTGATGAAGAAGGCGAGACTGTTGAATTTGACCTTGTTTACCACGGATATCAGTATCTGCAGATAGAGGGACTTCCCGAAGCACTTGACTTCGAGTGTGTTGAAGGTCTTGTTCTGACATCCGATATGGACAGAACGGGATATCTTGAAACATCAAACCCCAAGCTCAACAGATATATCGACAATGTACTCTGGTCTATAAAGGGTAACTTTGTTTCAACACTTACAGACTGTCCCACAAGAGAAAAGAACACATGGACAGGTGACGCACAGATATTTGCGGCGGTTGCATCCTACTATTCAAACGTATACAACCACTACAGAAACTTCCAGGATATGACAAGACATACACAGTTCAAGGATGGTGCTATCCCCGAGCTTATCCCGAATCAGAGTGGTACTTCTGCTGACGGAAATGCAACAAAGACTCCCTCCGGATGGTCAGACTGTATCATTGTTATTCCGTGGGAAATGTACAATCAGTACGGCGATATCACCATCATCAAGGACAACTACGATGCTATGAAGAAGTGGATTGACTTTGTTCTTACAAAGAAAATCTACGCAGATGACAACGGAACTGTTGTTGATAAGGAAGCTCCTTCCTATATCGTTGACGGAAAATATGTAAGAATAGACGGTAACTACGGTGACCACCTTGCACACTATAACGGCAAGACGGGTGTCGGCTACAAGGATATGGAATACAAGGCAGATACCGTTGCATGGCGTGAAACCTCCTATGCCGAGGTAGGTACTGCATTTACGGCTTATTCCTGCATGATTCTCGCGGAAATGGCAGAGGAAATCGGTGAAATGGAGGATGCCGCATACTACAGAGAGCTTCACGGAAAGTTTGCAAAGGCGTGGAGAACAAACTTTGTAAAGGAAGACGGCATCACCTGTAAGTCCGGCGGTACAAGTGATAATGACGGCAACTACACCGACGGCGAGGGCTCGCAGACATCCTATGCATTCGGTCTGTTCTTTGACCTTTACGAAACACCCGAAAAGAAGAGAGCAGCAGCGGAAAAGCTTTCCGAGAGAATTGCGGAAGAAGGCTACATCCAGACTGTAGGCTTTTTGGGAATGAACATAATCTACCCCGCACTCGGCTCTAACGGTCAGTTTGACACCGCTATGAGAATGATGGAAAACGAAAGCTATCCTTCGCTTCTCAACATGGTAAACAATGGTGCTACAACTATCTGGGAGACCTACGGCGGCGGTACTATGTCAAGAAACCACTATGTATTCGGTGCTCCCGCAAGATGGCTCTATACGGATATTCTCGGTATTTCCCATCAGTACGTAAGCGGCAACGAGGGTTATAAGCACTTTGAGCTCCGTCCTCACTACGCATCCTACGAGGATACAAGCGTAACCTGGGCAAAGGGTAGCTTTGATTCAATGAACGGTCTTATAGAATCCGAATGGAAGCTTTCGGATGACAGAAGCACATTCACATACAACTGTACTGTTCCCGCAAATACTTCCGCAACGCTCTCGCTTCCCGTGGAAAACGAGAATGCATATATTACCGAAGGCGGCATTGATATTAATGATGCTGAAGGTATCGAATATATCAAGACGGAAGACGGCAGAAAGTATTATGAAATAACCTCCGGTGTTTATGAATTTGTCGTTCATAACGACATTGATGCTAAGTAAGAAGGGAGCATAACATGAAAAGATTATTCAAAAATTCTCTTGCCCTGCTCCTTGCATTTCTGATGATCATCCCGGCACTTACATTTTCCGCAAGTGCCGCAGGACAGGTCTATGCGATAGACGGAACAAATTATGTTTTCCTCGGAGCAGGTGAAACTGTCACGGCAGATATTGACGGTGACGGTAACAGCGAAACCTATAACACATATACAACACTTAAAGATGCTATAGCGGCACTTGCCAATGGCGGCGGTGTTATCGGTATTGTGGGTGAGTTCAGAGATCCCACAACAAACGGTGACAAGACCTTTTCCGATATCTCGGGAAGAGATGCCATAACCATCAGAGGTATCGGCGACGGAGCTGTTCTGAAATTCGACCATACACTTGATTTCAAAGCTCCCGTAACTATGGAGAACTTCACACTTCATTGCCGTAAGTCAGACGAGAGCGGAAATAACACAAAGTACGTTTTCGGTGGCGGAAATACCACCTTCGGCAAGGGCATGAAGAAGCTCGGCGGTATCTATTACGGTAATACCAACGGTACATCCGCGGAAAGTGTTGTTACCACTTTCGATGCTTCCACATTCAATGTAGGTCAGATAATCCTTTCCGGCGGTTATACTGCCATAGGAAGCAGCTCGAAGCACGGTAATTACGAGTTTATATTCAACGATTACAATTGTAATACAAATATATACCTCGGCCTCAACAATGCAAAGAACACGGTATACGGCAACATCAACTGCTATATCAACGGCGGTACATACTCAACAAAAAATATACAGCTCCATGCTGCGGCTGTCTCCGGAAGTACCGTTACCGGTGCTGTATCCGTAATATTCAACAACGGTATGGCTGACGGCTTTACGGTAGCCTCGGATATCGACTTTGTAATTAAGTCCGGTGCGAACGGTACAGCATCCATTAAGACTCCCGCGACAAAGGGCGGAGTTCCGACCTTCATGTTCACGCCGAACGAAGGCTATGCTCCCGCAATAGACGGCGTTGTACTTCTTGCAAACGCAGAGGGCGAGTATCTTCTGACACCCACAGCATCCGATGCGACACAGACCTTTGAAGTTACATACATCACAACAAGCGGTGACGAAGCAACAGCGGCATTCTATTCCGTTGACGGCGTAAAGACAGGCTTTGTAAAGAACGGCGGCGGTGCGGCAGAATATAACGGACTTTCCGTTGTGGCATTTGATACAATCCAGTCCGCACTTACAGCCAATACAAACAAGGCGGATGTTACTCTTATTATCATCGGTGAGAGCGCACGCGAAGGATTGAGCTATCCGAATAAGTATCCGACAAATCTTCTCACCATAAAGGGTGCGGACGAAAATGCGGTGCTGAAGCTCGGTGCAAATGCACACCCTTGGGGTAATGTAAAGATAGAGAATATCGCTCTTGATATCTCAGGCGCATTCTGCCCCGACGGAAACAAGATCATTATCGGTGAAGGTGTGACCGGTACAATGCCTAAGCCTCTCTGGGGCGGCGGTGCAAATTCTCCTCACGGCGGTAATATCGAGATACACAGCGGTACATGGGAACAGGTAACTGTCGGAAGTACTGCGGCAACCTCCGAAACAAGCACAAAGACTCAGAGCCATGTTCTTGCAATCTACGGCGGTGATTTTACAAACGCCAAGATAGATATGGGATCATCCGTTTCCACAACAGTTCCCAAAAACATGATCCTCACGGTAAACGGCGGTACATTTGCGGAAAATCAGCAGATCTATGCAACTAACGTCACATCTGTTGGCGGAGTTGCGGCAGCTATTCTCAATAACGGTATTGCCGATAATGTGACATTTACACTTCCCACACAGATAAAGTATGTTATAAAATCCGGCAAGAACGGTGCTGTTTCCTTTGACGGAACACAGTTCGTTATAACGCCCAATAACGGCTATGCGGCTGTCGTTGACGGTAAGCTCTCTATATCAAACACAATTGCAGCCGATGATACGACAGAGCATACCGTAACATATATCAAGGCGACAGGCACAGCAAAGACATATACCGTTGACGGTATAAAGACAGCATATGTAAAGAAGGACAGCGGTCTTTTCAAGCTGGACGATGACGGTACTGCTTACTATGCTTACAGCGATATGAAGGAAGCTGTTGCTGCTGCTGTCGGCGGCAGAGTCCTTGTTATCGGTGAATATACAGGCAACCTCGGAAGCTACTGGGGCGGAAGCGGTGTTACCGAGATCTCCGGCTACGATGAAGATGCGGTACTCACTTTGTCTGCACTTTATATGTGGACTCCTCTTGAATTCAAGAATATAAAGATCTCCGGAAACAGTGCTACACTTAACGCAGACTCAAGACCTATCATCTTCGGTGAAGGCATAGAAGTCGTCGGAAACGGTCTGAACGTTTACGGAAGTACGGGTGCTGCCGCAAGACCTACCGACGTTACCATAAAGAGCGGTAAATACGCAAAGGTAGTCGGCGGTAATGTCGGCTCGACGCAGGGTCTTTCAATAACTCTCAATATCGAGGGCGGTGACTTTACCGAGGCTTCTGTAAACCTCGGTAACGAAAGTGCAAATACTCTTAACGGTAACGCACTTCTGACTATCTCCGGCGGTACATTTGCCGACGGTCAGGAAATAAAGTACTCAAAGCTCACCACAAACGGCGGTGCTGTTGCAGTTATTACAAACGATATCGACAAGACATACAATCTCACATTTGCAAGCACATTCGATGCGGTTGTAAGACTCCGTGACGGCGGTACATATGAGATATCCTCCTTCGGATCGGCAAGCGAAAAGCCCACATTCATATTTACTCCCGAAAATCCCCTTTATGCTCCCTTTGTAAACGGTGAGATGATCACGGCAAATGCATCCGGCAAGTATTACTATACTCCCGAAGCATCCGATACAACATCCGACATTGAGGTTACATGGGCACTTGACACAACTCCCAAGGCTTACCTTATAGACGGCGTTCTCACAGCATTTGCAAGCTCCGAGTCTACCGTTACGATAGGCGATAGCGAATACTATACATTTGATACACTCACCAAGGCAGTTGCGGCACTCGGCGGTGAGGAAGGTAAGGTAATACTTGCAAGCAACCTTTCCAATACAGGCGGTGACAGCGGTGCGTTTGTTGATACGGCAAACAGAAAGCCTGTTACCATCGAAGGTCTTACGGGAAGCGAAGTTCTTACTCTTGACGGTACATTCGGCTTCAAGGGTGATGTGACACTTGATAAGTTCACGCTGAAGTTCACAACCACCAAGTATATCAACGGCTTCGGAAATACCACATTCGGTAAGGATCTCAAGATAGAATCAAGCAACTATTTTGCTCCCGTTACAAGTGCAGGTACATTTGCCGATGACATAACCGTAAAGGCTCTCGGCGGTACTATCACAATCTATAACGGTATAGGTGCATACAGAGCAATAGGCGAGGAAGGCTCGGTAACAAGTATCATTGACGGTGCTACGGTCAATACTCTCAATATCGGCTATGCGGAAAAGCACAGTACAAGTGCGATGCTGGGTGCTGTAAACCTCATCATAAACAGTGATACCGTCACAAGCAAGAAGGTCATCCTTCAGGCAAACAAGAATGAGGGTGTAAATCTCTCCGATGGTGTATTCACACTTGTATTCAATAACGGTATATCCTATACGGTCGAGGACGGAGCAAAGGCAATACTTGACTATCTCGTATATTCCGGTGTTGGCGGTGAGGTCTACATTCATGAAAACGGCACAAAGACAAAAGCTCCCACATTCCGCCTTGTTCCCGATGAAGGCTATACTCCCATTATAGGCGGTGTATTCGCCACGGAAACATCCGACGGATACCTCTATACCCCCGAATTTACGGGCGCACTTTCAACAATAAATGTTGAATGGATGTCAGCAGAGGATATGGCCCCCACGGTATATGACATAGACGGCGAAAGATATGCATTTGTCAGAAGCGGCGGCGGTGTCATCTACTTCGGTGACGAGGCAAGATTCGCATATGCGGATATAAACAGCGCAGTAGCAGGTCTTGGTACAAACGGCGGCAATATCAAGGTATACGGAAACGTAATGTATGTTGACGGCGGTACACTTGATACCAACCTCTTTGCAGATGTTGCAGGAAGAAGCAAGGTAACTGTCACAGGCATAGACGGCACATCACCCTGCATCACATATTACAAGAATGCCGATCTTGCGGGCGACCTTGAAATAGACAACATCACAATGCACAGACTTGCAGGCTCTCTCTATGATACCGGTTTTATAACAAAGGGATACGAGCTTGTTCTCGGTGCAGGCCTTGTTACAACAACAGACTTCTCGCAGAACATGACCATCCACGGTGTATCCGGCACAAATGAGACCTTCACAAAGCCTCAGGTAATCACAATAAAGGGCGGTAATATCACAAGAGTACTTCCCGGTACTACATGGTCCGCTTCCACGGTAAACGGTGATTCCATTATCAATATCGAAGGCGGTACGGTAAGTGCTGTATTTGGTGGCTCACATGGCGGTCAGAATTTCAACAGTATCATAAACGGTGATGTGGAGATAAACATTTCCGGCGGTAATATCGGTACGGTTTATTCCGGCGGTAACTCAAAGTCTGTACAGAACGGTAATGTCACGGTAAATGTTACCGGCGGTACATTCAGCACATCGACACTTCGTCACGGTACTTCTACAATAGATGCAAACAATGTATTTACAGGTAACAGTGCATATGTCATCTCCGGCGGTAAGTTTATTGACGCAAAGTTTGGCGATGCAGACTCCCGCGGTGTTACAGGCGAAGAAATCTTCATTATTGACAGCTCCATCGAAGGCTACAGCCTGACACTTTCCGACAAGGGTACTGTAATATACTATGACAATGACGGAACTGTGACACCGGCATTTGACGATGACGGTACATTCCTCGGCTACAGGATACTTTGCGATATTGAAGGTGTAGACATAGTTATCGACGGTGAAAAGGTCGAAAAGACAGATGACAATATCTACACCATCGCAAGAGGCGAACACAATGTTCTCTTCTCAACGCTGTGGGATATTGAATTCAACCTCAACGGTGCTGAAGGTACTGTACCCGAAACTATCCATAAGTACAATGATTCCGTAATAACTCTCACTGCTCCCGATGCTTCAATGAAGAATCACTACTTCAACGGCTGGAGCGTGGATAAGGATGCGGAAAAAGGCTCTCTCGAATATACCGTTCCAAATGAGGCTTCCGTTCTTTATGCGGTATGGACAGAGATCAAGCCGGAAATGACGGAGGATTCCAATATCGAAAATTCCGATGCGGAAAGAGTTGAGATCACATCCGTATCCGAGGATAAGTACGATACTCACACATCGGTAGTTGCGGCGAAGAGCGCGGCACAGAACGATCCTGCGGTATCAGGCGAGGTTTCCGTCGTATATGCATTCAGCCTCAGAGCATTTGACGAGAATAATTCCGCTGTTGCAGATTTCACAAACGGTCTGAATGTCAGAATTCCGAAGTACGTTCTTCCCGAAAGAGCAGTCGGTGAGTTCTACAGAATATACCATACAGAAACAACAGCCGATGTAACTCTCGCTTCCGAAGCGGATGATGTGATAGCATATACCGAGGATGAAGATAACCTTTACTTTACAGCATACACCGCAGGTGACTATACTGTAGTTCTTGCAGAGGCGGTATATGGTGATTACATTTACAAGGGTGAGTATGACAATATAAGCGGAAAGTACACTCTTGTTCTGACATTTGCGGGCGCGGAAGCAAATTACGGCTCGTTCGGTCTTAAATACGATACATCAAAGCTCACACTCGACAGCTTTACCTTCTCGGATGATGTGACCGATAAGGGAAGTATAAATGTTGCTGACGGCGGCTTCGGAACATATTACAACGCAAACGGCATCTATCAGAATACATGGGCGGCAAGTAACGGTGTTTCTATAGAAGCACAGGATACGGCTGTCACGATAGGTACATTCGTATTCACCGCATCCGAAGGATTTGTTGCCAACGGAAGTACATTTGCATCGGCTGACTTTGCCCTGACGGGAATCGAGCTTGATGCGGGTACACTTGAGACGGTCTACTCTGACGGATATTATCTGTATGCGCCTTGCGTTCCTTCTGCAGATGTATACTGTCAGCCTATAAATGTAAGCTTTGACATTGGAAGCGTCAAGTATGCCGTAAATGTTTCCTATACACTTACAAGAGACTACGGCAACAGCTTCTGTAATAACGATGCGACAGGCTACAACAATGCGGCATCCATTGTAATCACAAATGCGGAAGGTACGGTATATTCCACAAGTGAGGACAAGCTGACACAGGTATCCGACGAAAACGGCAAGGCAGTTCTTGAACTTACGGCATATCTTGCGGACGGAACATATACCATCACCTTTGCAAAGAACGGTTATGTGAAGACTTCCACGGAATTCACTGTCAGCGGTGATGTATGCGAGATAGGCAATATTGCACCTCTCGGCGGTGATATCAAGGCGGATTTCGCAGACTCCTACGGTGATGGCGTTGTTGATATAGATGACTTTATAAGGGTTCTTCGCGGATTTGACAATAACGCAACAGCACAGCTCAGCGAGGTAGTAGACCTTGATGAAAACGGTGTTGTAAATGTTTCGGATCTTGCGATAATCAAAACTTCAATGGCGTCTGAATAATGCAAAATTATAAGGGGTCGTACTTTGACGGTACGATCCCTTACGTTTATTATTCGGATTGTTACTGTTTTCTTCTGCAGCCGTCTATCTGAATGTTCTGTGCGGAGATATATGACGCTTCGCGGCTTGCGATAAAGCAGATAAGCTCGGCATTTTCACGGTCACTGCCTGTCCTGTTCATGAAAGCAAGCTCTGACGGCTGAACATAGTCCATATCATCGTGATCCGATGGACTTATGCTTCCGGGGGAGATGCAGTTGACCGTCACTCCCTTGTCCGCAACCTCCTTGGCAAGAGCCTTTGTCATGGCAATTACAGCACCCTTTGTTGCGCTGTAGTGTACCATATTCGCATTGCCGTATACACCTGCAACAGAGCCTATGTTTATGACTCTGCCGTAACCCTTTTCAAGCATCTTCGGAAGCACAGCACGAGTGCAGTATGCGACACCCATTACATTTATATCGAAATACTGCTTCCATTCGGCAATATCGGATTCGAGGAAGGGACACCAGCTTCTGAAAAGTGCCGCATTGTTGACAAGGATGTCCGCTCTTGCGAATTTCTCTATAATGTCCGACATTACCTCGTTTACTCTTTTTTCGTCGGAAACATCGCATTTGTATATAAGTACTTCCGTACCGTATTCTTCAAGCTCATCCTTTACGCTTTTCAGTTTTTCAAAGTCCACATCGAGAAGTCCCAGCTTTGCGCCTTTTTGTGCAAAAAGGTGAGCCGTCGCTCTGCCTACACCTCTTGCCGCTCCCGTTACTATTGCAACCTGTCCGTTAAAATCCATTGTCATATCCTCCCTGTGTATATTGGTTTGTACCTATTATACATCTGCGGTATTATTTTGAAAATAGCACGGATGGTACATTATTTGTCAATTCTGATACTATTGATTTAGAAATTCCGATTATTTCGTTTGTTCGGTTTGCAAAAACGGTATTGACAAAATATGTGTTATGGAGTATCATTATACCGGAGGTGGTACAGGTGAACATAACAGTAACGGAATTTGAATCGGCAACTGTATGTATAAACAGAGGCGGTGCAACACTTAAAATGAAAGACAGAAGCTCCTGCAGTCTGATAGTCACCAAAAGCGGAGAAATAGCGTTTACCCAAAACGGTAAAACAGTGATATCATCTCCCGAAAGTTCGGTATTCATTCCACAGGGAGCAAGTTATCTCAACACCTGTCTTGAAACTGCCGAATCCATGATGGTAAACTTTCAGGCAGAGACGGATATAACGGAAATAACCGCACTCCCTTTGCCGAATATATCCCGTCTTGAAGAACATTATGCCGATCTTTGTTCGCTGTCTGTAAGATCCCTTGCAAAGCCTCTTGATTTTTCCGAGAAATGCCGTGCTGTATCGGAGATATATTCCGTTCTCTCGCTTCTGACGGATAAAACAAAAAGCCGTTCGGATACGGAAAAGCTCTTTGATATGGCGGCGGAATATATAATAGCTTCCGTTTCCGATCCTTCTCTTGACTGTGCGCTTGTCGCATCTCATCTGAATATTTCCGAGGTGTATCTCAGACGACTTTTTATAAAATATTCGGGTATTCCTACATGGAAATACATAAGAAAGATAAGACTTGAAAAGGCAAGACAGCTCCTTTCGGACAAGGTATCCGTCAAGAATGCCGCAACAATGACAGGCTTTTCCGATGTATACAGCTTTTCAAGGGCATACTCCGGTTATTTCGGATATCCGCCTTCAAAAACGTAAGTAAAATATCTATACTGTCATGGCTGTTTACGGACAGCCTTTTTTCTTTTGACTGTAATAAAATAAAGAGCAATACAGCCAAAAAATACAAGTGTCATGGAAAATAAAACAGATACACCTTCCGCAAAAACAGCTGCGATGCTCGGAAACATTGTGCAAACGAGAGTAACGGCTCTCACAGCTTTTTCAGCCTTGGAATGCTCCGACATCACAATAATGAACGGATAAAATATAAAGTATATACCGAAAGCAGCAAGGGAAAGAGAGGGATACCTTGCAAGTTCATCCGCCTCCGAACAGCGTGTAAGTATCGCCGATAAAGCAAAGCCGCACAGCAGTATGAACGCACCGCTGACTATGTTTTTTGCTGAAATATTCTTCTTGTTCGTAAATATCCCGCTTTTTATAAGTGCCGAAACAAAAAATACACTTTGTACCGTGACGGATGACACAAACCCGTTTTTCGTCAAAAGACAAAAGATAAGTAAAAACAAAAGAACAGGTCTCATATCTACCTCCAAACAAAATAAGGACAGCAAGCAGCCATCCTTAGTATGTGTAATTATTTGAAGATTATCCGTTGAACTTTGCACCCTGAAATGTATCTCTGCGGTTCATCTCTCTGTCAACACCGTTTATGACATCAAACTTTTTTACGCTCCAGAGAGGTGCGACAAGTGTATCTCTCGCTCCGTCACCCGTTATCCTCTGTATTACTGTCTCCCACGGAAGCACTTCAAGCTGATCGCATATAAGGTCTACATACTCGTCAAGATCAAAACAGCGGAATTTTCCGTCAAGATACATTTTCTCGCATACCGTTCCGCGTATCACATGAAGCATATGCAGCTTTACCGAATGTGGGCGAAGTGCGGCAACCCGTTCCACACTCTCCATCATCATACTCTTGTCCTCACCGGGAAGACCATTGATAAGATGTACGCAGGTATTTATACCCCTATCCGATAGCCTGTTAAAGCAATGGAGAAACTCCCCATAGGTGCAACAGCGGTTTATAAGTTCGCCGGTCTTGTCGTGAACAGACTGAAGTCCAAGCTCTACCGTGAGATATGTCCTTTTTGATATCTCCGAAAGATACTCAAATACATCATCCTCTATACAGTCGGGGCGTGTGGCGATTGATAGCCCTATGACATCGGGAAGCTCAAGTGCCGCCTCGAATTTCGGCTTTAGCTCCGAGAGGGGAGCATAAGTATTTGTCCCTGCCTGAAAGTAGGGCATATACTTTGCGTTCTTCCACTTCTTGTCCATGCCTGCTTTTACAGACTCAAATTGCCTGCGGATACTGTCCCTCGGATCTCCCGCAAAGTCACCGCTTCCGGACTCCGAGCAGTATATGCATCCTCCGTAGCCCTTGGTGCCGTCACGATTGGGACAGGTGAAGCCGCCGTTGAGGGATATCTTTGCTATCTTACAGCCGAAACGTGCTTTGAGATAGTTATCTTGTGTGTTGTATCTCTTATTGTTGATTATTTCGTGTGTCAATTATATCATTTCCTTGTAAATATCATTTTTCGGAACGCCTCTGTCCTTGGCACATTTCTTTATGGCGTCCATCTTCTTGTCACCCTGTGAGATGTAGAACTCTACGTGTTGTTCTATGCTCATGTTCTCCCAGAAAAGGTCGGAGCTTTTAGTGTTCGTCGCACCTGCGATAATGATGGCATACTCACCTCTCGGCTCTTTCTCTTCATATATCTTAACCGCCTCGGCAAGTGTGGTCTTTACTATCTCCTCATTGAGCTTTGTTATCTCACGGGCAAGACATACCTCTCTGTCGCCAAAAGCCTCGAAAAACGCATCAAGTGTCTTTCTGAGCCTGTGCGGAGCTTCGTAGAATATCATGGTACGTTTTTCATTCTGCAATTCTTCAAGAAGCTCTCTTTGCTCCTTTTTCTCACGGGGGAGAAAGCCTTCAAAGGTAAATCTCCTTGATGGCATACCGGAAGCCGAAAGTGCCGTTATAGCCGCACTGCATCCGGGAATGGGAACTACCTTTATACCTCTTTCATGGCAGAGCTTACAGAGATCCTCACCGGGATCGGAGATAGCAGGCGTACCCGCATCGGTAACTATCGCACAGGATTCACCCTTTTCAAGACGTGATACGATCTTTTCTCCCATTTCCGCTCTGTTATGCTCAAAGTAGTTGACAAGCGGTTTTTTTATGCCGTAAAGACCGAGAAGCTTGCCGCTTATGCGTGTGTCCTCCGCCGCAACAAAATCCACCTCGGAAAGGATCCGCTTGCCACGCTCGGTCATGTCGGAAAGATTTCCTATCGGTGTTGCGACAACATACAAAGTTCTCTCGCAGACTTCCTTTTCGGATTTTTCCGTTATTTCAATATCACTTATGTTATCCAATTTCCATTACTCCTTTGTCACGGACACAGAGATATGCATCGCTGTAATTTCCTTCATCGTCATACATTATAAAGGGCGGACTTATCTTCATGCCTTCCTTTGCACCCTTTCCGAGCTTACAAAGCACAAGCTTTGATTCCGAATCACGCTTTGAATGTACATATGTCATATTCTTTATCTCAAGTCTCGCACTTTTTGCCACCGAAAAAAGCGTTGACAGTCTGTCTGGGCGATAGACAACAAACATACTGCCGCCTGTCTTTAAAAGATGAAATGCCGCCTTGAAAATATCTTCAAGATTGCAGAGTATCTCATGACGTGCGATAGTCTTGTAATCATCCTCACACATAAGTCCGCAGGCGGCCGACATATAAGGGGGATTTACCGTTATAAAGTCTGCGATATCGCCCTCAAAGGTACTGCGTACATCTTTTATATCCATATTATGCACTTTGTAATTGTCCGAAAGATTGCTTTCACCGGCACTCATGGCGGAAAGCCTTGCCGCATCCTTGTTTATCTCGACAGCCTCTGCAGAAAGGTTGCCGTCACTCCTAAAGTGGTCAAGAAGCATAAGACCTATGATGCCCGTACCGGAGCAAAGGTCGAACAGCTTTCTCGGCGTGGAGAATTTCATAAAGTGTGCGGCATATGCCGACAGAAGCACCGCATCCGTACCGTAGGAGAATACGCCTTTTTGCTGATATATACGCAATGTGTCGCTTATTTTTTCGAGCTTTATCGGATTCTGCTCCGACGTGTTTTGTGTGTTGTTCATCGTGATTCCTTTTTTAGTTTTTTCATTATGATTTTAGCATAAAAAGAAGGCGGTGTCAATGGTTTTCTGCTTTTTGTGCGTACACAAAAAATTTACATTATATGCTTTGAATATAAGCGAGGATATTATATCATATTTACGAAATGACATAAGATCATACATTTATTATTTTACGGAGGTTCACATGAAGACAAAAGTATTGGCAATGGTGGCAGTGATCTGTATGACTGCGGTGTTTTCCGGATGTCACAGCATCGATGAACGCAAGTCTGAGGATGACCGTCCAAAAGCAATAGCGGATGAGTACCAAGAAACAATACAGGCGGATGGCTGTGAACTGGTATATAAAACATCCCCGGAGTCGGTCGACATCGGCGAAACATATTTCGGAAACATACTCAACAGGCACGGTATAAACGGCTATGAGATCGATGTCACCGCGGAAAATGAGATAACCGTTTTTGTTCCGTGGATTGAAGATCCGGATGATGCTGTAGCGCTCATAGGAACTCCCAAAGAGCTCTCATTTGTTGACTCAAACGGAAAGGTTGTGCTTACAGGAGATGATATTATAAATGCCGAGGCGATATACGGTGATTCGTACGGTAACGGGACGGCTTCCTGGTTTATCTCTCTTACATTTGACAGCTCTGCCGGCAAGGCTTTTGGCGATGCTACGGAAGAAATGGCAGCTCTTGCCGGAACAGGAAATAATTATATTCGGATAATGCTTGGTGATGATGTGATCTCCTCGCCTTCGGTAAATGAAAGAATAGACAGCTCGGAATGTGTGATAAACGGCGATTTTACGAAGGAACAAGCAAAGGAAATAGCATCGTGGATCTGCTTGCGGATGTCATATGAGCTTGTGTCCGCCAAGAAGGCATCAAGGACTGTAACTATCAAGACCGAATACGGAAAAATGCTGGATGCGATCTCTGAATTACTGGATAAACCTATTGACGATATCACGCAATCGGATATTGCCTCTATTGACGCTATTTCCTTCCAGATTATCATGACGGGCGGTTACGGCGACATCATAGAGCAGGATATGATCGATGAGATTAGGTACGACAAGACGATCATTCTCTGCAAGGGAGACGATGAGGTGACATACTCCGCGGATCACAGCGGATTCGAGAAATGCCTCGGATATCTTACCGGCATAAGATCGCTGACAGTATTCAAATTCGAGTATTTGTCCGCTCTTGATATGGAAGATCCGGATACGACCGAATTTGACTTTTCTCTTATTCCCGCAAACAGATTTGACGCTCTTGAGACTATCTTTATAAGTGGTGTCCCTGTCAAAAATCTCGATATGATAGCATCCTATAAGTCTCTGACGGATATTGGGCTCTGCGACGTGGGAATCACGGATATCTCGGCTCTGTCGGCGCTTGACAATGACAAGATAAAGAGCATAAATCTTTCGGGAAACACTATCGACGATCTTTCTCCCATAGCGCATATCGATGAAGAAAAGATAGTATATGAAGTTTATGAATAAGAAAAGCAATGTCGGAGAAATACGGCAAAGACGAAGGTACATAATCGGAGCGAAACCAGATCATTAAAATACGATCCGGATGGTTTTATTATCGTCCGGGTCTTTCTGTTTGCAAAATACAAGAATCTGCCGACAAAAGTCTTGAATTTACCGACACACTGTGATATAATAACTCTGTATGAATATGAAACCAAGGAGACAACCATATGCGCACTGAAGACCTCAGAATAAGAGACCCCTATGTGGTGGTATACAACGATACATATTATATGTACAGATCCTTTGACGAAAAGATATGGGTACATAAAAGCCTTGACCTTAAGGAGTGGGATGACGGAACAGAGGTTTATTCCGTAGCTGACGATTCATGGGGAACAACAGACCTCTGGGCGCCGGAGGTACACCTTTACAAAGGAAAATACTATATGTTCCTGTCACTTCTCGGCAGAAGCGGACTTCGGGGAACGGAGATATCTGTGAGCGATACTCCCGACGGCAGATTTGTGCCGATTACAAACGAACCCGCAACACCTCATGGCAGAAGCTGTATCGACGGTACGCTTTATATCGAAGACGAAGTGCCGTATATTGTTTATTCGGCTGACTGGCCCTTCAATTACATAAAGGAACGTGACTGTTATGTCGGTGAAATATGGGCACAGCAGCTGACGGATGATCTGAAGGAGAGAGTCGGAGAAGCGTTTAGGCTTTTCAGCTCCGACGAAGCACCTTGTTCTAAAATACCCAATATCTGTAATTATGAAGGAAAAGATGTAACAAGATACGGCTCGGATGCGCCCTTCCTTCAAAAACTTTCAGACGGAACGCTGTATCTCACCTGGTCACCGTTTCCGGATAAGACATACATCGTTGCATCGGCAGTGTCGGATAACGGCAGTATAAAAGGTAACTGGAAGCATCTTGATAAACCCCTATTTGACGGTCACGGCGGTCATGCGATGTTCTTTACCGATCTTTGCGGAAAGAGAAAAATGTGTATCCACTGCCCGGAGCGACCTGAACTTGAACGCGCATTGTTCCTTGATGTTGAGGAATGTTGCGATGGGTTGAAGCTTATTTAAAAAATATACCGGAACAGTAAGGAGATCGTCATGAACAATTACAATGTACGCGAATTTACACAAAACCAACTCGATAAATATCTTTTAAAGCTGGGCGTTTCTGCCGAAATAAGTCTCGGACTTCTTTCCGACTTTGGCGTAAATATCGACGTTGCCGATCCCTTTTTCGACGATGCATACGAGATAAACGTCAAGAATAAAAAGGGCTATATAGCAGGTACGAATGAGAGAAGCATACTCTTTGGTGTTTACAGACTCCTTTCCGAATGGGGAATAACCTTTGTACGCCCCGGCAAAGACGGTACCGTTTACCCCGAATCATGCACCGCTTCGGATATTTATGTCTCTGAGAAGGCGGCGATGCGACACCGTACCATGTGTATCGAGGGGGCGGTAAGCCTTGAAAATGTGCTTGATATGATAGAGTGGATGCCCAAAGTCGGCTTTAACAGCTACTATATCCAGTTCAGCGTTCCCCATGAATTCTTTGACAGATGGTATTCTCACATGCGTAATCCCCATAAGACTCCCGAGCCTTACGATGTTGAAAAGACTGTCGAGTATATGGATATCATGACGCAGGAGATAAAAAAGCGAGGACTTCTTCTTCACACAATGGGACACGGCTGGACCAGCGGTCCTTTCGGAGTGTCGGGCTACGGCTGGTATAAGCAGGAATCCTTCCCGAAGGAATATGTGGATATCTGCGCACTTGTAAACGGCGAGCGTAAGGTCTGGGATAATTCCCCGCTTTCAACTCAGCTGTGCTATTCAAACCCCTATGTCAGAAATACGATGGTGAAGGCAGTCATTGACTACATACATGAACATCCGTGGGCGGATGTGGTACACTTCTGGCTGGGAGACTGGTTCTGCAATACCTGCGAATGTCCCGAATGTCGCAAGGGTACATATTCCGACCATTACATCAGGATGGTGAACGATATCACCGATACAGTAGCAAAGGAAGGACTTAAGACCAAGATAATGTTCCTGCTCGGATATGATACCTCCCATCCTCCGATGCTGACGGATATAAAGAATCAGGATAACACAATGTTCCTGTTCGCACCTATCTGCAGAAACTATCATTCGACTTTCCCGTCGGAGTACAGGCTTTTTGATATCCCGGAATACAAGACAAACGGCTTCAGCCCAAAGGAGTGCAATTCCGTAGATAAGAATCTTGCATACCTCTACGCATGGAAAAAGAAGTATGACGGAGACTGCGTAGACTTTGACTACCACCTTATGTGGGATCATCTGCTTGATGCGGGCGGCGAAGGCATATCAAGAATAATCAGCACCGACATAAAGCATCTTGGGGGACTTGGTATGAACGGCTATATCTCCTGTCAGCTTCAGAGAAATGCCTTCCCGACATCCCTTGCAATGACCGTTATGGCAAAGACCATGTGGAATGATAAAGCCGAATTTGAGGACATTCGTCGTAACCTTTATGCGGCATCTTTCGGCGAAGATTCGGTCGAACTTCTCTGCGAATACTTTTCTGCACTTTCCGAAGCCTTTAATATCGGCATTGTTCGTTGTCAAAAGGAATATGACAAGGATGAATACCGCAAAAAGGTAGAGCGTGCGGTAGAGCTTATGGAAAACTTCGGAAAAGAAATCGAAAAACACAAGCATCTCCGTGATGAATGTCAGCGAAAGTCATGGGAGTACCTTGAATATCACAGAAACGCATATATTCCCGTGGGCAAGCAGATACTCGCAAGGCTGGATCACAACAAAGAGCTTTCGGAAAAGTACGCAGCCGAAGCCGGCGATTACATCATGAGAAATGAGGATGCGGTACAGCCTGTGGTTGATACCATGTATTTTGACCGTATCATAAAGACGAGAGTTAATGTTGTGGACGAGTCGGAGTTTGAGGGCGTGTGATAATCATTAGCGATCATGTTGAGATCGGAGCTTTGAGTTTGAGCTGATGTGAGGCTATAAAGATTTCATCAAATAGATGAAATTAATGAATAATGAAGCCGCTACGCTGATGAATATTGAATAATGAAAAATTAATGAAGAAAATCGCAAAGCG
>SVQR01000040.1 GCA_015065225.1 Oscillospiraceae bacterium | reverse complement strand
GGGGGCGGAAACTTCTGCTTCTGTCCAAACAGCCGTGTATGTTGTAGCCTCTGTTACAGCAACGATCTCCTTATCCCAACCAAGTGTATAACCGTACTTTTCAAGTGTGGGAGCTGTGGGAACTGTGCCAACCTCAACAAGACCGGACTGTACCTCTTCACCGTCGCTTATGAATGTAACTGTCTTGCCTTCCGTGCCGTCTGCGAGGAATTCTACCGTTGTTGTACCCTCGGTGATATCAACAGCGATATCTGCCATAAGTGCAACCTCATCACCGTCAACATTAAACGACTTAACATCCTCGCCGTTTGTGACTCTTATGTACTTTACTCCGTTGCCCATAGCGAATACGAGCTTGTCAGATGCAGTATCGAAGGTCACTGTTCCGTCACCTGTAGAAGTAACGATATAAGGAATGAGAGAATCCGCCGTTGCCGGAACATCGGAAGTATCCTCGTTTACGATAAGTACTTTCTTTCCGTTGAACGTACCGCCCTTGAATGTTTCAACATTTTCGATAATGCCGTCATTAAGGTATATTACATAGTCGCCCTTGAGAACACCGTTAGCATCCTCAAACTGAGTCTTCAGCGATGTAACCTTACCGCCGTTATTGATAGTTGCTATTACATCGCCGTTAACTGTAGCTCTGTAGCCGGGATTCAGCTGCTTTACCGTACCGCCGTTGATATCAACATAGGCACTGCCCTTGAGTACAGCATTATCCGTACCCGCAACATTACCTGCGTGACCGCCTGCACCGACAATATCAATGACAGCGTTTTTGTTTATAACATATCTTACATCGCCCGTAACATTATTACCCTCAGCAGCGCCGCTTCTGAGAAGATATACATTTGCATCTGCAGTTATAGTGCCGCCTGCAAAGCTATCTGTGCTGTTTCTGCCGTGTGCCAGAACAAGCCCCTGTGAAGTTGCCGAATGTGTTACGGTGGAGGTAACGGTTACGTCTGAGCCGGATGCATATATCTGATTCTGCGCACCGTTGTTTACAGCGAAATGGATATTGTCAAAGGTGTAGCTTGAGCCGGAGCCGAGACGGAGAGGAGTCGAGGTTCCGCTTATGGATATATATCCGCCGTCTTTACCTGCATTGCCATATGCGGAGGTGATGATAACTTCCGCACCCGACTCTGTAGTGGGGATCGCTGTTCCTGCGGGCATACCGCCTGCAATTGCAATGACAACCTTTGCATCCTTCTTTACATAAGCGGAAAGCACGGATGCCATATCGGCATAAGCCAGGGTATCAAATTTTGTTGAGCCGTCAGCTAAGCCTGAACCATTTTCGGAAACATAGATCACATCACATTCTTCGTCAATATAATTCTGAATGTGTTTTGCATCCTTCACAGCATCTTCATAGCCTACAAAGTCAACTGTGTTTACACCTGTCTTGAACTTGCCTGCAGGAATGAGATTATCAGTAAAGGAGGAAAGATCGTAATAAATATCGTTGATGATAACTCCGATGAGATCCTCGCCGGTGAGCGTATATGTAAAGCCGTTATGTGTTGCTTTATATGCAGAGTCAACGGTCACATCAGCCTTAAGATTTGCGCCTGTAACGTGAAGCACCATTGCCCCCTTGTCGGATACAGGCTTCACAGCCGCACCGTCATTGAAGATAACGATTCTTGATTCGCTGTCATCGGTTGTACCGCCTGTTTCACCGATAGTATCGGGAATGGTTGCACCCTTGTTGATCTCGAATACGGTATAACCCTCATATGTTGAATATGTATGCCTTGTTCTTGTATTGAACTTTGTAACAGTACCGCCGTTGAGAGTGAAATATCTCAGACCGACATGAGATGAATTTTTTCCGTCCTGTGAACCACCGACATCAATTGAAACGGTACCTCCGTTGATATTGATATAAGTTGTTCCCTTTGTAGACTGTGTGGAACTGCCTGCACCGTGACCGGTATAGATATAGTTAACCTTCGCATTACCGCCGATCTCATACACCGTCTTACCTGTTATTCTTGAATCGGTCACACCGCCGAAATAGAATCTGTTCCATGTACCGCCATTGACAACAACTGTATTATCTATATTGCTGAAGCTACCGTAATAACCTTGTCCCAGCCATTCATCGGTATCCTTTGTTTTTACTGTATCATTGAATGTAATATTATGTCCCTGGGCAAGATGACGACCATCACCGTCATCCGAGTCAAAAATTGTAATATTGCTGAACTCAACATCGCCGCCAAATTTCCAGTGACCTGTGTGGGAAAGAACTTCCGTGCCGTCTCCGCTGTAGCCTTCAATATAAATCTTCTTCGCCGAAATACCGGGAGTACCCGTTCCGTCAACATTGCCTACTACATAGAGAGTATTAAGACCGTTTGTGTTGAGAAGTGTCATAGCCTTGCTGAGTGTCAGCACAGCATCCTCGGAATGACGACCGCCGTTGGCATCATTACCGTCTGCGGAAATATAAACTGCATTCTCTTCTTCGATAAGATCTCCCCATACGGCATAATAAGTTGTATTGGCTGTAGGTACTGCAACACAGGTAAGATCGGTATACTCGACTTCATCCTCCGTAGCATCCGCCTTTGTTGCCCAGCCTTCAAAATGAAATCCTTCATCTATACGATCGGGTATTTCTGTCGGATAAGTGTCAAGATCTTCGGCACCCTCATAGTTGAGGTTGAATTTTATATCATACTCCGAGGCATACTTGGTTGCATCTTCAACATTCGAAACAGCTGTCGCTTCATCGTTTGCGATAGTACCGTATGCCACATCGAACCAGAAGCCTGCGGGGTGTGCGCCTGTTCCGGCAAGATATGTATGCAGTTGCTTGAACAGTTTAACATTTGAGTTTGTGATAGCCACCTTTGCCGTTTCCCAGTTGCCGTCACCCACAATGGCTGTACCGTTGTAAGTTCCTGCTGCCGCTCCGTTGGCATCAACAAGCTCAGCCTGATAAAGCTTGAGATGAGGTACAGCACCTGCCTTGTTTGTACGCATTCTGTATGCGGCATTTACCGTGTTGTCATCCGTGTCCATATTGATGGTATATGTATACCAGTTCCAATGGAAAGTGCCGCCTGCCGCATCATCGTTTATCTTAAAGCGGTAGAACACCACATCGTTGACCGCATCGTAATACTTGGTCTTGGTACTGCTCTTATCCATTCCACCGCCAAGCCCGCCAACACTTCCGGAAAATTCCTTGAGAATCCCCGTTGCCATGAGCTCTGCCTCGGCTTCCTCTTCCTGTGCCCACGCCGTAAAAGCAAACGCCGACATAACCATCAGCGCACTAAGTATCGTCGCAAGCATTCTTCTGAATTTCATAATACTTCTCCTTTGTTGAAAAAAATTCCGGCGTAAAATAGTCACAATACGCCTATGATGCATTAAGTATAATCCTTTTGCTTTTATTTGTCAAGTACAGCTATACAAATTCTCTTTTATTTACAATTAATCTTATATTTTTTAGGTTGTTTTGACTTTCCCCTTAACAAAAAGCTCCCCGAGCCGTTAGACCCGGGGATAGCTTATTTGAACTGTGCTTTATCGGTTATCAGCCGTTTGTGGAGGTGTAAAGATGAACATTTTCGTAGCTTTCGCCGAAGTTTGCCTTAACTATAGCAAGGTCTGTTACGTTAACATCGCCGTCTTCGTTGATATCAACTACTGCCTTGTATTCATCTGTAGCTTCCGTATCGAATGCTCTTACAACTCTTACAAAGTCTGCGAGTGTAACATCACCGTCACCGAAGTCACCGATATCAACTGCATTTTCATCGTCACCTGTGAAGGATTCCTTGATGTCACCGCCGAGAAGGGTTGTTTCGAAGTTCTGTGTTTCAACGAGAGTCCACTCGATCTCCTCGGATCCTGTGTAGCCGTTCTTCACAACTGTGAAGTTATATGTCTCACCTACATAGAATACATCTGTGATTGCCTTTGTGATGGTTGTTTCTTCATTGCCAGCTTCTTCAAGTGCGATGAAGTTAACCTCGTCGGAACCGGCCTTCCAGTAAGCAAGGTATGCGATATCGTCTACAGTTGCACCTGCCTTGTCGGGCATATTAACAGTAACGTAGACAGTTGCGGGATCTGTGGGAGCAAGCTCACCGATCACAATACCTTCGTATACGGGAACATACTTAACTGCGAAGGGATCATCATTGTCACCGAGTACTGCGGATGCAAGGTAATGACCGTCCATAAAGTATTCTTCGTAGTTTGTCTGAGGATGATAGAAGTTTATATAAATACCGAAATCGTCGATATCAAAATTATAACCTTCATAAACAGCATTGAAGTGGAATGTTACAATGTCAACATCTTTTTCCGTTGCATCCACAGAGCCTTCTGTCGCATCCCATACGAGAACGAACTTGTTATCCTCGCCATCGTACATTGCATCCTTAACAATTGCGGGTGCGTCGCCGATGTTGTTGCCGATGCCTTCCGCAAGTTCGTAGCCTGCAAATTCAAGAAAATCCTTATTAAAGCTACTACCGACCGTACCTGCTTCGAACTTGCCGTTTGCGATGGAAACAGTTACATCAACCGTGCCGAGTTTTTCGTTACAGATTGCCTTTGCATGGTAGTATGGAAGTGTATCGTCTTCAACGTATTCGGGGTACAGAGTGATTTTCTCGTCTGTGTATTCGGTAACTGTAAGTGTACCGTTTACTGTCTTGTACGTACCGTCCGATGAAGTAAATTCACCGGAGAACTTGTAACCGTCGGGAGCCTTGCTCTGAGCATTTGCAATAATTGTTTCGCTGATGGTTACGGAATAGTTGTTGGCAGCATTGAGTTCAAAGTCATGTCCTGCAACATAGTCAAAGAAATGAACTTTAACGCTTACGCCTTCGTCTGTGTAAGTAACATTGTATCTGCCTGCATCAAGTGCGAGCTCAACAGATGTTTCGTCTGCATAGAGATTAGCGTCGCCTGTTACACCGTCGGCAGCTCTGTACTTTGTGGAGTTGCCTTCTGCGTCTGTGATAACGATGTATGTCTTGTCTGTTGTGAACTTGTATGTACCGATTGTGTCTGTGAAGTCAACACGTCCGCCCTCTGCAGAGTGGATGATGTATGAGCCGCCTGCGGGAACGATAGTTTCGTTTGCAGCGTTCTTGAAGCCGGGAACTGTGTCAACACCATTGTTTGCGATGAATTCATATGCACCGAGGATCTCTGTTGTCCAGCCGATGCCTACGCTCCTGGGCTTTGCTTCGAGAATAAGCTTAACGTTGGAGAGCTTACCGCCGTGTGTCTGAACTATCTGGTTTGCAATACTGTCGTTACCTACTCCGATATCTGCGCTGCCGCCGTGGAATTCAGCATAGATATCTTCGTTGATGTTGGGTCCCTTACCGCCGAGGAAGATAGTACCGTAGTTACCGCCTCTGATAACTACTTTTTCGGGAGTATCGATGTATGTCTTTCCGTCTTCGCCTGTGTATCTGTAGCCTTCTTCACCGCCGGAACGAACCTTGAGTGTATGATATGTAACACCGTCAATTTCGCCTGTGGGGTTGTTGAAGCCTTCGCCGAACTCATAATTAAGTCCCTGGAAGTTTATGAAGCTCCAACCGTTGCCGCCGGAATACTTGAGTGTGATATTTTCAAACTTAACGGAACCGCCCTCGCCCTTATGGAATACTGCACCGTTCCATGTGAGGAAGCCGTCGTCTTCTGCTGTAATGGTAATGTTACCTCCGTGACCGTTGAGATTGCCCTGGAGTTTCGTCTCACCGACAACTATGATCTTACCATCGATACCGTTAAGGAGATTCCAAGCTGCCTCAATGGAGCTTATAGGATAATCTGCCGAGAAACCGTCGCCGGATGCATCTGCGGATCCGTTAACGTAAAGCTCGAATGCTCTTGCCCAGATAGCGTTGAATGTCTTGCCATCAAGGTCTGCTGTAGCTGTAGCATTTGTGAAGTCATACGCTTCTTCTGCATCTTCAAGTGCCCAGCCAACGAACTTATAACCGGGATTTGTGGGGTTTTCGGGAGCTATGATTGCTGCATCGTATGCATAGGTCTGCTCAACATTGTCAGAACCTTCAACACCGTCGTCAAAGTAGATCTCAACGGAGTCGGGAGTGATAACAAGCTCAACATCTTCGGAAGGAGCATACTTATCATCGCCTGCATATCTTACATAATATGTTGCGGGAGCAAGACCTGCGATAACGCCTGTTTCTGCGTTATAGCCTTCAAATTCTGCAACTGCTGTGTACGCTTCGGAATCACCGATTGCGATTTCCATATCTGCAGTTACGCCTGTGATTGTACCGTCGTTCTTTGCATTTGTTTCATTTGTGGAATCAAGTCCAACGGGAACGTACTGGAGATACTTTTCATCTGCATCAACGAGTGCCGAAACTTCAGCAACATAGAGAACGTCGTTCTTGAACGCATTGGCGTTCTTACCGAAGAAGAGATGATACGAAAGCTGAAGTGTCATACCATACTTATCATCCGGAACATTGAAGTAAACATATTCCCATCTGTTTGTCTTGTACTGATTGGATGCATAAAGGTTCTGTCCCTTGAATGTACCTCTTGTGTGTGCATTGGAGATATTGATGAATGCAGGATTCTTTGTAATATCAACATCAATTCCGTCGCCACCGTCATCGTAGTATACGAGTGCACGGTACTGAGAGTAGGATTCAATGTTGTGTGTTGCGAATGTGCCCCAACCTTCAACGCCTGTGCCTTTATCGGGCTGGTACTTGCCTGCTTCATAGTAATCGCTTTCATTTGTGTAGATCGGAACTACCTTGAGTGCGGAGATGCCCTTGTCCTCATTATTCTGGATCGCCTTAGCACCTCTGCCGTTTGAGTTAACGGTGTCTTTGGGAACGATGGTCATATCCTTTACGGAATCCTTATCTGCAACCTTAAATGTTACGGGAATAGTGATATCGCCCATAACGATAGAGCCTTCATCGTCAAATGTTGCGGGAGCGTTGTATACAGCCTCACCGTTTGCAGCCTTGGGAACTATCGTGGGAACGATATCTGTGGGATAGCCGTAAGGCATTACGAAATCGAGTCTTTCTGCTGTTGCAAGGTCTTCAATTCCATACCATGAGCCGTTCTTTGTTGACGGGCTGTAGTCGTTGGAGTTAACAACTACCTCTGTGAGCCAGTTGTTGAGCCAGATAGCATAGTAATCCTTGCTTTCTTCGGCTGTCTTCTGAATCTCAACTATTTCACCGTCGGCAGTTTCTGCCCAACCGAGGAATCTCTTGCCTTCGGCTGTAAATTCGGGAGCATTAACAGCTGCACCCTTACCGAGAACAAGAGTTTCAACCGCATCTGTGCCGTCGTTCTTGTAGAAGTTGAGTATTCTTTCTTCATTCCATACTGCATGGTATGTAGCATCCTCTGTAGGAATGGGAAGTCTTGTAATATCAACGTATTCGATTGTCTCCGCTGTGGGATCGAGTGTCCAGCCTACAAGTGCGTTGCCTTCGTTTTCGAGGTTTTCCGGATACTCTGTATAAACGTCTGTATCGTCATCCTCTGTAAGATGAGCATCAAAAGAAATTACTGCGTCGCCTGTGTATGCGTTCTGAGCATATATGTCCCAAGCCTTCGCATCCGCTTCGTTTGCGAAGAGTGCCATACCTGCCATATCGTAGTAGTCATTCTCGAGATCATCTGCGGGGTCATTACCTGCAAGGTCGTAGTCGATGTGGATACCGATACCGAAGTCCTGAAGATCTGTGTTCTTGAGGATCACCTTCTGCCATGTATCCTTAACGGTGATGGGAGTACCGGACAGCCCAAAATTCTTTCCGTCACCACTCTTGTTGGTTGTCTGATAAATACCTGCGCTTACTGTAGTTGCATCAGTCATATTTGTACGCACGAGAGCAACCATGTAAAGCTCTGTTCCGGGAATAGTATAGTTAAGGCCGCTGTACATATTTGCAGAACCCGTACTGCCTACTGTCTTGGGCTTGATTCTTTTATATACAACACCTGCAACAGCGTCGTACCATGTACCGCCGTCAATAGCGTTTTCGTTTGCGATATTTTCGTTCTTTGCTCTTGTGATGGAGTCGAGAGGTGTACCGTCATCCGGCTTTGACCATTCCCATACGCCGTAGTATGTAGCAACCGTGGAAGCTGTTACTGCGGAAAGGTCTTCAATAACCGTACCGTTCTTTTCTGTTGACCAACCCTTGAAGGTGTGGTAAATGTAAGTAGGATCTGCGGGGAACGGAACAGCTTCGCCGACTGCAACATCTACAGTGGTCACTGCTTTACCCTTTGCACCGTTCTGAGCATTAAAGGTAATCGTAACCGTTTCGGCAGCAACTTCCGCGCTGTCATCAGTTTCCTGTGCGCTTGCGATAAAGCTCATGGATGATACAGCCATAAGTGCCGCAAGTACGCTTGCTAAGAATTTTTTCATTTTCATAGCATTTTCTCCTTTGAAAATATTTTTTGCAGATAAAGGGTATGATCTCCCCTATATCTATACAGTTAACAGTATAACTTATTTTACTGTATTTGTCAATGGTTTCATAGGAATTTTTATATATTTTTTTGCACAAATTCAGTTTTTTTGTTCAATATATAATATTTTATTCCTTTTGAGACTTGATGCACTTACCTCCCCTGTTTTTTCCGTATACAAACAAAAAGGAGCTGCAGCAAAATGTCCTGCCACAGCCCCAAAATTGATTTTGTCGGAACGCTTCACGGAGTTCACCGTCATCCGGTCTTTATAATGTCGTTCAGCTTCTGTCGTCATCCGTCACGGGAACGGTTTTCGACGGAGCATAGTCATATGCCCAGTACGGAACGTAATCAACAAAATAGACCTGTGCATTTTCATCACCGAGAACGGTCTTTATAAGCTCCGGAGCATCAAGCCCAAATGTCGAACGTGCATAATAAGCGTGTGTACAGAAATAATTTCCTATGCCCTGAATATAGGTATTTCCGTCAAAAGAAGGTTTCCACAGATCACGGTCTGTCTGCGTCTGGAAAAGCTCATATACACTTCTGTCAAAGATATTGTTTATTATACGGTAGTTCGTGAAAGGATTGTTTCTGCTTGAAGAACGGATATGTCTCTGATTATTTCCGTCGGGACGGAATGAGCCGAAGCCGTAGCCCGCACGTCTCATGAAGTTTCCTTCAAACAGGATATTATCTCCGCAACGGGTATACTCATCGGAGGATTCCAGGAAGTACTCTATACTGTATACACACTCGGTTATGAGATTATTGGAGTATGTTACATCGTTCATGATACAGTTGCCCACGGAAAGATGTGAGTACTGATGTGTAACTCCCGCATCGTAGCACTGGTAAATGTAACAGTTGTCTATCGTATAACCCTGGCATCCGCCGTACACCTCGATACCGTTGCCGAGTCTTGTTGCACTTCTCTTGGTATTGCCGTTGGCGGTATATCCTTGTATCGAGCCGCCTATCCAGCCTATCTCACAGTTTGTGACTGTAAGATTGTTTACAGTACCGCTTGAGATACCGTGAACGCCCGCATACATTATACACAGGTTATCTATGGTAACGTTATCCTTTGCGGTTATCGCAGAGGGTCTGGTATTGAACTCGATGGAGCTGAATACTTTACCGGGATTGCCGTTATCACATCTGAGATACAACGGACCGGTTGCCGTTACTATGTTAATATAATCGCCAATGGTAGTATTTTTGGTAATAGTTGAGTTTGCCGAATGGAAAAATTCAAGATTATTGTCAAGCTCCACGGTATAATCGAAAGGAGTACGATCCTCAACGGGGAGATTTTCCTGTCCTCTCACATAATAATCCGCTCCGACACATGAGGGAACTTCCTTCATGGCAAAGCCTTCACCGTCATCAAAGACCATAGTACCTACGTCAAGGAAGTCTTCACGGGCATATTTCCAGATAAGTGCGCCCGTATCTTCGTTTTCATATACAAGTGTCCATTTATCGGGATCTGCACCGTTTTCGGGAGAGCCGTATATCTTCGGCTTATCGCCCGAACCGTATGCGGAATAGGTCGTTCCCGGAATACACGCCATTCTCTCTCTCCAGAGATCCCCTCTCTTGAGAAGCACCGCCCATCCGCCGTTTGCCTTGACAAGTGAGTTTGCCTTTGCGAGAGTCTTTACGGGATGCTCCTCGGAAAGTCCGTTATTGGAGTCATCTCCGATACTGCTTGATACATAGATTATATTGTTTGTGATTATATCCATGCTCTCGGTGGCTCTTATCTCGGCAATTCTTTCTGCCTCAAGCTCATCAAGCTCGGCGATCTTTGCGTAGCCCTTATCGGTATAATAATAACCGAGACTTGTCTTCAGATAATTTGCCTTGATTATCGCAAGATCGGCAACGGTTATCGCACCGTCCTCGTTGATGTCAACGCTGTTTCTGAATTCCTCAGATGCCCCGCCGTCAAATGCACGGATAAGCCTTACAAAATCGGAGATATCCACCTTTCCGTCACCGAAATCGCCTAAGTCAACAGCATCCGCAGCCGTACCTGACGCAGAGCCTTTGAGGTCGCCGCCTGCGAGTTCTGCATTGATCTCCACTTTCGAAGAAATGGAAACACCCTCCAGATCGTATGTCAGATAACCGTTTTTGAGGACCTTTATATCATAAATCCTATTCGCAAAAAATGTATCGGATACGACTTTTTCCACACTACTGCCATTGCCGGTTTCTTCGAGAGCTATAAAGCTCCAATGATTCTCATCTGCAGGCGAAAATGCAAGATATGTCGTATTCTTTGAGGTTGCGCCTTCCTTTGCGAGCAGATCCACCTTGATGGTAACATCGTTAAATAAAGATTCGGGATCATCCGTATAGTAAATATCATATCTACCATTTTCAAGTGCAAGACTGTATTCGCCATCTGTTACTTGGATCGTTGTTGACTTGCCCGTTGCATTATCAAAAACAACAATGTATGCCTTTTCCGTCTTTACGGTAAATGTACCTGTCGTTTCGGTAAAGTCTGCTCTGCCGCCCTCTTTGGAATTGATGATCCAGCAGCCGCCCTTAGGTGTAAGGTCTGCGGTGAATACAGAGCCGTCAGGATTTGTTGTCGTATCATTTGTATTTGTCCAGCTGAAAGACGGAATGGTAACATTCGCGCCGTTATTTGAGATAAGCTGGAACGTACCGTCAATGCCATCTATTTGGCTGATGCCAATATTTGTGGGGGCAGACTCAAAGAGGAGCTTTGCATCCTGCATCCTGCCGTAAACGTAATAGTTCTCCTCTACACCGTCACCGTCAAGATCCTTCTTTGCAATGTTGCTGTCATTACCAAGTGAGAGCGTACCAACACCGCCGTAGTACTCGACATCGAGGCTGTATGGTTTTGATGAATTGTTCTTACCGCCGAGGATAAATGCAGCCCATTCACCGCTTCTGATGATTATCTTTCTTCCGTAATGAGTAGCACCGGATTCACCGCCGGCTCTCATTCTGAGCCCGGTATATCCATCGGCATCGGAGGTGCTTACAACATTTACACCTTCGCCGAATTCCACCTCGAGACCGTTGAAGTTAACATATCTGTATATATTCTTTTCCGCACCGCCGTAACTGTGCTCCTGAACAATGTTGAGATTTTCAAATTTAAGCTTGCCCGTAGCGTTTGCACTGCATACAAACTGTGAGTGATATGCAAATATGAGCTTGCCGTCATAGGTGGTGTCACCGTCCTTGTTTGTAATGACGATATCACCGTTTCCGTTTACAAGTCTGTAATCATGCTTGAAATCAATATATCTTGAATCAAGCACGGTATCGCCCATGATGACGATGGTACCACCGTAGGTGCTGAGCATATCCCAAGCTTCCTTGAGACTTGCAACGGGAGCATCTGCCGTAAGGCCATCGCCGGATAATTCCGTCGTACCGTCTACGTAGATATTGTCTATAAGCTCCCAGATTGCGTAGTATGTCTTGTTCCCCGATACCGTGACATTTGTAAGATCAACGGGAGTTGTACCGTCTGCAGTTTCAGCCCAGCCTTTGAAGATGTGGTACTGCTTTACCGGATCGGCAGGTACTGTAACGGGATTACCTTTATCCAGTATATACTCTGTAACTTCGTCGCCGTTTTGGGGATCAAAGCATACAGTTGCGCTTATTATGTTGGATATGACCTCTACATCCGTTGCGTCCGATGCGAGAAGTACATCCGTTGCCGCATATCTGAAGGAATATATCCTCGGCTCTGTTACGGTAAGTGTGCCGTCCGAATAGCCGGAAACAGATGTGACAGCCGTCCATGTGTCGCCGACAAGCATTTCCATATCATCAGAAAGACCGGTAACCGTACCTGAAGTACCGACATCTATCGCTGTCACAGCAAGTCCCGTAGGCTTATACTGAACAAAGTCCGGAACGTCGGGAAGCAGCTCGACACTTGCACAATAGAATACGTCATCCGTGTATGCGGAAGCCAATGTATTACCCTTGTTTCCGTAAATAGCAAATACAGGCTGTCTTGCCTTACCGTAGAGTTTCTCGTTGGTGGAGTTCTTTACAAAATAGATGTATTCCCATCTGTCGCCGACATAGTTGTTTACACTGAGCATAGCCTTTGTAGCACCTGTGCCGGATGCTTTTACCGTACCTGTGGTATCCGTGCCCTGAAGATATATGGCAGGCACGGGTGCAACGTCAAATTCACCGTTTGCACCTGTGTCGATATATGCGAGAACGCGATATGCATCGTATGATTCAAAATCATAAATACCGAACGCATTGTATCCCTCAAGGTTTACGCCTCTGGCATTTGTGTAGTAGTCTTTACTGTTTTCATTGACAGGAGTACCGTCGTACAGGCTGCCTTTGTAAACGGGAGTATACTTGTAGCCCGTAACGCCCTTGAAAGTTGTCTTTTCGGGTTTCAGACCACCGCCTCTGTATTGTATCCCATTTCCGGAAGTGATCTCTGTTCCGTCGGGAAGTGTAATACTTGCGATATTGGAGAAAACTCCTGCTGTAGGAAGCTTTGATTTTACAGTTGCCGTACCGACAGTAAATGTTACCGTGATCTCCTTTGTATATTCGCCGCTTGATATGGTTATCTTGCCTGCATCGGAAAGAGATGCGGGAGATGTGTATACCGCAGTTGAATATTCGTCGGCAGTAGGAATTACATCCGGCATAACACCGAGAGCTTCGAGCCTTTCCCAACCGTAGGGAAGCTTTACCGTTATAACATCTGCATTAATATCCGAAACGGAAAATTTATCCGGTGTTGTACCGTTTATTGTAAGACTTGAAAGCTGAGGATTCTTTGTGTACCACTGTGCGGTATATGTGGTATTCGCCGAAGGAACGGCAAGCGCAGAGGTGTCCTCTATCTTTGTTGTCCCATTGTACCAGCCTGCAAATACGTAATTCTCATCGGTATGTGTAACTGTCGGGAACTGCACCTTAGATGTTGTATCCCATTTCCCGCTTGCGACCTCGGATGTGATGATATCAGATTCATCTCCGGCAATGTTCTTATCAAACGTAAGGGTTACTCTCGGAGCTTTTGCGGACTGTGTAAAGTCGTAGCTTTCCGCAGCTTCGAGAGATGATACGACAGCATAGCCCGCACAGTCCATATTGGGTTCTTCGCCTTCGGGAGCCTTTGCCGCCCAATCCTTGATCGGGTTCGTTCCTGCCAAACCTACGGCAAGGTATGCAAACTGTGTCCACTTGTTGACGCTTCTCGTAACTGTGGCAGTAGTTGTATCATTGTCATGGTCTACCTTTGCAGTTGTGCCAAGCTTAAAGCACATCTTGCCCCAGTCGTTACCGGTTTTTGTAATAAAGTTATCGTTTCCGGTAACAAGAGTTGCCGAGCCGTTTGCCTTTACGTTTTCTTCCCCCCAGAAAGCCTGATAAATGGAGAGAGACGGGTTGTCATTGTCATCAAGTGTCATATTTGTACGGACATAGAAAACAATGTAAATTGTATCCGCCGCTACCTGCTCCACGGTGGGAATGACACTCTGTCCCGATATATTGATATAGCAGGAGCTGTTCGCATTTGCTTCTGTTGCCGATGGCGTCATTCTTGAAAATACGATATCATTTTCCGCATCATACATCTGCACGGATGTCTGGCCTCTTTCGGCAACGTATGTCTGATGATAGGTGCTTTCCTTGACGATGTCGGTATCCTCAGCACCGACAGCTGCGGTAAAACTCATGACGGATGTTACCATCATAACACCGAGCAATGCCGCAAGAAACTTTTTGAATTTCATGGAAATCCTCCTTAAAATCGTTCTTGGTATATTACACCAATTGTCCTTTTCAGTATACTCTTTTTTATTATTAAAGTCAATAGTACAAGAAAACGTTTTATTGTTTTTGTGTATTTTGATGCAAAAATAGCTAAAAAAAGCAAAAAGAGACTCAAACGAGTCCCTCTTTCGCATCTTATGTTACGTTACAATCATATATTTGATAAAAATTACAGATATCATTTAAGTCGTATTGCTTCCGCTTCTTCCTTGCTTCTGTACGGCATTCCTTCGTATGCTGCCGTCGCATCCTTTTCCGGGGATCTTGTGAGGAGCCATTCTTCTATGAAGTCCACCTCACCGTAAATAATGAATGTGTCATACGAATCCGGTATCTTTTCGTAATTGTTATAGTATTTCACCTTATAGGATGTATCATATGATGTAGCACAGTTCTCCGAGGATACCTTGAAGCCGTATGCCATGACATTTTGAATAAGCTCACTGTCATTTGTGAATTGCGGATAATACACATCGGTCATCACGGTATTATCCGAGCGTTTGGAAGTCTCGCTCTTTTCTATCTCCATCGCGGCGCCTTCCGGAAGCTCGGAATAGTCGATGTACCTGCCATAGCCGTATTCGCGAAGCACCGCAACGGTATTCGTGTAATGAGGATATACTATCTCAGATATATTGCTGCTGTAATGTCCGGCAAGTTCTTCCTCTCCCACCTTGTTTCCGTCCTCATCATAGCCGTGGGTAAAGACATAAACGATATCAAGGCTTACAAGCGACGGAGATCTGAAATCGTTGAGTCCGCGCTCCTTGACGACATTTTCGGCAAGAATATCCTTTTTAAGCGCATCACCCAAAGCAATGCTCGTTTCATATGACAGCGGCACTCGACCTGTCGGAGTGATTAGTTCCATGTGGTTTACTCGCACATCTTCCCTTACGATAACATGATCCTGTGCCTTAAGCTGACGGATTGCGGACATTTCAAGAAGGGTTTCCCTGTTTCTGTCGTTGTATGCGTTGTACTCTCTGTACATGGTCGTGCCGTTTTTCAGCTTGTATTCTATCCTTATCCTGCCCGAAGCATAAGGATCGTAGATGCTTTCACTATAAGATTCGGTAGAAATCCAATAGTATTCTCCCGCACGATAAAAGTCACGGTTTCCGATAAGATCCTCATGGAATCGACGTACCGTCTCAAGGTCTGCCTTATCTCTTATCCTCAACTGTTCGGGATCGAGATAAACCTTACCATCCTCGGTGTAAACATACTCTCTCATGTGTCCGTATGCGTTATATACTCTTGCATATTCTATATCATCAACTTCGGGGATGCGTTTTTCAAAGCCTGTAATGTCAAATACGAAAAGGCTAACTATCACAAGTGTTATTACCACAAAGATAGCTCCGTGTATAAGTGATGACACAAGCTCCAGCTTCTTTCTGACCGCGAAATTGACAAGAACACTGCAAATAACTCCGAAAAGTGCGAACACAAACAGGTTTCCGCCGAATATCAGGTATCCGACAACACCTGCAAGTATGCCGCAGATGGTGGTTGCAACACTTCTGAGTCCCGGATAAGCCACAAGGTCACCGGCAAGCTCGGAATGATTACGTTTGTAGAGAAGCCATGCGCAGAACGTAAACAATACTATCGCCGCAACGTATATAAGTCCCTTAGGTGACATTACAACATTCGGAAACAGGTACAGGTATTCGGCAACCCATGCTTTACCGCTATTACAGTATCCGAAAAGACTGCTGCTCATGATAAGTCTTATAAAGGCTTCGACAAGCAGAGGCGATGCAAGTCCCACCACCGTGAAAAGCACGCTTCCTATTGTCTTTGCGGAGAACATACTCATCATCACGCCAAAGGAATACACTCCGACGGAATAAAGAGCTCCCACGATAAAGGCAAGAAATGCGAATAAGAATCTGTACTTCCACGGCAAAAGCAGAAGATTAAGCATAAGGACTATCTGCGGGATAAGTACCGATACAACGCCCGACAGATAATAGGACATGAATATTCTGTTTCTCGTCAGCGGCATACTGTGTATAAAGCCCACAGAATTCACTCTGTTAAGGAAGGAAAACTGTATCGCACCAAAAAATGCCGAGAATACCACCGTAACCATGTACATTGGCATAAGCTCATTCAGTTCTTCCGTAAGTGCGGCAAAGTCATACACTCTTATGTTTAAGCGGGAATAATAGTACCCCATACTGTCCATCATGGTCATTGTCAGCACTATCATGATCACCGACCATATTATCGGCACCCACATTGTACGTCTTAACGAAGTAAGACCGAGAGTTATACAGCCGGACGGCATCTTTTTAATATTCTTTTTGTTATCAGAATTCATATCCCAGACCTCCCAGCTCATAGATAAACACTTCTTCAAGGGTAAGGGGAAGGATGTCAAGTATCAACGGTGATTGTTCGCCGACAACTTTTCTTATGCTGTCCTCCTCACCTCTTACAATAAGAGTAACGACACTTCCAAAGCTCGTGCGGTTGAGTATATTGAGCTTTGATTCAAGCTCTGTGGGGAACTCACCGTCAAACGCGGTCTGTACCTTATGTATGCTTCCCTTTACATCGTCAAGAGCCTTTTCAAGCACTACTTTCCCCTTATGCACCATACCGACATGGTCGCATACATCTTCAAGCTCACGAAGATTGTGACTTGATACCAGCACCGTCATATTTCTGTCACACACCGCCTGCATTATAAGTGACCAGATGTTTTTACGCATAACGGGGTCAAGTCCGTCAACAGGCTCGTCAAGTATCAATATTTCGGGATTTGTACAGAGAGCAAGCCATATTGCCGCCTGCTTCTGCATACCCTTTGACATCCTGTGGCATCTCTTGTTTTCGTCAGCCTTGAAGAAATTCAGCATTGTTCTGTAGGCATTCCAATCCCAGCCGGGATACATTCCCGCATATAGCTTTGCTGTCTGTTTTATGGTATATGTTGAAAAAAAGAAAAGGTCATCACTGACATAAGCCATTCTTTTTTTCATTTTCTCGTTATCGTATATCTCTTCACCGTTTACGGTTATCTTCCCTTCGTCTATTCTTGTTATTCCGGCAAGAGCTTTTATAAATGTGGTCTTTCCCGCACCGTTCGGACCTACGAGTCCGTAAACCGCACCTTTGGGAACACTCAGTGTTAGTCCGTCAAGAGCCGCAAAACCGTCGAATCGTTTGATGACATTTTCTGCTCCGATAGAGATCATCAGATCATTACCTCCTTAAAAATTATTGCTTGTTTTCGCCGAATACCTCTTTGGCAAGCCTTAAAGCATCTTCCATGCTCATGCCGAGAAACTTCATTTCGGAAAGGATAGCTTTGAAATTCTCGCGAAGCTCCTCGGTTCTTGCGGAATTTACCGCATCGGTATTCTCCCTCGGAGAAACGTAATTCCCCTTTGCCGCAACGCTGTAGATGTAGCCCTCCTGCTCAAGCTCGCGATAGGCTTTCTGTATGGTGTTCGGATTTATTGAAAGACTTGATGCAAGCTCTCTTACCGAGGGGATCTTGTCATGCGGCTTTAATATTCCTGTTATTATGAGCTCTCTCAGCTTTTCTTTGGTTTGCTCGTACAACGGCCGCTTGTCGGCATAATCCAAAGTTATCATGCACTCACTCCTTTACTTTTTTGTCCTGATGATACAATTGTATTAACCGTATCATTCTGTAGTAACTGTATTATAACAGATAATACAGTTTTTGTCAAGTTTTTTTGCAAAAAATAATAAAAAATTCCGCCGTCGGGAAAACCTTCCGGCAGAAATTGAATTTATATTTATGACTTCTAAGTCTCTAAGCTGACCGAAAAATGGTTACGGATCACCTGTAATCACCGAGAAACTCTGTATTCTTTTCAAATATCTCATCGCACATATTTTTAATTTCATCCATGGAACATACAGCGGAGGACAGCGGATCCATGTAGACCGCATGATAGACCATTTCACGGCTCTTTTTCATTGCCGCCTCGATAACAAGACTTTCAAGCCTTGCCGTAGTACCAACGAGTATTGCAAGATGATCCGGAAGTGCGCCTGCAATGGTGGTCTTAAATCCCATCCTGTCCGCAACTACCGGTACTTCCACGCAGGCATCGTCGGGAAGATTCGGAATAGAACCACGATTAAGTACGTTGCCGTTAAAGATAAACGGCTTACCATCGCCGAGTCGTGCGTTGAAGATGTCTGCCGCATATTCGTTGCTCTTTTTGTGAGAAAAATCCTTTTGCATCCACTCGTCATACTGCTTCTGTGGATTCTTTCTTCTGTCGGAACGCAGATTTAGCGAATATGCAAATTCACCGGGATTCCAATTTGATTTTTTATCCGTACAGTATTTTTCTATAAGATCGGGACGCTTTCTGAACCATTGATTGTATTCCGAATTGTGTCCGCTTGATTCGGTAACATAATACCCCAGCTTCAAGAACATTTCATTTCTGACCTGCTCCTTGTTGTAGAAGTCTTCGTTTTCCGTAATAAGTTTTCTCAGCTTCGGATAAAGATCTTCGCCATTGTATGAAAGCTCCGTATAGAATGCCTGGTGGTTTACTCCCTTGCAAAGATAATTCAGCTCCTCATAAGGCACATCAAGCCATTCCGCAAGCATCTGTGCCGTACCCTGAACGCTGTGACAGAGTCC
>SVQR01000039.1 GCA_015065225.1 Oscillospiraceae bacterium | reverse complement strand
AGCACATAATCTTTGCCAAGCATTTCCGACTTTCCGCTTCCGAGAGGGTGATACGGCTCAATGTTGACCTCAAGCACATTTTTCAGCTTGTTTGCTGTTTTTGCTATTGCCGCAAGATGCTCATCCGTGTCGTTGACGGTGGGGATGATGGGACATCTCAACACCGTATTTTTGCCCATATCATCAAGCATGAAGAGATTTGAAAGTATCTTTTCGTTGGATACCCCTGTGTACTTTTTATGTTCTTCCGGATCGGTTATCTTATAGTCAAAAAGGAAAATATCCGTATATTCAGCAATCTTTCTGTATTTTTCCGCATCGGCAAAGCCGCATGTCTCCATGCAGGTATGTAGTCCTTCTTCCTTCGCTCTTTTCATAAGCTCCAGAACAAACTCAAACTGCATCATAGGCTCTCCGCCGGAGACCGTAAGACCGCCGCCGGAATTGTCATAAAAGACCTTATCCTTCATTACTTCCCTGAGTGCTTCCTCAACGGTTATCTTATATCCCGCGACCTCAAGTGCCTCGGTGGGGCAATAGTCACAGCATTCTCCGCAGACTATACACTTTTCCCTGTCATAGATATGACATTCGGAGGTAAAGCTGTGAGCATCCTTCCCGCATTTTGCCATGCACTTGCCGCATTTTATACACTTTGATTCGTTATAAAATACCTCCGGCACAGCTTTCTTTGATTCCGGATTGTGACACCATACACAGTTTAAGGGGCAACCCTTGAAGAACACGGTCGTCCTTATACCCGGACCGTCATTTACACAGAATTTCTGTATGTTGAAAATTGTTGCTTCTGACATGATAGCTTTTCCTTTCAAAAGGGGTATTAGGGGTATTATATATTGATTATACACAATAATTGATGAAAGTAAATGTACAATATGACTGTTTTATATTTTACGGTACATTTTGCTTGTCGATGTTATGACATGCCTCCGATGCTCTCGTTGAAGATCTTTGTTATATAATCCTCATCAACGGAGTTTTCTCCGGGGACATAAGGTTCTTCGGGCATTACGGGTATAACGGTTTCGGGAACATCTGTCTCGGTCACGGTGTTCTCCGTTACAGTTTCCGCATCGGACATGGAGGTACCGTTTGCAAGTGCGGAAAGTGTGGTGATATATGTTCCCGGATAGTAGAACGCAAGTATCTGATCATATGTATATCCGTTTTTCGCAAGTGTCATAGCACCGTTCTGGCTCATTCCGACTCCGTGGCCCCATCCCGTACCCGTAAAGGTATATGAAACGGGAGCCGTGGAAGCTGTTATCACCTCTGTTGTGCCGTCACCGCGAAGGATCATATGACCGTACGGTACAGCCTCGGAATTGACAACGCCTGCGGATGTCAGCACGGCAACCGTTTTTCCGGCCTCACTGTAATGCGGCGTGATGGTAAATTTCGCGCTTTTGACAAACTTTGAGAGCATACCTCTGACATTTCCGGAATTCTTTGCTGTCACGGTGTTTCCGTAATAATCCGTTACGGTAATGAATCTTGCATAGCCATTCTCGGCAAATTCCACATCTATGGATGATATGCCGTCGCGCAGTTTTCCGGAGTATGCTGATTTTGAATCTATGTAAGCGAATATCTCCTGCGCGGTATAAGTGTTTGACCAGCTTCCGTTTGCATATTCCTCGGGAGTCTCGTGAGGAGTCGGCACTCCGCAGAGATAGGGATGAAGCGACTGATCCCCGCCCCATGCACCGGATGAGCTTTCAGTATGATCTCCTGCGGTGGCGGTATATACCGCCATAGCAAGTCTGCCGTTGTATGCAAGCACCTGATTTTTTGTCGCTTCCACAGCTGCATTTGTCGCGGGATGCTCGTTTTTTCCGTTTCCGCCGTATACCTGACAGCAGGTGGTGGTACATATATCCACACCGTATCTTTCGTGCTTTCCTCCAAGGGAGTATATGGCATAAGTCCTTGCCGCAACAGCCGCTGTTTTCAACGCTTCCGCAGGCCATGAGGCATATACTTCACGCGGAAGTACACCTTTAAGGTAAGTCTCAAAGGAAACTATATTTATAACTCGCATAAGCCCGTCCTTGAAGAAAAGCTTTATGACTTCATGGTATGTCTTGTCCTCGTAATCTATCGTTCCTCCGATACCTGTTATGTACATCGCCTGATTATCGTTTTCATATATCTTTGTACCGTCGGAAAGATAGAGCGCACCCTTATTGCCTGTGTTGCGCACTGTGATATCCGTCTGAGCTGTTTCAAAGACCGGATATGATTCGTATGTCGTCTCATCAAATATGACTACCCTGAATCCGTCCGCAGAGTGAAACTGTGTTACCTCGGGCGATGTCGGACCGAATTCAAGACCGACTCTCAGCTTTCCGTTATCCCTATACTCCAGCGCCGACGCGGAAACGGCAAAAACAGCCGTAAGCAGTACCGCAATAAAGAATATCGGAATAAATCTTTTTATATTACCTGATCTCATACTTGCCTCTTACCATAACGTAAGCCACATCCGATGTGCAGGTGATACCGCGTCCGTCACCTCTCGGAATAAGGCAGTAAGCATTTATCGGCACATTATTTCCGTTGTAAAGCTCTGTACCGCCGGTGAGATCTGCAATACCGTTTTCCGCAACGGGAGATATGACTACCGCCGATGAGCCCGGGCGAAGTATTATCTCAAGTGAGCCTGTTGCAACAACGGATTGTCCGCGCGTAAGCGTGATTATCTGATATTCACTTCCGGCAGAGGAAGCGGTCTTTGAGTCAACATAATCTGTTATCTGTTTGTAGAATACCTGATCAAGATAGCTCTTGGAGATAAGCGGATCGGAACCGCTGTAATCCTGTGCGGCAACGATACCGACAGCGGCGGCGGTACATGATACCGCAAGTGCGAGAGCGGCAATTTTCAAACGGTTTGTCTTTTTCATCTTTCAGCTTCCTTCCTTTTTTGATAATATATATTTTACTTTCATAAAATGAAGATGCACTACGGGGAAACACGTATTTTTTACTTTTTCGTGTTATTTCCCGATATTTACCCATACTAATTAAAAGTATATCATAAAAAAACGGAAATTGCAATACCTCTTATTGTCTCATGTGACAAGATTTTCCATAATTCGGCATAAAAAACTGTTTAACTATTGCATTTTTGAAAAATATATGTTATTATATTAAAAAACTTCGCGAAAGGAGGGTAAACGAGTCTTGTTCGAAAGAAAACCGAATAATACACCGCCGAAGCCGAGGGACTACAAGCGACTTGCAGATCCGCAGCTTATGGAGCTGTGTGCCGCAAAGGACGAGGATGCATTCTCGGAGATAGTCGGAAGATACGAACGGTTCGTTTATTCCACAGTCTTCGCGGAGCTGAAAAACACCGATGATGCCTTTGATGTATCGCAGGAGGTCTTTATAAGGCTTTACAATGCGGCGGGCGGATTCAGGTGCGAGAGTACGCTGAAAACATGGTTGTACCGTATGTGTAAGAACTGCGCCTACGACTACATGAGAAAGTATTACAAACACAGAGCCGTTTCCTTGACTTATAAGGACGCGGAGGAAGAAACTACGGAGGATGCGGATATAGTATCCGACACCACGCCGGAGGATGAGCTTCTGCGAAAGGAAAAGATACAGGCTGTGCGAAATGCCGTGCTTGAACTGCCGGAGGAACAGCGTGAGGTCATAGTTCTTCGCGAATTCCAGAATATGCAGTATTCGGAGATCGCGGTAATGCTCGGTATATCCGAGGGTACGGTGAAGTCAAGGATAAGCAGAGCGAGAGAGCATCTGAAAAAAATTCTGGAAAATTTCCGATTATAGGGAACAAAATACAAAACTTCATCGTCTAAGACAATGCAGACGATAAAAAACAAAAAGACAGGAGGTGCTGCGATATGGAAAACAAGGAATTTATAATGGGAGCGATATTATCGATAGAAGATTTCAACAACGTCGATCCGAGACTCATGAGCATAATAAACTCAAACGCCGAGTATCGCAGGATCTTTGAGGAATATAAGGAGGTATCCGCTCTTACATCCGAATGCGTTCCCGCACCGAAAAAGAACGGCGTTTCTCTCCATGATGCGGTGATGGCAAGAGTGAGAAACGGAGATACCGCTCCGAGATACATTAACACATCGGCATCCGGCAGAAAATTCATGTTCCCCATAGCAACAGCGGCAAGCTTTGCCATAGTACTCGTGGTCGCAATTATCGCGGTGACCGCAACAAGAACGAATGGACGTAATGATCACGGATCGGCATGGGGGTATAAGGCACATGATGAAAGCGTGCAGTATTCACAGAAAATGCCTAGTGCATTTATGCCCGCACCTGCAAGCGGTGGAGCACCTTATAATGAAAAAGTCGCTTCTCCATACAGTGCTCCCGAAGAGGCAAGGATGGAATCCGCGGAAGAGGAGTACTGCGATACAGCATATGAGGGAGCGGCAACGTACGATGCAAAGGATGATTCCGAAAATACGACCGTGTTAAATGGTCATTCCTATGCAAGCAATGTGTCTTCCGATAGCATCAGCATAGAAATCACCGATGATGATATAGCATCAAGGCTTGCTATCGCGGAAAGCCGCGGCATTTCCGATGAGGTCAGAATTACCGAGGAAGATGTTGAAGCCTATGGCAGGGATAATTTTGTGGCATGGTTCGACAGCATTGCCGATGAGGAGAATCTCACCGTGCTGTACGGTAAAAAGCAATTTATAAGATACTGCAACGATATATGGGCAAAGGAATAAAATCAGAGGGCGTGCATCCGTAACGGGTACACGTCCTGTTTTTTGTCTATTCGGTTATTTCTATCACCTTCGGGCAGAACACATTGAATATCACATCGGTACATACACCGTCCTTTGTGTATTCAAGGGCGTACGGAACAGAGCCGTCCGAAGAAAAATAAAGGTTGATATCCGCATCATCGTGTTTCATTGCGGCACAAAGCCCGGATATACCGTCAGAGTCGTATTCGGTCATATCGTTCTTAGGCAAAGATGAGAGCGATGCCGCAAAATCATCAGCAAACAGAGATGCAATGGGACTCAGTCTTGCCACAGCTCCCTCCGGAAGAGTTACGCTCATACCTGAAAAATGCACTGCAACGCTTTGCGGAAGACCTTCCGTATCGTACTCGATGCTCATCCCGGAATACGGTTCCGGCGAGAGTATATCCAGACGTGTGACCGTACCGTTCTTTGTTATCTTTCCTGTTCCTTCTACAATGTCATCGCCTCCGAGCGTAAAGCTTATCTCACACTCGTAATCTCCTCTGAGAATGTCCGACAGCGCGGAGGCAGACTTTACGGCGGTATTGCCGGAACAGGAGCAAAGTATCACTGCATAAAAAGCCAAAACGGTTATAAATGTGCATATCCTTCGCAAATACATAAAAAAAGACTCCCTTCACAAAAAGATCCGGAAGCCTTATAAAGCTTTATTTTCTTGCAAGCATCCTTGCCACGTGCTCGGGGATATCCGACGGCATCACACCGTATTCCGAATATTCCCTTGCAAGCTCCTCACCGGCACAGCCATGAAGATATGCACCGATGACAGCACTTTCGTAAAGTCCCACTCCTTGCGCGGCGAATGAGGCTATCATTCCTGCGAGAACGTCTCCGCTGCCGCCTTTTGCAAGAGCACTGCACGCAATGGGATTTATACATATCCTGCCGTCCGCACTGCATATTATCGTGCCTGCACCCTTGAGAAGGATGTTACAGCCGTATTTTTTTGAAAACTCAGCTGTGCACTCTATACGGTTGTCGCATATGTTTTCAAGTGTAAGACCGGACACGCGCGAGAATTCCACGGGATGAGGTGTGAGAAGTATGCCCTTCTTTGCTTCCGTTATAACATTTATATTATCGGAAAGCACATTTATTCCATCGGCATCGAGAATTATGGGACATTCGCATTCTTTTACAAGTCGGATAACTCTCTTTTTTACTTCATCCGACGTTCCAAGACCGCATCCGATAAGCATAACACTGCATTTTTTTGAATATTCCACAAGTTTGTCCGTATCTTCATCCGTATCGGAAACGGGAAGGTACACAGGCTCGGAAAGTCTGTGCTGAAGGACGCTTGTCACATGGAGATCTCCGGCAAATACGGTAAGACCGACACCTGTTCTGAGAGCTCCCGAAAGTGCGAGATGCGCCGCGCCTGTCATTTCGGGACTTCCCGCATACACAAGCAATCTTCCGAATGTGCCCTTGTTGGATTCGGGATGTCTTGCGGGGAGATATTTCCTTACCGCTTCAGTGTCCGCTATTTCATATTTTGTCTCGATAGAGTCAAAGATCTGCTCGGGAATACCTATATCCGCGACAGTTATGTTGCCGCACAGATTTCTTGCAGGATAAGAGAGCATACCTACCTTTATCTTGGCAAAGGAAACGGTAATATCGGCGCGGAAGGTATAAGCTGCACATCTTCCGGTCAGCGCATCCACACCGCTGGGAATATCAGCTGCAACCTTGAAGCAGGTCACAGAATTTGCAAGCTCTATAACGTCCGCTGCAAGAGTACCTCTGTCTATCTCACCTGAAAATCCGGTTCCGAAAATGCCGTCCACTATAACGGTAGCTGTCTTTATCTCACCGAAAGCGTCAAGCCTTCTGTCACAGGCGTCAAGTATTCTCATGGGATATCCCATGTTCTCGCATTCGCGGCACTTTACAAAATAGTACATAGCATCGTAAGATGCAGAATCTCCGAAAAGCGGAACGCACACAACATTGTAATAAAGATTTGCGAGCTTCATGCCGAGCGCCCAACCATCGCCGCCGTTGTTGCCTTTTCCGCAAAGAATGACTATCTTGCTGTCTCTTCTGAGCTGGGGTTTTATCGCGTCAAAAAGAGCATCTGCAGCTTTTTCCATAAGCGCAACGCCGGGAATACCGAGGGCTCTCATTGTCATTTCATCTGCCTGACGCAGATTTTCGGGTGTATATCCTTTCATAAGCTTTCCTTTCCGCTGAAGATATGACATCAACGATCAAATATATACTAAAAATAAATCTTAAAGACAGGTTTTAATGCCCTGCTGTACGTTTTTGAACTTACATACGACAGCGACAGACAGATTTTAAAAAAAACACGCACTTTCCGTACCGCAAAAGACCGATGCTCTTGTAAACCGCACAGCGTATTCCGTATATTATAATGATGGGGCGGAGCAAAGATACAAAACAATGATCTGTTTTTTTGCAACGCTGTATAAAACCGTCCCGCGCGGTAAAAATATAAATGGAATTTCAAAACATACTTCATGCAGCATATGCATGTGAAAGCGGAGAGTGAATAAATTGACAGTACGAAGAGGAGATATTTATTATGCGGACCTGAGCCCCGTCGTAGGCTCTGAACAAGGCGGAGTAAGACCGGTGCTCATTGTCCAGAATGACGTAGGCAACAGATACAGTCCCACGGTGATAGCCGCCGCCATAACAAGCCGCACAGACAAAAGCAAGCTCCCTACACACATAGAAGTCTTTGCCGATAAATACGGCCTTGCAAGAGACTCGGTGATACTTCTCGAGCAGATACGTACCATAGACAAAAAACGTCTCAAGGAGAAAATGGGACACCTTGACGACGATGTCATGAACCGTGTCAACAGCGCGATAACCGTAAGTTTCGGACTTGGTGAGGAGACGGAAGTGATTGGATGAAATTAAAAACAGGAAATTTGTAATTAATGCATATCTTAGCACTTTCCCGGCAGAAAAGTACTGCAACCGGAAGCGGAGGCATTCATCGTTGAAAACATGATAATCTTGAAGGCGACTCGTTTATTCGGTTGCCTTTTTTTATGAGAGTTATTATTCTTTTACCAGTATAGCCACGGCGTGTGCACTGATACCTTCACATCTGCCGGTAAACCCCAGATGTTCTTCGGTCGTAGCTTTGATATTGACGGCATCGGTATCACATCCGAGAGTGTCCGTAATATTCTTTACCATTTGGGGAATGTACGGAGCGAGCTTCGGTTTTTGCGCAATCACGGTGATATCACAGTTTCCGAGAATATATCCTCGCTCATCCATCATCTTTTTTACATCTGCAAGAAGGATCATACTTGATATTCCCTTATATTTATCATCGTTATCCGGAAAATGACGTCCGATATCTCCGAGTGCCATAGCACCGAGAAGGGCATCACAAAGAGCGTGTATCAGTACATCCGCATCGGAATGGCCGAGAAGTCCCAGCGTGTGCGGTATATTTACACCGCCGAGAAAAAGCTCTCTGCCCTCGCATAGCTTGTGAACGTCATATCCGTGACCTATCCTCATTGAAGTCATATATTATCCTTTCTGCTTTTTAATATCGCCTCGGCAATAAGAACATCTCCGGGATATGTCAGCTTTATGTTGTCACGGGATGTTTCGCACAATCTTATTTTAAAGCCTGCATTCTGCACGATGGAGCTGTCATCGGTAGCCTCAAACCCATCCCGTTCGCACAGTGCAAGACTTGTACAGTATATATCATAAGAAAATATCTGAGGAGTACCTATCATGTAAAGACCGTTCCTGTCAACGCTTTCCGTGACAAAAAGAGACTTTCCTGCACGCTTTACAGTATCGGGACACAGCGATGCACATACCGCCGTACCGTAATGCTTTGCTTCACTTATCGCACAGCTTACCATCTCGTCCGTAATAAGCGGTCTTGCCGCATCGTGTATCGCCACAAAGTCCGTTACCGTATCGTCGAATGCCGATCTGAACGCCTTTGATACGGATTCTGTCCTTGTAGCACCGCCGGTGATTATACCGACGACTTTATCAAAGCCGCGGTTTCTTACAATGCTTTCATATCTCGGTATATCCTCTTTCTTTGTACTTATGATGATTCTTGTGACATCTTCGTTACGCTGAAACACTTCAAGGGAATACTCTATCGCCGTTTTGCCGCAGATCTCCATAAGAGGCTTTGAAACTCCGCCGAGTCTTGTACCGCTTCCCGCCGCAGCGAGTATAACCGTGACAGAGCCTTTTTTATCTTTTTTTATACTGCTGTTTTTTTTGCCGAAAAGCTTCATAAAAACACCGATTCTCCGTATAATTTCTCTGTATAGATGTATTTTATCAGATTTTGTCGCTCATAGATAGTACTTTGAGTTAATGAATTGTTAATTGAGTCGTTCATAAAGATGCAAAGAGACCAAAAATCAGCCTATATTTCCAAAAAAGACATAAAAAAACGGAAATGTTCTCAAAAAAAGTCTTGCTTTTTTGTATTTGTATATATTATAATGTAGATTGCGATGATTTTGCAAGCAAAAGACAGCATCAAAACAAGGGGGAAAAGGTATATGAATTTCGAATTTGAGCAAATTACTTCAAGAAAAAATCCCGGAATAATAAGAGCCTGTTCCCTTGAGGATAAAAAACACAGAGACAGGGAAGGTGTATTTGCCATGGAAGGCGAAAAGCTCATCCTTGAAGCTCTGTCGGAAAATATCCGTATAACCGAGCTGTTCTTTACGGAAAAAGCAAAAAACAACCGAAGCGATATCCTTGAAAAAGCATATGCCATGGGCGCAAAGCTGTATCTCGTGACTGCAGAGGTCTATGAAAAGCTGACATATGAGAAGGCATCACAGGGGATATTTGCCATAGCTGAAAAATTTGATATTCCCATGCTTTCGGAGGATGTCGACACATCACACGGAATGATAGTCCTTGAAAGTGTGAGGGACCCGTCCAATGTCGGTGCGATACTCCGCAGCTGTGCGGCATTGGGGTGTCCGGATATACTTCTCACCAATGATTGTGCGGATGTGTTCGGATACAAGACTCTGAGAGCTGCGATGGGAGCGGTATTTAAGACAAGGCTTCATAAAACGGAGAACATCGCAAAAAGCATACAGCTTCTTAGAAAAAGCGGAAAGGTATATGCTGCGGCATTGACGGACAAAGCACAGAGCATCGCAGATATAACCTTTGAACCCTGTGACAGCATAATAATCGGCAACGAAGGTCACGGGGTGTCCGAAGCGGTACTTGAGAATTGTACAGGAAGCATAATAATTCCCATGCAGTGCGGTTCGGAATCGCTGAATGCATCCGTTGCGGCAGCTATACTGATCTGGGAAAAAGCAAGAAAAACAGGCGATATATACAGCAGGTGACAGGACAGCTCTGTATACCGCAAGGCGGAATTGAGGTAAGTAATGAACGAAAAGATACTTGCAATATGGCTTTCCAAGGCACTCGGTCCGGGAAGCATATACGCAAAAAGACTTCTTGAAGAATACGGAAGCTTTGAAAATATCTACAGGCTCTCACCCCTCGAATACGAACATATCGGCATAAAAAGAAACAGTACGATAATGGCGAGGCTTTCCGATAAAAACACGGATCACGCATATAAAAGTGCGGCGTTTTGCGATCAAAATCACTTTGGAATAGTTGAGTACACTTCTCATTTGTACCCTCAACGTCTGCGTGCGATAAAGGATCCGCCGCCGGTGCTTTTTACAAGGGGCAGGATGATAGATATTGATGACAATGTCTGTCTTGCGGTGGTAGGTACAAGAAGCTACAGCGACGCAGGGTGGAACTCTACCTATAAGATAGCATCGGGACTTGCATCCGGAGGGGCTGTCGTGGTCACAGGACTTGCAAGCGGTATTGATACTGCGGCAACAAGGGCGGCACTTGACAGTTCGGGCTTTGCCATAGGTGTTATCGGAAGCGGTATAGAAAAGATATACCCGTTGGAAAACAAAGAGCTGTTCGAGGAGATGTATCAAAAGGGACTTGTCATCACGGAAAGAGTACCGTTTGCGGAAATAACCGGATCATATTTCCCTGTAAGGAACAGAATAATAAGCGGTATCAGCAATGCAGTGCTCGTAGGTGAAGGAAGCACAAAAAGCGGTGCGATGATAACGGCGGGACACGCCTCGGAGCAAGGCAGACATATCTATGCGATCCCTGCCGATATATCCAATCCGGAAAGTACAGGTGTCAACAATCTTATCCGTGACGGTGCATACCCTGTATTTGATTCGTGGGATATCCTGAAGAATTACACTTATCTATATCCTCACAGAATAACGGGGATTTCCGCATCTCAGATAACCGAAGTGCCGGAAAAGCGTTCCACAAAGAGGATACGTGTCATAAAAGGAAGTTCTTCCGTGGCGGATGGGAAAGTACAGCCTTCGACGGAGAATCAAAGCACAATAAGCAAAGAATCTGCAATCGCAAAGAAGAAAGAAGACGAAATTCACAAACAGCATAACGCCAACAGTAAGGCAAAGATCGCCATGCCGGATTTTGGTCTTGATTCTCTGAATCCGACGGAAAGAAAGATATACGACTGTATTGCTTCAAACGGCAGTATGGTAGCGGACACTATAAGCGAACAGACAGGTATCCATCCGATTGATGTGAATATCGCCCTGACCATCCTTGAGATGAGTGGACTTGTCGAGACGGAAGGCGCAAAGGTACGAATAAAGCAGTAAAGAAATACCGTAAAAATCAAAATACGGCTCTGACATAACCGTAAATACGGAAGAATGGAGAAAAACAACAATGGCACATCTTGTAATAGTTGAGTCACCCTCCAAGGGAGGAACAATAAAGAGCTATCTCGGTAAGGGATACAAGGTAGTGGCATCTATCGGCCATATAAGAGACCTTCCCAAGAGTACGCTCGGTGTAGATATAGAAAACAATTTTCAACCCAAATATATCAACATAAGAGGCAAAGGTCCTCTCATTGCAGACCTCAAGAAGGAAGCGAAAAACGCAGATACAGTATATCTTGCGACGGACCCTGACCGCGAAGGAGAAGCAATAGCATGGCACCTTATGAACGCCCTTGAGCTCTCACCGGAAAAGGCAAAGAGAGTCACCTTCAACGCGGTAACAAAGCCTGTCGTAAAGGAAGGCATAAAGAATCCCCGCAAGATAGATATGAATCTTGTAAACTCACAGCAGGCGAGAAGGATACTTGACAGAATAGTTGGCTATAAGCTCAGTCCTGTACTCTGGAAGAAGATAAAGAGCGGACTTTCCGCAGGACGAGTACAGTCTGTCGTAACAAAGATAATAGTTGAACGTGAAAATGAGATCAAGCAGTTCAACCCTGAAGAGTACTGGACGATAGACGCAAACCTTGAAACAGGTGAGAAAAAGTCATTCAAGGCAAGCTTCTACGGTACCGAAAAAGGGAAGATGGAGCTTAAGTGCGAGAGTGATGCGAAGATCGTGCGTGATGCTACGATAGGCGCGCCATTCAGCGTAAAAAGTATCAAGAAGTCCAAGAGGCTCAAAAATCCCGCACCGCCCTTTACCACATCAACTCTGCAGCAGGAAGCAAACCGCAGAATGGGGTATCACTCCGAAAGGACAATGCGTATCGCTCAGGAGCTTTATGAAGGTATCAACCTCGGTTCTCTCGGCACACACGGTCTTATCACATATATGAGAACAGACTCTCTGAGAATATCCGAAACTGCAGCGGATGCGGCAAAGCTGTATATTACGGAGAAATTCGGCGAACAGTATTGCCCGAAGGCACCCAGAGTTTATAAGACAAAGAAGAACGTACAGGATGCCCACGAAGCTATCCGCCCCACGGATATGAAGCTCGAGCCGGATATGATAAAGGGCTCTCTCTCTCCGGATCAGTACAGGATATACAAGCTCATCTGGGACAGATTTGTATCCAGCCAGATGGAATCCGCGGTACTTGATACTGTCAGTGCAGAGATAGAAAGCGCCGGATATATCTTCCGTGCAAACGGCTATACTGTAAAATTCCCGGGCTTTATGGCACTTTATGAAGAAAAGACGGACGATGAGGATGAGACGGAAAAGGAAGCAGGTCTTCCGCCTATGACTCAGGGGGATGTCCTGAAGCTGCTGGAGCTTTCTCCCACACAGCACTTCACACAGCCTCCCGCAAGATTTACCGAAGCGTCACTTGTAAAGCTTCTTGAAGAAAAAGGAATAGGCAGACCTTCAACATGGGCAGCTATAATAACCACTATCATCTCAAGAGGATATGTAGAGCGCGAAGGCAAGAACTTTATTCCCACATCTCTGGGTGAAGTTACGACGCAGCTTATGCAGGACAACTTTGATGATATAGTGGACTATGACTTCACCGCAAGGATGGAGGATGCTCTTGACGAGGTTGAAAGCGGAGAGCGCAACATGAATGATGTTCTGGCAAGATTCTACGAAAAATTCGCCAAAGACCTTGACAAAGCGGAAAAAGAGATAGAAAAAGGCAACTATAAGGTGGCGGCAAAGGAAACAGATATAATCTGTGAAAAATGCGGAAGCAGGATGGTCATAAAGAACGGCAGATTCGGCAAATTCGCAGCTTGCCCCAATTACCCTGAATGCAAGAACACAAAGCCGATAGATTCCGACGGAAACCTTGTAAAATCTGAGGAAAAGGCAGCACCTGAGGAAGTAAAATATGCTCCGGACGATATGAAATGCGAAAAGTGCGGAAAGCGTATGGTCATAAAGAAGGGCAGATTCGGAAGCTTCTATGCCTGCGAAAATTACCCGGAATGCAAGACCACAAAGGCAATAGCAAAGGATACGAATGTAAAATGTCCTCTTTGCGGTTCAAAGATAGTGATAAAGCATGGCAGAAAGAGAACCGTATTCTACAGCTGCGAGGGCTACCCTGACTGCAAGTTCTCAACATGGGATATACCGCTTGAGGAAAAGTGTCCCGACTGCGGAGGTCTTCTCCTTCGTAAAAAGGGCAAGGAAAGTGTATATTGTCACAATGAAAAGTGCGGATATAAGAAGTGACAGAAAATCATTTTACAGTATGATGCGTTATAATATTCGAAAGGAAAACCGTAAATGAAAATAATTATAGATTGTATGAGCGGCGACAACGCACCGGACGAGATAATCAAGGGCGCACTTGAAGGTGCGATAGAAAGCAACGTTGATATTGTACTTGTCGGAAATGAGATAATCATCAAGAACGTGCTTCGTGAGCTTCCCGCCGAAAAGGCAAACATCGAGATATATCATACCGACGGCGAGCCGCTTACAATGGAAGATGAGCCTTCAAGCGTAATGCGTGAGAAGAAGGATTCCTCCATGGCGGTATCTTTGAGACTTCTTGCCGACGGCGCAGGTCATGCTCTCATCAGTGCGGGAAATACCGGCGCGCTCTTCACAGGATCGACTCTTATCGTAAAAAGGATCAAGGGTATAAGACGTGCAGCTCTCGGTGCGATACTTCCTCCCTTTGCGGGAAACCCCATGATGATCGCAGATGCCGGTGCAAATACAGATGTAACACCGGAAAACCTCTGTGAATTTGCAGTTATGTCAAAGCTGTTCATGGAAAAGGTAATGCACGTTGAAAACCCCAGGGTTGGTCTTATAAACAACGGTGCGGAAGAACATAAGGGTACGGAGCTTTACAGAAATACCCATGCCATGATGAAGGAATATGATTTCAACTTCGTCGGCAATGTCGAAGGAAGAGATTTTCCCATGGGTGCGTGCGATATCCTTGTGTGCGACGGATTTACGGGAAATGTCGTGCTTAAGCTCTGCGAGGGCTTCGGTCAGTTCATGAAGTCAAAGCTCAACGGTATCTTCAAAACAGGTATCGTATCAAGAGCCTCCGCACTTCTTGTGCTTCCCCAGATAAACAAGCTCCGCGATACCATGGACTATCATAAATACGGCGGTGCTCCCTTCCTCGGAATATCCAGACCTGTTATCAAGGCACACGGATCTTCCAAGGCAAACAGCATAAAATGCTGTATCGCTCAGGCTAAGGAATACGCACTTTCCGGAATAATCCAGGAATATGCGAAGATGGCGGCAAATCCCGAAGCATACAAGAAGGCATCGGAAGACAATTGAAAGCGGACAATAACAGAAAGAAGGAAAGATATATGAGTAATAACTCCTTCCCGTATCCGCTGTCGGCACTGGAGGAGAAGATAGGGTACACATTCAGGGATAAAGGCTATCTCAGAACAGCTCTTACTCACTCCTCCTATTCCAACGAGATGCGGACAAAAAATGTGGACATCGAATGCAACGAAAGAATGGAATTTCTCGGTGACTCGGTGCTTTCCATAATAACCTCACAGTATATATTCGGAAAATTCAAGGATCTTCCGGAAGGTGAGCTTACAAAGATACGTTCAAATGCGGTCTGCGAAGGTGCACTGCATGAATTTTCCACGGAGCTGTCTCTCGGTGATTATATGTTTCTCGGTCACGGTGAGGAGCGTAACGGAGGCAGAAGCCATAAGGCTATCCTTGCAGATGCATTTGAAGCACTTCTTGCGGCAATATATCTTGACGGCGGCTTTCTGAAGGCTGAGAAATTTCTGCTTCCTTACATAACTGTAAAGATAGATAAGCTCATAAAGCAGGGCAGACGCGAGGACTACAAGAGCCTGCTTCAGCAGTTTGTTCAGAAGAGCCAGGGCGAGATATTGGAATACGTTCTTGTGGGCGAAGAAGGTCCGGCACATGAAAAATGCTTCTTCTTTGAGGTGCGACTCAACAATACAACTATAGGCAAGGGAAGCGGAAGCACCAAGCGCGAAGCGGAGCAGAGAGCAGCAAGAGAAGCACTGATCCTTTTCGGTGAGCTCTCGGAGCAAAAGGACAATGAATAATCAAAGCATAAAAAAACGTCATGTCAATATCCCGATATTCATCCCGCATGAGGGCTGTCCAAATAACTGTGTGTTCTGTAATCAGCATACCATAACGCAGACAGAAGACGGAGGCTCAAAAAGGGATATTGTACCGGAGATAGAGGCTTGCCTTGCAACGCTTGACAGCGAAATGTGTGAATGTGAGATAGCTTTTTTCGGCGGAAGCTTTACAGGCATCCCGCGAGAGGATATGATAAGGCTTCTTGAGACCGCATACGGTTACATAAAGTCAGGCAAGGTCGCATCAATAAGGCTGTCAACAAGACCGGATTACATTGACGAAGAGATACTTGATATTCTTGAAAGGTACGGCGTACGGCATATAGAGCTGGGCATTCAGAGCATGGATGATAAGGTGCTGACACTTTCGGGCAGAGGTCATACGGCAGAGACTACCGAAAAAGCCTGCAGACTCATAACGGAACGCGGATTTTCACTTACCGGGCAGATGATGACGGGGCTTCCCGGTGCAACACCTGAAAGTGAGGTCATGACGGCAAAAAGAATATGTGATATGGGTGCGGAAAGTGCGAGGATATATCCTACGGTGGTGTTCCGCGGCACTCAGCTGTGCAATATGTCGCAAAGCGGAGAGTATACACCTCTTACAAACGAGGAAGCGGCAGAACGCTCGGCAAAGGTCTATAAAGTGTTTGCGGATAACGGTGTAAAACTTCTCAGAATCGGTCTTCAGTCAGGTGAGGGGCTTTCCGATGATAATGTATATGCGGGAGCAAGTCACAGCGCGATAGGCGAGATGACCGTGGCAAGGTACTATCTGGATATTATGCTTCATGAGTGTGAAAAGATAGCGGAAAACATGAAATCATCGGAAGATCCCGGAACAGTGCTTACCGTTTTTTGTGCCGAGGGTGAGACATCCAAGGTCTCGGGACAGAAAAGAGTAAACAAACAGAGGATCACAGAGTTTTTCCGTGAAAAAGGCATGCGGATAAGAGAGATAAAGATAAAAGAAAGCAAAGACATACCAAAGAACAAAGTAAAGATAATAACAGAAACCATAAAGAAGCGAGGTGAATGACAGTTGTATCTAAAGGCCCTTGAAATGAGAGGCTTCAAATCTTTTCCGGATAAAACAAGAATGGAATTCGGCAAAGGCATTACGGCTGTCGTTGGCCCCAACGGAAGCGGAAAATCCAATATCTCGGACGCGGTAAGATGGGTTCTCGGTGAAATGTCGCCGAAGTCATTGCGAGGCTCCAAGATGGAGGACGTCATCTTCAGCGGAACGGCAAAAAGAAGTCCCACCGGATATTGTGAGGTATCGCTCATAATGGATAACCGCGGACGTGAGCTTTCCGTTGATACGGATGAGGTAAAGATAACAAGAAAGTATTTCCGTTCGGGAGACAGCGAATACAGAATAAACGAAAAGACTTCAAGGCTCAAGGATATATACGAGCTGTTCCTCAACACCGGTATAGGCAGAGAGGGATACTCCGTCGTAGGTCAGGGTAAGATCGCAGAGGTAATTTCGCAAAAAAGCGATGAGAGACGTCATATATTTGAGGAAGCCGCAGGTATCTCAAAGTTCAGATACAGAAAGAACGACGCAACAAAGAAGCTTGCGGAGACGGATGCCAACCTTATAAGAGTGACCGATATCGCAAATGAGATAGGCTCAAGGATCGGAACTTTGGAAAAGGAAGCGGAGAACGCCAAGAAGTACATAGTGCTCGCAGACAGGAAGAAAGAGCTTGAGGTTGCCATCTGGTTTGACAAGATTACAAAAGCGGCAATAGAGAGCGAAAAGTACGAGCAGAAGACGGCTGAGGCAAAAAGAAACTACGAAGCCAAGGAGCAGGAGCTTGAGGAAGCCGAAAGACGTACCGAGGAAGTATCCGAGCAGCGTCAGACAGCCGTCCTTGAGGCAGAGACTATCCGAGAGGAGCTTTCAAATCTTGAAGCGGAAAAGGCAAATCTCGAATCGCTTCGTTCGCTTTCAAAGAATGATATTGCCCACCATGAGGCAACAAGACAGGCTCTGTCGCTCCGTATAAAACAGCTTGCCGAGGAGACACTGCCAACTCTTGAAAAAGAGCTTTCCGAAGCAAAGCTGAATGAGGAAAAGAGCAGGATAGAGGCACAGGAGGCACAGGCTGAAAAGCAGATTGCCGAAGAAAAGCTGCTAAAATCGAGACAAGCTCTTTCCGAAAAGATATCAGGATATGAGGATGCAGCATCAAAGCTCCGTGCCGCGGAGGAAACGCTTACCAACGCAAGAATAAGCAAGGCTGCAGCCGAAAATGCGGCAAGATCCGAATCCGACAAGAGAAGCTTTATTGATGCGGAGATATCAAAAGCCGAAGAAGAGAAGAAACAAGCAGAGCTGCTTCTCAAGGTCGCTGTTGACAGACGAGTAAAGATAGAAGCGGAAAAAGCAGAGATATCTGCGGAGCTTTCGCAGGAGATGCGCGAATTTGACCAAGCCAATGCAAGACATGATGCAAAACTTCGTGAGCGTAACGAACAGAATGCCCTCCTTACAGCGGATATGCACAGAAAAGAAATGCTTGAACGAATGGACAAGCTGCTTGAAGGGTATCCGGGAAGCGTAAAGGCTGTTGTCAATGAGTCGTCACTTAAGGGAATATGCGGTCCCGTGTCAAGACTCATCACCGCAAAGCAGGAGTATGTTACCGCGATAGAGACATCTCTCGGTGCGGCGGTATCGAATATCGTAACAGAGGACGAACAGGCGGCAAAGGATGCGATCAGATTTCTTAAAGAGCAGAATGCAGGTCGTGCGACATTCCTGCCCCTGACATCCATCCGTGCGAATATCCTCTCACAGCCGGGACTTTCCAAGGAAAGAGGATATATAGGCATTGCAAGCGATCTTGTTTCCTATGAGCCGAAATACGAGATAGTTGCACAGTATCTGCTCGGAAGAACGGCAGTTGCGGATAACATCGACAATGCTTCATTTATCGCAAGGAAATACGGCTATAAATTCAGGATAGTAACCCTTGACGGTCAGCTCATCAACGCAGGCGGCTCATATACGGGCGGTTCTGCCGCAAAGGGCGCGGGCATAATGTCAAGAGGTGCCGATATAGAAAAGCTTGAACAGAGGATATCCAAAACGCAGGAGAAGATAGATAAGCTCTCGGAAGAAATAAAGGAATCCCTTGAAGAAAGGGAAGAAACACAGAGCTTCATAGAAGGACTTCGCAACGACCTTTCCAATACGGACAGCGCCCTTTACAAAAACGAAGGCGATATAAAGCTGTACAACGAAAGGATTACTGCCTGCGATGAGAGAATAGCCAAGACCAAAGCACAGCTTGACGAATATA
>SVQR01000245.1 GCA_015065225.1 Oscillospiraceae bacterium | reverse complement strand
CTATTCCGATGCGACCTAACTTGAAAATCAGGATATGCTTCTCGCAAACGGTATTTTCAGGGATGTATACCTTCTGAAACTCGGAAAAAATCATATATGGGATTACAGAGTTACAACAGAATATGACAGCATAAGTGTTGATATAAAGCCGGGCGAAGGCTACGATAAGGACTGCAAAGTCAATATCACACTTGACGGCATGAGTGTAAGGCTTGATATCTCGGACAGCATAAAGCATAAATTTATCATCCCCGATGCAAAGCTGTGGACAGCGGAAACTCCCAATCTCTATGACCTTACCATCGCTCTCGAAAAGAACGGAGAGGTGCTTGAGGTACATAGCAAGAGAGTCGGCATCATGCATACCTCCGTTGATGGCAACAAATTCCTTGTAAACGGAAAGCCTGTCTACATAAAGGGCGTAAACAGGCATGAAAACAACTTTTGGAACGGCAGGACACTGTCTGTTGAACAGATAGAAAAGGAGCTTCGACTTATAAAAGACTCCAATCTCAATGCTGTAAGATGTGCTCACTATACAAATCATCCGGCAACCTATGAGATAGCAACGGAAATAGGTCTTTACCTGATGGATGAAGCGGACATGGAAACACACGGTGCGATGGTCACGGGCGACCAGGGTTATCTTTCAAAGATCCCCGAATGGTATCCGTCATATATCGACAGAGTAGAAAGAATGTGTGAGTCCAATAAGAACGAGACCTGCATCTTCATGTGGTCTATAGGCAACGAATGCGGTCAGGGCGAGAATATCCGCAAGTGCGAGCAGTACATAAGAAAGTTCGATCCCACCCGTGAAATAATGCAGGTACAGGACGATCCTATAAATCCCGAATTCATCCATTTCAGGAAAGCAGGCTACAAATCGCAGAGCTTTATCGAGGAGAACTATCCACCGGAGGGATACCCCGTGGTATATGTTGAGTATGCACACTCAATGGGCAACAGCCCCGGATTCCTTGAAGGTTACTGGGATTACATTTATGCAAACGAACACGTTGCGGGCGGTTTTGTGTGGGAGTTCAAGAATCACGGATTCTATGCTGAGGATGAGAACGGAACGCCCTATACTCTTTACGGCGGCGACTTCGGCGAATACTGCCATTGGGCGAACTTCAACCTTGACGGACTTTTACTTTCCGACGGAACGCCCAAGCCTTCATGGTATGAGCTGAAGGAGGTATCCTCGCCGATATACGCAAAGTACGAGAACGGACACATAAGACTTCTCAATACCAACGACTTTACGAATGCAGGCTACATAACTCTCAGATGGGAGCTTCGCGAAGATTATATTGCGGTAAAGACAGGCGAGATGCAGCTTCCGGATTTCGCACCGCACACATGGTTTGAGCCGAGCCTCGATCTTTCCCTTGCAAACACAAACAAGAGTGCAAGATATTATCTCGATATTCATTACTGTGACGGTGAGAAGGTGCTTGCCTCCAAACAGTTTGAGCTGACAGACAAGAGAATACTCCAAAAGCATGAAGCAAAAGTTGCGGAACACAAAATATATCAGAAGAACGGAAAGCTCTGCGTTGACGGCAAGGACTTCGGCATAGAGTTCTCCGACGGACTTATCAGCAAATACACGGTGGAAGGCAAGGAGCTCATTTCAGACAGATGTGAATTCTGCTTCTATCGTGCTCCCACAGACAATGACGGTATCGAAAAGTTCCGCAGACGGTATATCACAAAATGGAATCAGATATTTCTCAAGGAGTTCAGATTCAGGCTCGGCGGAATGACTGTTGAAAAGCTTGCCGCTAAGACAGAGATAGTCGTCAAGGGCAAGTGCTGTCCTACGGCGAAGAATGTCGGATACAACATGGAGATACGCTATGAGATATATGCCGACGGAAAGATATTCTTTGATATTGTCGGCGATCCTTATGGCAGAATGGCGACTGAGATACCCAGAATAGGTATAATGTTTACGATGCCCAAGGATTACAAAAATGTACAGTGGTACGGCAGAGGTAAACAGCAGAGCTATAATGATTGCAGGCTTGCAGCACCTATAGGCCTTTACAGCGGTGATATATCCGAGCTTAATTTCATGTTTGACTATCCACAGGATACGGGCAACCACGAAAATACGTTATTTGTAAGTGTCGGCAACGGTGAGAAGGGTATAACCATCGCATCAAACGAATACTTTGCATATTCCTATCACGGAATGTCTCTTAAAAATCTCACAGACGCATTCCACAGCAACGAGATTGTGGAGGCGGACAAGAATTATCTGTATATCGACTATAAGATGCGCGGTCTCGGAAGCCACTCCTGCGGACCAAATCCGGAGCCTGAATTCGAGCTTCATCCGCACACTTTCAGATTCTGCTTTACACTCGGTGAGGATCGCGGTGCGGAAGCTGCACTTGCACTTACAAGAAGTGACTTCGGTGCAAAGACAGAGGCACTTTCCGAGGCATATGTTCCGACGGAAACGATTGCGAGAGCACTTCTGTATGCGGATTGCGATATCAACTGACATATATATCAAATAAAGGAGACATATATGAAACTAAAAAGAATAATATCACTTCTTGCGGCAGGCTCTTTACTTATGACTGCTCTTTATTCCTGCGGCAAGTCGGAGAAGGACGAAAAGGAATCGGACAATGCTCAGATGATTGAAGATGATGATTTTTGGCTTCCTAAGGACCTTCGCTTTGAAGGCGAAACGTTCGATCTTTATGTCGCAATGCCCACAGCAAGCCAGAGCTTTATTGCACCGGAAGAAACGGGACACCACATAACGGATGCCGTTTACACAAGAAACAAGCTTGTTGAACAAAGACTTGGAGTAGAGCTGAATTTTGTCGGCACAGCAAAGACCTCAAGCGGCGAAGATCAGAATTACGAATCAAGCCTTATAAGGACACTCATTCAGGGCGGTGACGACACATATGATGCCTACATCCATGCACAGCACGGTATGATGCCGACGCTTATTGAGGAAGGTCTGTTTGTTGACTGGAACGAGCTGAAGTATGTAAATACGGATAACCCCTGGTGGTATTCCAATGTAAAAAGGGATATCTGCTTCGGTGATAAGATCTACTGCATGACAGGCGACTACAACTTCAAGTCTCTTGCAAGTACTGCGTGCATAGCATTCAACAAGACACTTTGTGATGAGCTGGGTCTTGAATATCCTTACAAAGCTGTAATTGACGGTACATGGACGCACGATATGATGGTAGATTACATAAAGAAATCCACTAAAGACCTGAACGGCGACAGTTCTGTTACAACAGAGTATGACAGGTTC
>SVQR01000244.1 GCA_015065225.1 Oscillospiraceae bacterium | reverse complement strand
AACGGGTATCATAGCAAGAAGATCATCCCATGTCTTAGGAATCTCAAGTCCGAGGTCGGAGAGAATATCCTTTCTGTAGAACATCATGGGGAAGTCAAGCTTGTCAGGAAGACCGTAGTATGTTTCGGTTGTTGTATTCGTATCTGCATCGTAATTATATAATGTGAGAGGAATTACCGCTGCATTGGGGAACCAAGAAAGAACATCTGTTCCCGCTGCCTTATCTCTGTCTATAAACTCATTCAAGGGCATTGCAGCACTACGAAGAGCATAGTCAATAATAGCTGTGCTGTTTTCAAACAGTGATACATCGGGACCTACTCCGGCAAGAACTGAAGGAAGAAGTGTTCCTGCAGCAACAAGCTTGATGGAAGCAGGTACTCCGGTTTTAGGAGTAAAGTCGTTTTCAATAAGGCTTCTTACTATCTGAGCCTGGTCTCTACCTGTTGTATTTGCAACAGTTGTGATCCATACCTCAACAGGCTCTACAGTTGTATCCTCTGTGGCGCCCATTGCATTATAATCAATAATGAAGCTATACCAGAAAAGCTTGATTTCGTACCAGAGGGACTGGAAGAAGTTACCGTCGGCCTTAGGAAGCTCCTCTTCAGCCTTCTGAATCTGTATGTAGTCAACCTGAAGAGGCTGAGTCTTTGCTGTATTTACCCATGTACCGAGGTTACCGATCTGGGATTTAAGTGTTTCAAGGTTCTTAGCTATTTCCTTCTCATCGCTCGCCATTTTATGAAGAAGGTTATAAAGCTGCTGAAGTGTAGCTGTCTGCTGACCTGCAAGACCTGTTGTTTCAGTAAGGTAGTTATAAACTCCCTTCAATCTTACAGATTCCTCCATCAAAGCGGAGATTACATCGGGCATTACTCTTGCAAAGCCATATGTCTTGTCCTCGTCGGGAGTGCTGCCTGTAAGCTTAAGGATCTCAAGATAGCAGCTGTTGATAACGGAAAGTGATTCGCTAACCTGCTCAACCTGCTCGCCCATATCTCCGAGAACAACCTCGAATCTTACAGTGTGCTTACCCTCAGAAAGGTAGAACTTGTAATCTGTATCGCCGTTGCCGAGGTATCTAACCTGCCAATCGTCCGAGAAATTGAAATTACAGAAGCCCGCTTCCTTGAATGGGATTTCTCCGTCAATGTATATTCTTCTTGATACGAACATACCGCTGAGAAGATTCTGCTTGTAACGGAAAGCTATGTTATAGTATCCGGAAGCTCCCTCGGGAATATCTATCTCGTATTCAACCCACTCGCCGATGTTCTGCCACTGAGTACCGCCTACTGTATTGTACTTTGTTACCTTGGCAGACTGGGGACCTGTGAGACCGCTTGTTATAGCAGAGGTTCTGTCGTATACAGGGTATACAGTTACGTTTGAAACATTGGATGTATGCTCTGCTTCAATCTTCTGGATAACACCGGGCTGAGAATTGTCGGGATAAAGCTTAAGATAATCCTCATAAGAAATATTCTCCTCATAAGGAACAAGCTTAATGGATTTGATCACCACCGCTTCTCTCGAACCCTCGAATGTAAGAGTGTTCTTACCCTCATAGAATAAAAATTCAAAGGGGAAGTTGTAATATCCGTTGGAATCGGATATTGCGTATGTTGTCCATGTCGGATCCTCGCTTACAGAAGGACGAACGTCGTTTTCGAATCCTTCCTTACCCTCCTGCTTAAAGGAGTCGTTTCCGTCCTTGTCAGGAGTATAGTCATACTTCCAAGTCTTTGAAAGAATAACCGATCTTGCGCCGGAGAAAGGAACCGTTCCATTCAAATAGAATACTCTTTCAATGGAATTTGTCTTGCCGGAATACTGGCAATACTCAATCTCGATGGTATAGAGAGCTTCCGCGGGAACATCAACCTCCCATGTAACCGTTCCAACCTCGGGAATGTAGAGTACATCGTCCTCACCGTAGTAATCGTCAATGATCTCAACGGTGTCGGGAGCGCTGACATAATCTTTAGCATCGATTGTGATAACAGAGCTACCCTTTTGTTTGTCGGCGTGCTTCTTTATGTACTCAGTGTAGGACATAGCGTTAAGAATGCTCGCAACATCATCTATAGACGATGAAGAAGAGCCTCCACCAGCACCGGAAGCAGCCGATACTGTCGTTACCATTGTTCCTGCGAGCATCAGGACACAAAGAAGCAACGCCAGCAGTTTTCTTGCTTTTGCTTTCATAAGAATTCCTCCATTTTTGCAAGTAATATCCCGCCGTTTGGGGCGGGACTCGGTAATATGTGATTTTGCACAAATTATACCTCTTGTGTGTTCATTTTATCATAAAAGATTACCAAAGTCAATACGCCTTTTCCTTTATTTATTAATAAGAAGAAAAAAATTGCCTTCTTCGGACATCCAAAAAAGGGATTTTGTGTACAATTTGTAAATTATATTTTTGAAATGCATAAAAAAATAGCTTCCTCGTTTCCAAAAGTGTCTTGTTTTTCAAGTATTTTCTCGTTTGTCAATAGGTTTTTGATATTTTTTTATCACTTAATATTTTTTCTTCAGGTTGTGCATATTGCACAATTCGATGAGCATTTTTTTGACACGGTAATTTTTGTGTAGATTTTTTGAGCATTATGTGAAAATTTAATTTTTTTCTTATATTTGGTATGTCTATTGACTTTTCAGTAAGTTTAATTTATAATTAAAGTGAGCAAAACAAAAAGTTATTCCGTTTTGCCGGAAAGGTTGAATTATATGTATTATTTGGGAATTGACCTTGGCGGAACAAATATCGCCGTAGGTATCGTTAATGAAAAATATGAAATCGTTTCAAAAGGAAGCGTTCCTACTCTTGCCAACCGCGATGGCAAGCTTATCATTAAGGATATGGCTGACCTTTGCAAAAGGCTTATTGCAAACGCAGGACTCACACTCGACGATTTTGCTTATGCAGGCATCGCAACGCCCGGAACAGCAGATTCCGACACCGGAGTTGTAGTTTATGCCAACAACCTTCCTTTTAATAACTTCCCTATTGCCGATCTTCTAAAGGAATATCTCGGCATAGATAAGGTATACATAGAAAATGACGCCAACGCAGCTGCAAAGGCCGAGGCTATCGCAGGCGCTGCAAAGGGCGCGAAGTATTCCGTTATGATCACACTTGGTACAGGTCTTGGCGGCGGTATCGTGCTTGACGGTAAGGTATATTCCGGCTTCAACCACGCAGGCGCTGAACTCGGACACGTTGTTATCCAGAAGGGTGGCAAGCAGTGTACCTGCGGCAGAAAGGGCTGCTGGGAGACGTACAGCTCCGCTACCGGTCTTGTAAACATGACCAAGGAGCATCTTATCAA
>SVQR01000243.1 GCA_015065225.1 Oscillospiraceae bacterium | reverse complement strand
CATATTTCTTCATTATCTTTTCCACATCATTAAGCGAATACTCATCCGGCTTCGGTATACCGCGGACAAAAAGGGAAGAGGAGAAGCAATAGATAAAACCGTGTTCATCATAAGCTCCCGTAACATCACTGTAGGATATCTTCAGATTGCCCGTCACACCTCCGCCGATGAGAAATACCGAAAGAAGCGAGCCTGCACATATAACGGGAACTATCGCCTTTGCCGGTGTACGTTCATATTTTTTTGCTTTGATAAAAAGAAAGACAAACAAAGCGATGGCAAGAAGCACCAGCACAATGACAAGTATAATATGAAATACCGAAAAATAATGGGGGATAATATCACGTGTGGTTGTCATGACCACAAAATCGATAGCAGCTATCGGCATAGCTCTGTACATCATAACAATGTAATTTGCAAGACCGAGAACGCTCCACAGGATGGTTATCAGCCAGATCCATATCATACGCTTTTTAAAGAGGAACAATATGGCATATGTAAACAGAACGATAAGATAGTTGATTATAAAGAAATATGTGTTTCCGAATATAAATACAATACCGCCGAAAACAGATTTGCATTCAAAGCCCTGTACTATCATTACAACTAAAAAAGAAAGAATGAGGGATAGTTTGAGATGTGCTTTAAAAGGGTGTTCGGCGAAATAATTTTTGATCTTTGTAAAGGAACTGTCAATAAAGGGAACGCTTCGGATTTTACTTCCGATATTCCCGAAAAATGACTTTATCTTATTCATTTAAATACCTCCTGTTATGAATATATTATACACAAAATTCATAATATGTCAAGTTGTAATTATGAAGGAATTATATATTTTTCGCTTTCACAATGTATCCGAAACACCGGCTCGCAAAGGATTGGGAATCTAAACAAAAAGGTACGAAAGTCGTACGTTTAATTGGTATAAATACCAAAAAAGCAAAAAAATAAAAAAAATCGGGAAAAACACTTGACAAAACAAAGTTTTGGTGATATAATAACAACGTTGCGTGAGGGAACAGCCCGAACAAAACATCTGGGTATAGCGCAGTTGGTAGCGCGCTACCTTGGGGTGGTAGAGGCCGTGGGTTCAAATCCCGCTACTCAGACCAGTAAAAGGCTCCGGTTGGTAGTAATCAGTCGGAGCTTTTTTCTATATTAAAATTTAATAACGGGGTGTGGCTCAGCTTGGTAGAGCGCTTGGTTCGGGACCAAGAGGCCGGAGGTTCAAATCCTCTCACTCCGACCAAGATCGGCAGGATTCGGTGGAGTCTTGTCGGTTTTTTATACTATCCGTTTTTTATATTTCCGTGAAAATAAGCCATATCAAAAGGAGAATCTGTATGAATCAATTAAAAAAACTACTTCTTGCTATCATGTCCCTATGTATCGCATTTACTGCCGTATCTTGCTCACCAACCGTTGATACCGACGAAAAAGGTGAGATATCCGAATCCGAAGAAGCCGTTGCAGGCTCGGATGACAGTACCGATATCATATCGGAGCTCGGACTCACCGCAGAGCCTAAGGATGCAACCACACATACCGTCGAAATCAACTCCGCCTTTTATTCCATGCTTGATTTTTCCGACACAAGTGAGGCAGAAAACGCATCCCGAGGTCTTATTGATGCACCGGAAACACTTGAACTTCGTGATGAAAACGGTGATCTTATCTGGAGCATGGACGCATACAGCTTCCTTGATGACTATGAAAAAGCTCCCGACACCGTAAACCCTTCACTTTGGGAAAACGCAAAAAACAACTATAAATACGGACTTTTCAAGGTTGCCGACGGGATATATCAGGTGCGAGGCTATGATATTGCAAATCTGACACTGATAGAAGGCGATACCGGCTGGATAATATTTGATACCATGTACGGCGTCGAGTGTACAAGTGCGGCAATGCAGCTTGTCGAAAAGAATCTCGGCAAACGTCCGATTAAGGCAATCGTCATATCTCACAGCCATGCGGATCATTTTGGCGGTATAGCCGCACTTATGGATAGATCAATGGCGGCGGATAAGAATTTACCCATATCCGAACAGATAGCAAGCGGCAAGATACCGATCATTGTTCCTGAAAACTTTGAAGAATATGTAATGTCGGAAAATGTATACGCAGGCAAGGGGATGGGAAGACGTGCCAATTATCAGTACGGAGTAATACTTGAGCCTTCCGTCAAGGGAAGAATGTCAATGGGTATCGCAATGGCTCAGTCTACAGGTACGCTTTCTTATATCTCTCCCACATATAAGATAACATATACGGGAGAAACTCTTACCATAGACGGTATCAGAATGGAATTCCAGCTTACTCCCGGAAGCGAAGCACCCTCCGAGATGAACACATGGTTTCCCGATATGAACGCTCTGTGGCTTGCCGAAAATTGTACAGGCACACTTCACAACCTTTACACACTCCGCGGTGCGCAGGTGCGTGACGGTGCGGCATGGGCAGGCTATATAACAGAAGCCTTGACACTTTACGGCGATAAGGCAGAGGTGGCGTTCCAGTCTCACAACTGGCCTCATTGGGGAAACAAGACGGTAAAGGAATATATGACAGACACGGCTGCCGTATATAAGTTCATAAACGATGAGACTCTCGGATATATAAATCAGGGCTATACTCCCAATGAGATATCTGCCGTAATAAAGCTCCCGAAGGCTCTTGAAAAGAATTGGTATACCCGTCAGTATTACGGCACTCTCAGCCATAACTGCAAGGCTGTCTATCAGAAATATATGGGATGGTATGACGCAAATCCCGTAAATCTCGATCCTCTGACACCGAGCGAAAGCGCAAAGAAATGGGTAGAATACCTTGGTGACATAGATGAAGTACTGCGTAAAGCCAAGGAGGATTTCGATAACGGCGAATATCAGTGGGTAGCCGAGGTCACAAACGCAATAGTTTTTGCAGAGCCTGATAATACCGCAGCACGACTCCTGTGTGCCGATGCTCTCGAACAGCTCGGCTATCAGTCCGAATCGGGAACATGGAGAAACGCATATCTTTGCGGTGCAAGTGAGCTGAGAAACGGAAATATGTCCTCACAGGTCCCTCAGACAAAGACAACGGGCGCACTTCAGCTCGGTATGTCGGCACGTCTGCTGTTTGATAATATGGGCATAATCCTCAACGGAGATGCTCTGCGTGATAAAGATTTTAAGATAGCTGTAGAAATTACCGATCTCGGTGAAAGTTACACCCTTCATATCCATCACGGCGTATTGCTTGTTTACGAGAATTATCTCGATGCTTCCGCACAGGTTTCCGTCAAATGTCCCAAGGCGGCTTTGTACTACATAACAGGCAATAATTACGAAGGTG
>SVQR01000242.1 GCA_015065225.1 Oscillospiraceae bacterium | reverse complement strand
GAAACACAATAAGAATCCTTCTTGCAAATCTCGGAACTGCAGAGGCGGACTTCGATCCCAACAAGGATATGGTTCCCCTTGATAAGCTATATGAGATAGACAAGTGGATAGTTTGCGAATACAATAAGCTCATAGCAAAGGTACGCAAGGCTTACGACGAATTTGAATTCCATATCATTTATCACGAGGTACACGACTTCTGTACAAACGAGCTTTCAAAGCTCTATGTTGATATTACCAAAGACAGAGTTTACTGTGAAAACAAGGAAAGCCTCCAGAGAAGAAGCGCACAGACAGCGATGTATATCGTTCTCAACGGTATAGTTAAGCTCATCGCGCCTATCCTCTCCTTCACAGCTGAAGAAACATGGAGTTATATGGCTCACCTTGACGGCGAAAAGGCAGAAAGCGTATTCCTTAACGATATGCCCACATACAGCGAAGAATACAACTTCGGAGATATTGCCGAAAGATGGGAAGGATTGCTTGCTGTTCGTGATGACGTTATGAAGGCACTGGAAGTTGCTCGTGCCGAAAAGCTCATCGGTAAGTCCCTTGATGCTTGTATCGATATCTATGCCGATGCCGACAACGAAGCAATGAAGACATTTGAGGCATTCAGTGACGATCTTAAGACAGTATTCATCGTTTCCAAGGTAAATCTCCATGTCGGTGAGACAGCTCCCGAAAAGGCATTTGCCGAAACAGAAAGCGGAATCAAAGTCGCAGTAAGTGAAGCGGTAGGTCATAAGTGTGACAGATGCTGGTTCGTTTCCGAAGATGCGGAAGATATCGGTGAAGGACAGCACCTTTGCCCGAGATGTGCAGCCGTAACAGGCGGTAACGCGTAAAATATTGTGTCCGTGCCGTAGACTCGGATTTGCGGTACGGGCATTTTTAATTAAGTTCCTAAGAGGTGGAAAATGGCGGTAGTGATCATAACCATGCTGGTGGTAATTGCGGATCAGCTGACAAAGTTTATTGTAAATTCCAATATGGCATTTCAGCAGTCGGTAACGGTCATTCCCGGTATTCTTGACTTCACCTACATAAGAAACGACGGTGCGGCATGGGGAATGCTTGACGATAAAAGATGGGTGTTCCTTATTCTTTCAACCGTGGCCATCGCGGTTATAGTCTTTATCCTTGCAAAATACAGGGAATCCCACTTTATGATGAAGCTTCCGCTTGCACTTATTCTCGGCGGCGGTATCGGAAACATGATAGATCGTATTCTCTATACCGAGGAGCTTCTTGACGGAAGTGTGAAATTGTTCGGCGAAGGCTACAGACTCTTTGACGGAGTTGTGGTGGATTTCATTGAGGCGACTTTCATTGATTTTCCTGTGTTCAATATAGCAGACTGCGCGGTAACTGTAGGTACGATACTATTGTTTATATATATCATATTTATAGACAGCAAGCTGGAAAAGGCCAAAAAACTTGCTGCCGAAAAGGAAAAAGCAGATAGTGCGGACGGTGATGCAAATGAACAATAATCTGTCCGAAAAGGAATATAACCTTGATATTTTCGAGGATACAGCAGTATTTATTTGCGAAAAAAGCATAAGGCTTGACGCCCTTATAGCGGAAAACTGCGATATGTCAAGAAGTGCTGCTCAGGTGCTTATAGAAAACGGCTCTGTGAGTGTCGGTGATAAACAGGTAACTCAAAAGAGCTTTAAACCCAAAGCAGGGCAGACGGTGACCGTAGCTTTACCGGAGCCTGAGGACTGTACGGCTCAGCCGCAGGATATTCCCATAGATGTCGTTTATGAGGATGAGCATCTGCTTGTCGTAAATAAACCAAAGGGAATGGTGGTGCATCCCGCACCGGGAAATCCCGACGGAACACTTGTAAATGCTCTTCTGCATCATTGCAAAGGTCAGCTTTCCGGAATTAACGGAGTAATACGACCGGGTATCGTACACAGAATAGATAAGGATACGAGCGGACTTCTGGTGGTAGCCAAAAATGATAAGGCTCACACCGGGCTTGCAGAGCAGATAAAGGAACATTCATTTACAAGAATATACAATGCCCTTCTTTACGGACATCCGAAGGAGCCCGAAGGGACTGTAAACGCTCCGATAGGCAGGAATCCGAACGATCGAAAGAAGATGGGAGTTACCGAAAAAAATTCCAAAGAGGCAATAACCCACTACAAAGTTCTTGAGAACTTCAACGATTATTCCCTTTGCGAGATGAAGCTTGAAACGGGACGTACCCATCAGATAAGAGTTCACATGGCATATATGGGATATCCTGTTGTCGGAGATCCGCTGTATGCTCCCAAAGAAGGCAAAAATAAATTCGGGATACACGGACAGGCTCTTCATGCGAAGGTGCTTGGCTTCCGACATCCGATAACAGGCGAATACATAGAGTTTTCTTCTGAGCTTCCTCAATATTTCATTGAGACTCTTGATAAACTCAGAAAAACAACACAGAGGTAAAAATGGCAAAGTTTGATAACATCATAATAGTTTCGGATATAGATGAGACCTTCCTCGGCAAAAAGGGAAGAATGGTTCCGGAAAACCTCGAAGCTATAGAATACTTCAAGAAAAATGGCGGCAGCTTTACAGTTGCAACGGGACGTGAGGATTATCTGATCCTTTCCTCCATTCCCAATATACATGAAATAGCTAATATACCGATCATCGGCTGTAACGGTGCGTATATCTGTGACATGAACGACAGAAGCATCAAATATGAGGTGTTTCTCGATTACGAAAAGGTAAGACCGATCATCGACAAATGTGCACAGCTTGAACCCAAGCTCTGGATGCGCGTAAGCTCTGACGGAAAGATGTACTGCAGCTTTCTCCCCGACAGCAAAGGCGATAATTGGTACAGGATCTTCACGGACAGAATTGTGATCGGAGACATACATACAACATCAGATACTTCAAGATGGCATAAGATACTTTTTGAAGGAACAAAGGAGCAGGTGGATCATATCAGAGAATACTTTGATACTCTCGATAAGGATCTTCCCTTTGAATTCATTTACGCACATCCGACAGTTCTTGAGATAATGCCCAAAAACGGTACAAAAGGCATGATGCTTGAAAAACTGAAGCAGGTCATCGGAAAACCGGATGCAACTATCTTTACGGTCGGTGACTATGAAAACGATGAGCAGATGCTCAGAATGGCAGACAGATGTGCAACACCATTGAACGGTATGGATTATCTTAAAGAGATCCCCGGTATACTTGTACTTTGTGACAACGATACCGGAGCTATCGCAGACCTTATCGGAAGGATAGAAAAAGAGATAGATCGCGGATAATAAGCAGCAGTCATTTAAAACAGTAAAGTAAAAACAGCAAACATATAAGGAGAAAGAAA
>SVQR01000241.1 GCA_015065225.1 Oscillospiraceae bacterium | reverse complement strand
CAGCTTTGCTGCGAGAAAAAATTCGCAAAGCGAATTTGTTTCATGGAATAATTTGCAAAGCAAATTTTCCGCCTCTTGCCACGTTGAATGACGGGGGAAGCCCCTTATTGAACTTAGGCAAGATGTCCCCACCTCTAAGAGCAGCTTTGCTGCAAGAAAAAATTCACATAGTGAATTTATTTCATGGAAGAATCCGCATAGCGGATTTTCCGCGGCGGCGGGTTCTGTTTCCTCATTTAAAAGAAATCAAAGATTCCTTTTGAGTGACAGGCAGCCTGGATGCCTCTTATTGAATCAATAAGGATAAAGACTTGTTTGCCATTTACTTATTATTTACATTGTACCTTTATATTACCGTTGAAAAGATAAAGGCGGGATGATATAATGATTACATCAAAACAACGGCAGGTGATGATATGAGCTTTAAATACATACTGTTCGACCTCGACGGCACATTGTCCGACTCCGCACCGGGCATAACAAGATCCGTAGCATACGCCCTTGAAAGATTCGGAATACACGAAAAAGCCGAAGATCTCGGATATTTTGTAGGTCCTCCGCTCATAGATGCCTTCCGTGAAAAATACGGCATGACAACGGAAGAAGCCGAGCTTGCAATAAAGTATTTCCGTGAACGGTTCAGTACCGTGGGAATACTTGAAAATGCACCTTACGACGGTATAGAGGAGCTTCTCGGAGCTCTTCATGCAAACGGAAAAAAGCTGATACTTGCAACCTCAAAGCCGGAAAAGTTTGCCCGTGAGATTCTGGAACGATACGGCTTTGCAAAGTACTTCACCTTCATCGGCGGTGCCTGCATGGACGAAAAAACAAGGATGCATAAGGATGAGGTGATAGCATATTGCCTCGAAAATTGCAATATCACAGATACCTCTGAATGTATAATGGTAGGTGACAGACGCCACGATGCCGAAGGTGCGGCAAAATTCGATATCCCGACAGCAGGTGTTCTGTACGGATACGGAACAAAGGAGGAGCTTGTGCAGTCCGGTGTTGTCAAGGTATGTGATACCCCGGAAGCTCTGTGTACATTTCTTCTGCAAGAGTAAGGGGATTTAATATGTTTGATATATGGATAGGAGATGTTAATCTTACACTCATAGTGATGGCATTGGCGGCGTTTGTTTTCTTGCCGTTGCAGATGCTTTTGTGTTTTAAGGTGCGTTCTCTTTTTATTCGACTTATGCCGGTAATTATCTTCACTGTTCTTTCCCTTATGTCAGGAATTCTTTGCATGACTGTTACCGGGTGGGATGTACTTTTGTGGCTGATAATACTGATTTATTCTCTGTTCTCCGATGCAGTCTGTGCGCTTGGCTGGATAATATACTCCCTCATAACCCTCGGAAGATCAAAACAAAAATAAAAAAATTCCCGCACACAAAGGTTGCAAAACAGCAACCCCTTCATGCGGAAATCCACATTCCATAAATCTTATATCCTGATTTTTAAAGCGTTTTAAGAAAAGCCGCAGACTCACGAAGCTGGTCAAGATTGAAGCCGATATTTCCGTTCTCAACAACATACGCATTGATACCGCAGGCTTCTCTTGTAACTGCCGCAAAGTCAACAACACCTGCACCTACTGCCGTGTCATCCTTCATATCGGTATCTCTTGCGTGAAGAACAGGGATCCTTCCCTTATACTTCATGGCATAGGCTACGGGATTAACACCGGCGACGGCACAGTGTCTCGTATCAAATTCAAGGAATACGTTTTCCGGATCGCAGCTCTCGAAAATGATATCTATTATTCTCTTGTCGTCAAACTTTCCGAACTCAATGACATGATTGTGGAATCCGAAAAGGATACCGTCTTCCCGAAGCTTCTTTCCGATAACATTGAGCCTCTTTCCGAAATCTGCCCATTCTTCGGCGGTTTCGAACTTTGCGTGAGGAACGCAGGCGGAGTAAGCTCCGAGTTCCTTGAGACCTTTTGCCGTTTCCGCATAATTGTTCTCGAACTCCGCAATACCTATGTGTGCTCCCGTCACGGAGAGGTCGTTCTTTTTGAGCTCCTCCTTGATCTCGTCGATGGTAAGACCGAAATATCCCGCAAACTCAACACTGTTGTATCCGAGCCCGGCGGCAACTCTGAGAGTCTCGCGAAGTCCGTCGGGATGCTCGTGCGAGAGGTTTTTTATAGAGAAAAGCTGAAGTGCTATCTGTTTCATCTGGATTTGATCAGCATGGTGCTGTCCTTTCTTTATATTTGCTCAATTGTACCATATGATTATGAAATGAAAGATTAACTGAGTGTAAATTAAAATATGAAATAGAATTTTGGTGGTGTACAATGAAAAGGATACTTAAAAGAATAATTGTAACAATGTTGATAACAGCCGCAATTTCCATAGTGGTTTTTGCTGCGGTAAATATATATGTAATATCCTATTCTTCAAAGTATATCCTGACGGATAAGCAGGCTGCAGAGCTTACCGATGTTGATTGTATAACCGTTCTCGGCGCTCATGTGAGAGATGACGGAAGTCCCTCATATATGCTTGAGAGCAGGCTTGATACTGCAATAGAGCTGTACAATAACGGAGTTTCCGAAAAGATGCTCATGACCGGTGACCACGGACAGCACGAATACGATGAAGTAAACAATATGATGGACTATGCTCTTGCAAACTCCGATATATCAAAGGAAAATGTCTTCCTCGACCATGCGGGCTTTTCGACATATGAAAGCGCATACCGCGCAAAAGCCATATTCGATGTTGAAAAGTCTGTTTTTGTAACACAGAAATATCATTTGTACAGAGCAGTATATAACGCAAGAAAGAACGGAATAGAAGCCTACGGTGTTGTATGTGACGATTACGACTGGCCGGGAATGACCTACTACAAATTCCGTGAATCCCTTGCAGTATTCAAGGATTTCTTCGGCTGTCTTTTTAATGTAAAACCGACGTACCTTGGAGAAAAGATACCGATAAGCGGAACTTCCGAGGCATCTCATGACAGAACAAACGGATGAATTCCGTAAAAACTTAATTTTTTTTGTTTAAAATGGCAAGAATAATTTATTGAGTTGTCGGGTAATATGTGAATAGCGATGAAATTTTAAAAAATGTGAAAAAAATGCCAAAGTCTCTTGCATTTGGGAAGAATTTGTATTAAAATATAAGGGTAAAAAATTTATTTACAGGAGGACATTAAAATGTCAGTTAAAGTTGCTATTAACGGTTTCGGTCGTATAGGCCGTCTCGCATTCCGCCAGATGTTCGGTGCTGAAGGTTACGATGTTGTTGCTATCAACGACCTCACAAAGCCTTCCATGCTCGCTAACCTTCTCAAGTACGATACAGCTCAGAAGGGCTACTGCGGCACAATC
>SVQR01000240.1 GCA_015065225.1 Oscillospiraceae bacterium | reverse complement strand
CATTGCAAAAAGGCTGTGCCCGTGACATCGGAGGATGAGCTTCTTTCATCTCTCGAGATTAACGAAACGTGGATCGGTGAAGGATGTGAGAGGTGCCATTATACGGGATACAGCGGAAGAATAGCCGTTCACGAGGTTTTGATAAAGGACGAAAAAATATCTCAAATGATATATGAGGATGCATCGGCGTACGAAATAGAAAGGTATGCTGTTGAAACCGGTATGATAACTATGAGGGAATCTGCATCAAAGCTTTTGAAGGGCGGTATAATAAGCGAAGGTGAATATCTCAAGACCTCATACGGTTCATTTGGTATGATAGGCAAGGTAAAATAATGATAAAGATTATGTTTGTCTGCCACGGCAACATATGCAGAAGTCCGATGGCGGAATTTATATTCAAAAAGCTTGTGAAGGAGAAGGGAATGGAAAAGCGTTTCCTTATATCTTCTTCTGCCACAAGCAGTGAGGAAATATACGGCAGTGTTGGAAATCCCGTTTATCCTCCCGCACAAAGAGAGCTTTCTTTTCACGGTATCTCCTGTAACGGTAAGCGTGCCGTACAGCTTCGGAAAAGCGATTATGATGATTATGATCTCTTTATCGGTATGGATAGCTTTAATATACGGAATATGACAAGGATCTTCGGATCTGATCCGAAAAACAAGATACGTAAGCTTATGGAGCTTACTCCCCGTGGAGGAGATGTTGCCGACCCTTGGTACAGCGGCAGATTTGATATTGCTTACAAAGATATTTACGAAGGCTGTGAAGCTTTGCTGGATGCTCTGATTTACGGAGGCATTGAATCGATTTGAATAAGAGGTAAACAAGATGAATATAGGAATTCTCGGTGCAGGTACATGGGGAATAGCCCTTTCAAAAATGCTTTTTGAATGCGGATACGATATAACCGTGTGGTCTGCCGTGTCAAAGGAAATAGACGAGCTTAATAACAGCCGTATATATAAAAGGCTTGACGATCTTCGGATACCTTGCGGTATCAAGCTTACAAAATGTTTGGAGGAAGCCTGCGAAGGAATGGATATTATCCTTTTTGCCGTTCCCTCTGTGTATGTCCGCTCAACTGCATCATCCGCCAAAGGTTATATAACAGACGATCAGATCATCGTAAATCTTTCAAAGGGGATCGAAAGCGGAAGCCTTAAGACGATGACGGAGGTCATAGCCGATGAGATGTCCCTGACGGAAGATGCACGTAAAAGGATCGTGGCACTTTCGGGTCCGACCCATGCCGAGGAGGTGGCAAGGTCTCTTCCAACTACAATAGTTGCGGCTTGCTCCGATATTGATACGGGAAAGAAAATTCAGAACGCCTTCTCAAACGAATTTTTCAGAGTTTATACGAATACCGATGTTTTGGGCGTTGAAATATGCGGTGCGGTTAAAAATGTCATAGCTCTTGCGGCGGGAATATCCGAGGGCTTAGGATATGGCGACAATGCCAAGGCGGCATTGATAACAAGAGGGATGTCTGAAATATCGCGTCTTGGAAAAGCTTTAGGATGCGATGAAAGAACATTTTACGGTCTTGCGGGAGTGGGTGACCTTATAGTTACCGCCACAAGCCGTCACAGCAGAAACAATAAAGCCGGCTTTTTGATAGGAAGCGGTCTTTCGGCTGCCGAAGCGGTTGAAGAAGTGGGAATGGTCGTTGAAGGAATAAATGCACTTCCCGCCGTGATCGCACTTGCTTCAAAGTACGGTGTGGAGATGCCCATATCGTTTGCGGCAGATAAAATAATAAATCACGGCGCAGATCCGGCTTCTTCCGTAAAGGAATTGATGAACCGCAAAACCACATATGATGTATAAAACTTTTTAAGACTTTAGCTGCCGGCATTCTTTTTACATGAAGTTGCTGTTTGTTTAAAATGTATATTGACAAAAGCGTAATAATTTGGTATACTTGTTGTGTTGCAAAAGTGTGAAACAGACTTGCAAGACTTGCATATAATATAAACATTTTCAGACATGGAGGAATTATTATGTCAGAACTCGCTTTATTCGGCGGAAACAAAGCCGTAACAAAATCTTATCCCGAGCTTTTCAAGTGGCCGATAATCACCAAGGAAGATGAAGACGCTGTTCTTAACGTTCTCAGAGCAGGTGCAATGTCGGGAACATCCGTAACAATGGAATTTGAAAAGAAGTTTGCCGAATGGAACGGCACGAAGTATGCTTTGGGCTTCAATAACGGTACAGCGTCCCTTCAGGCGGCTATGTACGGCTGCGGTGTACGCAAGGGCGATGAGGTTATTTGTCCTACAGTTACATACTGGGCTTCCGGTGCTCCCGCTTTATCTTTAGGGGCTACAGTTGTATTTGCCAATATCGAAAGAGATACTCTTTGCATAGACCCCGATGATATTGAGCGCTGCATCTCTCCCAGAACAAAGGCTATCATTTGTGTGCACTATGTAGGATATCCCTGCGATATGGACAGAATTATGGCGATAGCAAAGAAGCATAATATCAAAGTCATTGAAGACGTAAGCCATGCACAGGGCGGTTACTACAAGGGAAGAAAGCTCGGCAGCATCGGTGATGCTGCCGGCATGTCTCTCATGAGCGGTAAATCCTTTGCTGTAGGCGAAGCAGGTATGCTTCTTACGAACGATAAGGAAATATACGATCATGCCATTTCTCTCGGACATTATGAAAGAATGGAAAAGGAATATATCACTTCTCCCGACCTTATTCCTTACCTCGGACTTCCCGCAGGCGGATATAAGTACAGAATGCATCAGCTCAGCTCCGCTGTAGGTCTTGTTCAGCTTAAGTACTACGATGAAAGATGTGCTGAAATAAGAAAAGCAATGAACTACTTCTGGGATCTTCTCGAAGGCGTTCCCGGAATCCGTGCACACAGAGTTGACGAATCCACAGGCTCCAACATGGCAGGCTGGTATGCGGCAACAGGTCTTTACAGAAAAGAAGAATTGGGCGGTCTTTCCGTTACAAGATTCTGCGAGGCTGTACGTGCAGAGGGTGCTTCCACATCTCCCGGATGCAACAGACCTCTCCATACACACGGTCTTTTCAATACATTCGATGTTTACGGCGCAGGCGCTCCCACAAGAGTAGCAAATGCCGACAGAGATGTCAGAGAGCTTGATAAGGAGCTTGGCAGATCCGAAGAATACGAAGCTGCAACATACAGCATTCCGTGGTTCAAGCATTACGATAAGGAAGTTATAGAGCAGTACGCAAATGCGTTCAAGAAGGTAGCTCTCAACTATAAAGAGCTTCTCGCAGACGATCCCGGCGATTCCGGAGATGTAGGCGGCTGGCACTTCTTCGCTCACACGGCAAAAAAGAAAAGCTGAATAAAATGATCCTGTAAGGAAGATCG
>SVQR01000239.1 GCA_015065225.1 Oscillospiraceae bacterium | reverse complement strand
CGGCACGGTATCAAGATACTTCTGTGATAGGGATTCGGAAAAGCTCCTTGAGAGCTTCGGCGGTGTCGGAAACAAGGTATACTTTGTAACGGACGATCAGGAAGAAGCCTCGACTAAAGTGTTCTGGAGAAAGTAATTTAAACCAAACAAGCAAAAGACGGAGAAAGCGTAAATGCCGACTCCGTCATTTTTTGTGAAGAATGTAAAGTATCCGTATTCGTAACTGTAAGGGGAGATTCCTTATAAAATAAGAGGATGCACCAAACGGTACACCCTCGATTCGAATATGTCAATAATTAAGAGAACATTCTGATAGCATTCTCGATATCAGCCTGGATCGCTTCCTTTGCAACAGTTGCGATATCGTGGAAGAATGTTGTGTCCTTCATAGCCGCAACAGCTGTTCCTGCCGCTTTTGCGGAATATGTATAGTAGTTGATCTTGCGGATACCTCTTTCGATAACCTTCTTGTAGTCTTCTTCGGATACGCCGCTGCCACCGTGCATTACAAGCGGAATATCAAGAAGCTCGTTGATCTTTTCGAGTCTCGGGAAGTCAAGCTGAGGTGTCTTGAGGTAGAGACCGTGAGCTGTACCGAATGCGCAAGCAAGCGCATCAATACCTGTATTTTCGGAGAATACCTTTGCCTGTTCGGGATCTGTATATACGCTGTCTCCGCCTTCGCCGCCGGATTCTCTTGCGCCCATGCTGCCCATTTCCGCTTCAACGCTTGCACCGTATCTTGCGGCAAGCTCAACAGCTACGCAGGTGTTTGCATAGTTTTCTTCGGGAGAGAGTTCGGAACCGTCGTACATAACGGATGTGAAACCGATGTCAAGAGCCTGCTTGATGTAAGCAAGGTCTGTACCGTGGTCAAGATGAACACATACCGGAACTTTTGCCTTGTCAGCCATGAGAAGCATGATCTCGCCGATGTAGTCAAGTCTTACGAGCTTCATTTCTTCATGTACCTGAGCGTGCATGATGATAACCGGCATGTTTGTCTTTTCAGCCGCATCGAGGATTGCAAGCAAGCTCTCGAGGTTGGGAGTGTTGAACGCACCGATAGCTACCTTTTTTGCTTCGGCGATCTTGAGGATCTCTTTAAGTGATACTAACATTTTTTTGCCTCCGTAGTATATTAAATAAATTTTTGACCTGTTATTCTTCTATCTTTATCGTGATAGTCTGTGTTGCTTCCTCGCCTGATTTGAGGAACTTGAGGAGCTTTTTCTCGCGAAGAACATTTCTTCCGTCGGGAGTACAGTTGCCCGGCTCAAGTCCGAGAACGTAGTCGCCCGCACCCATCATCTTCCATTCCGTGAAGAAAGGAAGCTCATTTATATCGTAGTTTATGGAAAGACCGAGCTTGATATCCGGATTGTAGATGCTTACCTTACCTTCGGTTACATCAAAGTAATAGCACTGTTCTTCAAATCCGTCCTGAGGCTTTTCCATCTTAAGAGCGTTGTCGATACCCTCGGCAGCTCTGTCGTTTCTCGGAGAGATGCCCTTGTTGGGAACATTTACAACAGCGTTTTCAGAAAGAAGCGGATAACCCATGTTCATGTGGTAAAGGATCATGTAAGGGCTTTCTTCAAAGCCGATATTTTTGACAGTATCCTTGACAGTGAATTCATTCTTGTCTGTGGGAATGCTGTATTCACGGGTAAGAACCAGCTTGTGTGAGAAGAGAGTAGCATCTCTTATTGTGAGTTTTATCTTGAGTACTCCGTCTTCTTCCCAATACTGTACATTTTCTGCGGGAGTGTTGCCGATCGTTCCGTGAAGCGGGAGCACCTCACCGTTGTCTTCACAAGGAGAGCCTACAGCGCAAAGTCCGCAGGTGGTAAGGAATCCTGCTGTGAATGAGCCGAGGAAGCCTGCACCCTTGTTGTCGTAATACTGAGGCGCAACATAGCCGCAGGGGGAGAAGAATCCGAGGTTTATGCCCCTGAAGCTGAGTCTCGGAATATCTCCGCATCTGTCTGCGGAAACTGTCAGCATAAGTCCCTTTCCGTTATTGACCTGAAGAAGTCTCATGCCATCGGCCTTGCCGCCAACGAGCTTGTGTTCTTCAATGCCGTAAAGCTGTGAAGGATGTCCTATATATCTGTTCATTATCTCAGCTCCTTTGCGAGTTTATACATCTTCTTATAGTTTTCATACTTTTCCGAATACTGTGCGTGCTTTTCCGCGTTCGGCTCGTATGTCTTACCTATCTTGATGTAGACCTCTGCCGCAGCCTTGAGGCTTTCAAATGTGCCGACAGCGAAGCCGGTGATCATGATAGCACCGAGAGCACCTACCTCGGGAGCATCAATGACGGTTATGGGCATACCGAGAACGTCTGCCTTGATCTGTACCCACACAGGGCTCTTTGAGCCACCGCCGGTTGCGAGAAGTTTCTTGGGAACGATACCGAATTCATGGAGCGCATCCATGTTTACTCTCATCTCGTATGCAACGCCTTCCATAACGGCTTTGTATATGTCATACTTTGATGTTTCAAGAGTGACATTTGAAATAAGTGCCTTTGCCTCGGCATCCATATATGGAGTTGCCGCACCCGCAAAGTGGGGGAGTATCATAACATCGCTGCACTTATCGGAAATGCTTGCGTCAAGTGCCGAATACTTCTCGTCTTTTGCAAAGTTGTCTCTGAACCATTTGAGAGAAGCACCGCCCGTAAAGGAGAAAGCGTAACAAACATAATTGCCGTCAAAATAGGGGATAAAGGGGAATCCGTAATCACAGGTGGTAAGGTCATCGGGAATACTCTCGAATACGGGAGTGATACATTCAACCGTACCGCTTCCGTCAACAGCAATACCCGGCTCGAAAGCACAGGCACCGACAGCGGATGCGATCTGATCCTGACCGCAGACAACTATCTTTGTGTTTTTAAGTCCGAATTTATCCGATGTTCCGACAACAGTACCGCAGGGAACGGGCTTTGACATCTTTTCGATCTCTATTCCCGCCATTTCAAATATTTCCTTGCTCCATTCTTTCTTTCTTATATCGAAAGCCATTGTTCTTGTTGCAAGAGAATAGTCGATGCAAGCGTTACCTGTAAGAATGTAAGCAACAAAATCTTCCATAAGAAGGATCTTGTCGCATTTTGCGTAGATCTCAGGCTTGTTCTTCTTTATCCAGACTACCTTGGGAAGACTGAACATTCCGTGCAAAGGACAGCCCGCCGTATTCATAACGGTGTTTCTGTCAAAGCAGGAAATATCTGCTCTGGGATCTGTGTAAAGCATAGCGTTGTCAAGAATGTTGTCATCCTTGTCAAGAAGCACGCAGGTCTCACCGAAGGAGGTAATTCCGAGAGCTTCGGGGATATTTTCCGTCTCACCGATGACCTGCTTTATA